>NZ_FJUR01000005.1 GCF_900067135.1 Rhizobium sp. 9140 | reverse complement strand
CAAACCAAGGGTGATCGCGGCCGCCAGATTCTTGTTCCCGCTCGACTGCTCGAGCAGGGTGCGCGCCTATGTCGATGTCGAACGTGCTCGTGCCGTTACGAAGTTCCAGCAACGCTCTGCATGGCGGTCGGTCGACCGACCGATCTTCGTTCATCGGGATCGGGATGCTGCCCGGCTGCGGTTGCTTGATGGCGGCGATATCGTACTCGACCTGCTCAACCCGGAGGAACGCGGTCGGATCATTATTTGCGACAGCGAGGGCACACCGAGCGAACCGGCGATATTATGGCTTTCGGAGATCGGCTTGCCGGTGCAGCCGAACTCATGGGAAGTCGCTTTCGCGCGTGCCTCCAGCCGGTGCAGATCCTTCGGTTTCGATATCAGCATCAGCCCGCACCAGCTCCGTCACACCTTCGCCGTTCACAATGCTGGCGATGCTCATTCAGCACCGCCTCCGCGATGCTGCCTTGCCTGCCGGGGCGATGGAGGGATATCGGCAAGTTCTTGGCGATCCTCTCCAGCAGGTGCAACGGCTTCTGGGCCATGCCAGCCTGACGACAACATATATTTACTTGGACCACATCGCGACGCGCGCCGATACCGTCGATGCGGCTGTTGAAGAACTCCTGGGACTGCTCCCCTCGGAGGCCATGCTATGAGGGGGCGCCCACGCAAGGGAACTGCGGTTCGCTTTGAGCCAGCCGATGGCGTTGTTCCTCCACACGCCAGCAATCCGGTGCTGGGTCTGCGCTTCAACATCGAGGCGCGCTATGGCGGGACCGTCGAAGTTGATCTTCGGCGAGCATCCGAGACCCATCGCCCTCGCGTTTGCAGGAGCTCTACGCCGGCAGTCCGAGCTCGGCGGTCCGCTCGGCGCGCGCAGCACGATTAAGCAGCATCTCTCGGCGTACCTTCGGTTTTTCGAATACCTGCGCGAGCACTCCACGGCAACCACGCCAGCCGGTCTGCGTATTCATGATATTAATGGGTATGAAGATTTCCTCGAGGCTGGCGGGATGTCTCCGATCCACCGACATGTTGTTCTTGCCAAAGCTATACTTGCCTTGCGCTCGATCGACGCCGACCAGCCAGGTCTTCTGGATGAAGGTGTTCGTCGTCGGCTGAGCTACACCAGCGCACACTCGGCCGGACGATCCAGACCACGTGATGCCTATAGCCCACTCGTTGCACGGCAGCTTCGCGATGCTGCCCGTGGCGACATCGCCAAGATATTCCGGCGGATCGGCAACCTGCTTGATGAAGACGACAACTATCCCAAGCTTCGCAGACTGACCGACGAGGCCAATGCCCGGATCGTCGCGTCCGGCAGGCTCAGCAGCGCAGACCCCTCCTTCAAAAAGCTCTATTTCATGAGGCTGCGTCGTAGTCTTCCGGTATCGGCACTTTCCGAGGATCTGCACGCCCGTTTCCATCTGCGCGCAATGGATATTCCGCCTCTACTGACCTTCCTGTCATTGGAGACTGGCCTCGAGATCGAGTGCTGCAAGGCATTGACGGTCGATTGCCTCCAGAACCCTGGACCTGGCACCGTCGAGATTGCCTATGTCAAGCGCCGGGCCCGCGGCGCCGAGCACAAACACATTCGCGTCCGCGATGGAGGGGCTGGAACACCGGGCGGTTTGATCCGCAAGTTGATCGAGGCCACGGCCTTCACCAGGCAGTTTGTCCCGAGCAATTGCCTTTGGCTTTACTACTATACCGGGCCAACGCAGCTCCGGGCGGGTATCGAGCATCCACAGGAGCTCGTCGACCGATGGTCCGCAGGCCATGGGATCGTCGATGACAAAGGTGAACCTCTTCGTCTCCTTCTTTCCAGGTTGCGCAAGACCCACAAGGCGCTCTGGTATCTGAAGACTGAGGGTCATATGACCCGCTTCGCCATCGGCCACACGCCGGAGATCGCCGCTCGCCACTACGCGGATATCCCCTCGCTGCGACAGCTACACGAAGCCACCATTACCGAGGCATTCTCAGAGGTCGCGGCCGCTTCAGGTCCGGTCGTTCTGGCGCCTACGGAGGAAGCTTCCTGGCGGCAATCCGATGCGAGGCCCGAAGCGAGCGAGAACATAGACGGCATCCTCAGTGGCGAGCAGGACGTTTGGCTGGCGGCATGCTCCAGGTTTGACCGCAGCCCGTTCGGAACCCCAGGCGAGCCTTGCCCACAACCGTTCTGGGGCTGTCTCGAATGCCGTAACGCTGTCATCACCGCGCGCAAGCTGCCGGCGATCATTGCGTTCCTACGGTTTATCGAGGAGCAGCGGGCGGGTCTCCGCGGCGGACTGGGCCATGAAGTTTGGACGTGCCCATGCTCGCATTGCCGGGCAGGTTCTGCCAGGATTCCCTGATAGTGTGGTTGCCGCAGCCCGTCGCGAGGCGGAAGTGTATCCCCTCTATCTCCCGCCAGAGGCCCGCCAATGACGGGACTATCGCCAGCCGCTTCCTCCCGGCATTACGAGCGCCCGGTTCTCGCGACCGCTCCGCTGAAGCCTGGTTTTGATCGAGACGCTCTGTCGCGCTACTGTGATCCGAGCTGGGATCTCGGCCCGGCCGTGTTTCGCGAGAGCGCCCGTCGCTGTCACGTCACCGTGCATTTCGGTTCGGTTGAGGATACGGGCGTCCGCGAGGCGTTGCGCGAACTCCTCTATGCCCGGCTGAACGTCGATCTGCCTGGCCATCGCAGGATCCTTCCTCCCGGCAGTGTCCGGCAGGCGTTCAACCGAGCGCGGCGCTTCTTCGATTTCGTGCGTGATGAACTCGGTGTTGTCGATCTTCACCGGGTCGATCAGCCACTTCTGGACCGCTATGCCCGCCATCTCAGTGCCGATCGTGCCCGCCGGCCCGTCATTGTCGCGCAATTATTGGAAGTACCTGCCGATCTCTTCTTCTATCGCGACCATCTGCCCTCCGGAGGACTGAGGTTTCAACCTTGGACCGGAAGATCACCAGCGCGTGTCGCGGGCTATCGTCAAGTCCGGGAGAACCGGACGCCGCGCATTCCCGAGACAATCATCTCACCGTTGCTCGCCTGGTCGATCCGGTATGTCACCAAGTTCGCCGCCGATATCTTCGCAGCCCGCGAGGAGTTGGACAACCTCGAAGCCCACTGCGCCTCACTCATCGAGCAGGACAGCGTTCTCGAACGTAAAGACCGGCGGCGCCAGCAGCGTAAGCGGCTTGAGGACTACTTCGGTCGGTTGCGCAGTGAAGGTCGCGGAGTGCCGGTCTGGGGCACTGCCCATAACGGTATATTTCTCCGGCATCCCGAGACAGGAGAGCTGTCGCCACCCGTCAACGCCCACCTGCTTCACCTGCACATCGGTATCGACACGCTGGCCGAGCCGAAGATGCACATTCAACTCACGAACGCGCTCCACGCCAGATCAGAGCTGCGGTGCTCGAGCTCGGTGTCGAGACTGGCGGCATGAATACGCCCGTCTCCATTCTTCCAGAGACCGGCAAGCCCTGGCGGTCTCGTTTCGACGCCAGGACCTTGGCGACGGAAGAGCGCATGCTGCAATCAGCAGCGTATATCCTTTGTGCCTATCTGACCGGCATGCGAGATTGCGAAGTCCAGGCGATGCGGCGCGGCTGTCTTTCCGTGGCGCGAAGCAAAGATGGCATGATCATGCGCCACTGCGTTCGATCCGTCGCCTATAAGGGCAAGTCTGCCGGGGCGAGCCTGCCGAGTGGGTTACCATCGAACCTGTCGCCAGAGCTGTCGAGGTTCTTGAACGCCTGTCTTTTCCGGCCGCCTCCGCCCGCGGCCTCACGACGCTCTGGCCCGTTCTGATCGCAAGGCCTGTTTGCAAGGACCACCTGTCCGCCGAGATCGTCCGCCAACTCAACCGCTTCCGCGACCACCTCAACGATCTTTTCGCCACCCCGGACACGCCGGCGGTCCCGAATGGGCCTGGTGATCAGCCTTGGCGGATCACGACGCGCCAGTTTAGGCGCACGATCGCATGGCACATCGCCAATCGTCCTTTCGGCACCATTGCCGGTATGATCCAGTACAAGCATGCTTCCGTCGCGGCGTTCGAAGGTTATGCCGGCTCGAGCCGATCCGGCTTTCGGGCCGAAGTCGAGAACCAGCGTAGCCTTGGCCAGCTCGATGACCTGTTGATCTATTTCGACGAGCGGCAGGCCGGAGCAAGGCTGTCGGGGCCTGCGGCGGCACGGATCGCAAAGACGCTCGACAGCGTTTCGGATGATCTCGGGCCGCTTCCGGCCATGATCGCTGATCGCGCCCGACTGCGCACCATGTTCGCGAGCCTCGCGCGGACCCTTCATGTCGGCGTGCTGGCGGATTGCTTCTTCGATCCCGGCACGGCCGTCTGTCTGAAGCAGGCCACCGGTTTCAAAGGGCCGCTGACCGCACTCTGCCAGCCAACCCACTGTCCAAATGCCTGTATTACCTCAAGGCACCGGCCAGCATGGGTCCGGTCCGCACAGGAAGCCGCAGACCTGCTGAAGGAGAAGCGGCTGTCCACGCTTCAGCGAAGCATCCTTCAGCAGGATCTTGAGCGGGCGAACGCGGTCCTGGCCGGCATAGACGAAGCCCGATCCGCACCTGGCTCCTGAACGGAGCCGGGTGGGCTCCTGCGCCGGGGGCCCGCCCGGCGAGCTCGGAGCGCGCGATGCCCGACGCATCCGCGCAACGGCTGACGCCGTCCTCCGCTTGCGCTTCGGCTCTGCGAGTGCACGGCCGCGCCTGAGACATCGCAATCCGCTGCTCCGACGCCGGGACAGGCCCCGGGCGGAGAAGGAGCAACAATCATGACAAGACAAAACATGAAGAACAGCCGCCCGAACGGGCGGCAGGAGAGGAAGAGGAAGGCCGGAGTCGGGCGGTCGGTTGAGGGGGCGAGAGAGGCTCGCGCCGCCGGCCGCGGAGATTCCCAATGCCCAGCACATCAGCATCCGTCCAGCGCGCTGACGTCTATTCTCGCGTCACGGCCGAGATCATCGCCGCGATCGAGCAAGGTGCCGGCGAATGGCGTGCGCCCTGGTTCCACAACGGCACCAGCATCGCGCGTCCGACCAACATCTCATCCGGCAAGCGCTATCGCGGCATAAACACGCTGGCGCTCTGGGCCGCAGGTTTCGCCGCCGGATATGGCGATGGTCTCTGGGGCACCTACAAGCAATGGCAGGATGCTAGCGCGCAGGTGCGTGAAGGCGAACGCTCCACCACGGTCGTCCTGTGGAGCGAGATCCGGTCTTCCAGGCAGGCCGAGAACCAAGACGATGATGACGGGCATCGGAGGATGTTCGCCCGTGCGTTCTCCGTCTTCAACGTCGCTCAGGTCGACGGCTACGAGCGCCCAGCGACTCCTGTACTGCCCGAGGCCGAACGCCTCGCCCACGCTGAAGCATTCATCGCAAACTTGGGCGTTGAGACCGAATTCGGCGGGTCGGAAGCCTATTACCGGCCCTCGGCCGACACGGTGTTCATGCCGCCCTTCACCTCGTTTCGCGATGCCGCGTCATTCTACGGCGTCTGGCTGCATGAGACCGGCCATGCCAGTGGTGCAAAACACAGACTCGACCGTGATCTTTCCGGGCGCTTCGGTTCGGCCGCCTACGCCGCCGAAGAATGCTGCGTGGAAATTCTCAGCGGGCTTGTCCTGGCTGACTTGGGGATCGCCCATCATCCGCGCCCCGACCACGCCGCCTATGTTGCCACATGGCTCAAGGTCCTGAAGGACGATCCCAAGGCCATCTTCACCGCTGCGAGCAAGGCGCAGCAGGCTGCCGATTGGATGCACGCTCAGCAGCCCCAAGTAGAGACAATGGCGGCGTGATCAACATCGCTTCGCCTCGTCGGGTTTGACCTTGATAGGGCCGAGGTGACCTCACTTCGGCCCGTTCGTGCGAGCACGGTTTTGGCAGGAGTGCGCCAACACCGGACATGGGCTTGCTCCGCGTTCAAACCGGAAGTGCAAAAGTCTGCTTGATGACCTCGCTCGGCACGTCTGTCTTCACCGACTGAATACCGTTCTTGCGCGTCAGGTGCGTGGACTGAAAGCGCCGGTAGTCATCGAGATCGGCGACGACAACGCGCAGCAGCGCGTCACTCTCCCCCAGCATGATGTAGCATTCAACCACCTCCGGTAGGCGTCGCATCGCAGCGATGAAGAGGTCAATCGTCTCGGCATCCTGCGCCGTCAGCCAGACCCGCGAGAACATCGACAGGGGAAGGCCGACCTTTGCCTGGTCGACAACCGCGACGTATCGCTTGATGACCCCGCCTCCTCCAAGACCTTCACCCGCCGAAGGCAAGGGGAAGGCGACAAGCCGACCTCCTTAGCCAGATCGATGTTTTGCATCCTGCCGTCACGTTGAAGAGCCTTCAGGATGCGCCTGTCGATCTCATCGAGCTTTTGAAACATACAAATTTGTCTTCCGTTGGCAGCAAATGCCAATATATTCACTCTGCAAGCAACATTAGCAACCCGATTGCGCTCGCATCCAGATACAACATCGATATGAACGCACATCTGCTCCTACTCTTTTCCGCCACGGTTCTGCCACTGATCTGCACGCCTGGCCCGACATGCTCTTCATCGCGTCCCAGGCTGTGTCCGGGGGATCGCGAGCAGGGCTTCGCTCAACGCTCGGCGTGGTGCTGGGCTATGGCGTTCATTCCCTTTTGGTCGCCCTTGGACTTGCCGCCGTCGTCGCGGCCTCTCCCGTCCTGTTCGAGGCGATCAGATGGATCGGTATCGCCTATCTGCTCTTCCTCGCCTACAAGCTCATCAGATCAGCCATGCAGTCTCAGGACATCGCCGTATCCGGGCGGAAGGTCGAGAACCAGCTTTCCAAGGGCTTCCTGACGGCGCTCCTGAACCCAAAGGGTATGATGATCTACGTCGCCATCCTCCCCCAGTTCATGGACCATCAGGCGGGCAACGTGACCTTACAAGCCATAAGCCTGTCTCTCGCGTTCATGTTCTGGTGTGCGGTCGTTTACTCGATCCTGAGCCTTACCTTGTCCCGTCTCGGCGGTGGCCACCTCAATGACAAGAAGCGCAGGTTGATTGACGGAACGGCGGGCGGAATGATCCTGCTGGCCGCTGGGTTCATGGCATCTGCACAGCGCTAGCTGATGACCGGTTTGGGTCGACAGCGGCTTTGCTGCTTGACTGTCAGGATATCTTGTCGAACTCGGCAGCTGCTTTTTATGTGCCGATCTGGGGATCGTACCGGAACTCGAGCCGCGGCCCGACCATGCCTCCTACCTTCAGTCATGGCTCGACGTATTGGCAAACGACACACGGGCAATCTTCCAAGCGGCGGCGCATGCGCAGCGCGCGGCAACTTTTCTCCACGGGCTGCAGCCCGTGGAGGAGGAGGCTCGGAAGGTGGCCTGAAGGTTTCCGCCTCGGATGGCGTCAAGGCCGGTCGCCTCGCTCAGCGGTGGCCGGCTCAATCATCGGGTTCGCCTCAGCCAGATAATCCTCGGCAATCCTCAAAACCAGCTTCCCCAAAAACGACGTTTGCCGGGTGTCGGGTTTCGGCCTACGGGATTGCTTGATCCCCACGATAGACGGACGGCATCCTGATGCTTTTGCTCCAGGCGGCAGGTCACAGGCACCTCTGCGACAGGACGATTGTTGCAAGCGGAGCCTGGCCGATGGTCTGCAACGAGTGTGCAAGTCTTTACGGTGGCTTTTGCAGAGGCTGCAACCCGCCGGGCCATTTGCTGGGGATTTGCATTATGGCGGTTCGCCATCGTCATATTCCTTTTCCCGTTTGGAAGGGGCTCCATAGGCGGGCTCGATGGGGCAGGTCTGACCGGAGAACGGCTTCGCCTCGCTCTTGATCCCGCAACGGCTCTGCAAAACTTTCATCCCCTGCCGGCTCACGCCGCCATTCCTCGCGAAACAAGAAAGTGTCTCCGCGCCGCCCTCCACGCTGTTCCGGCCCTTTGGGTGCGGTCCGATCGTCCCTGGCCTTTGCGACTGCCATCGAGGCCGCAATGGAGCGGCCCGAAACAGCAAAAAAGGAATATGACAATGGCTACCATCGGCACCTTCACCTCCACCGAAAACGGTTTCACCGGTTCGATCCGCACCCTCGCTCTCAACGTCAAGGCTCGCATCGCCCGCATCGAGAACCCCTCGGACAAAGGCCCGCAGTTCCGCATCTTCGCCGGCTCCGTTGAACTCGGCGCCGCCTGGCAGAAGCGCTCCAGCGAGAGCGACCGCGACTACCTCTCGGTCAAGCTCGACGATCCGAGCTTCCCCGCCCCGATCTACGCCACGCTGAGCGAGGTGGAAGGTGAGGATGGCTACCAGCTGATCTGGTCCCGCCCGAACCGCGACTGAGACCTGCAGGCCCCGCCGCCAGGGCGGGGCCAACCGGTCGCCTTGAGAAAGCCGGTAAAGGGCGTCCAGCCCGCTCCTTTCAACGCCGTTTCCGAAGGTCTGGAAACCAAAGCGGGAGTTGCCCGTGCCGTGAGGGTTTCGAGAATAACTGTAAAACCTCCAAAGTATCGAGGAGGTACTTACTGTTATCGACATCACCAGAAGACAGCGCCTTACGGAGTACGGTCGCGTCCCTGGTCGTGACGCGGGTTCTCTTCTTTCTGCCGTCCTACTTTACGGCTTCTCAGCCCGCCTAAAGGACAGCGTGGGCCCCCGATTTTGCCTCCGCTCCGGTTCCCTGCGCTCCGACAAAACCGGCACCCCACTCGCCGCCGCTGGCGGTCGCTTCGCGCTCCTTGACCCGGGCTTCGTGCGCACGTCGCCCCGTTGACGTCATCAAAAAGGAGACGATCAACATGACTACTCTCGATCAAATCAACGAACTGCGCGCCGAGCTTCGGAGCTGCTATTTCACCAAGACCGAACGCGCGATGGCGGAGGCCGAACTCGCCGCCCTGATCGCTCAGGCGCAAGCTGAGGATGAGCAGTTTGCTCGCGACATCGCACTCTATCTCGCTGACCTCGAATGAGGTCGGCTATATCATGTCTCAGGCTGGGCCGGCGGCAACATATCGATAAGAAGATGCCGAAGCGGCTGTTTTTCAGCGAACTCGGCTTGGATATGTCTTAGAACGTGACGCTGCCCTGCGAAAGGCACCAGGCTGATCGCAGTTTCAAATGGCACCCAGCAAAATTCGCTATGTTCCTCATTGAGAACAACGGGCGCTTCGCCGTTCGCGAACCCAACAAAAACAGGCAGCATACATATAGCGTCGCGATCAGCTTCATAGAATTGCTCGCAGATATCAGCCGAATAGAGGCTGTCGCAGATCAAGCCCGTCTCTTCCCTCACTTCTCTGAGGGCTGCCTCCCAGGCTTTTTCGCCGCTCTCTATGGCGCCAGCTACCTGACACCACTCTCCAATCAAAGTGTGGTTTCGACGAAGTAACAAGACCTTCGTTTCGTCGTTGACTACACGGAGAACGACAACCGAGACGGCAAAACAACGGATGGGGATATCAGTCATTCACGGTCTCCTGAAGATGCGAGCAATCCGCTAATAAAACAACACCGCGGCTTCGCCAATAATCATCTTGTTCAAATGCGTGATACTTCCAGATCGAGCGGGGAAACTGACGTAAGCGACTGCATCAACGGGCATCTGATCCCAACGAAGACGGACGGCATGCTGATGCTTTTTGCTCCAGGCGGCCGGTCACTGGCAACTTTATGACACGACGATTGTTGCAAGCAGAGCCTGGCCGATGGTCTGCAACGAGTGTGCAAAACTTCACAGTAGCTCTGGCAGATGCTGCAACCCGCCGGAGCCATTTGCTGGGGATTGCACTGTGCGGTTCGCCATCGTCATATCCCTTCTCCGTTTGGGAGGGGCTCCATAGGCGGGCTCGATGGGGCAGGTCTGACCGGAGAACGGCTTCGCCTCGCTCTTGATCCCGCAACGGCTCTGCAAAACTTTCATCCCCTGCCGGCTCACGCCGCCATTCCTCGCGAAACAAGAAAGTGTCTCCGCGCCCCCCTCCACGCTGTTCCGGCCCTTTGGGTGCGGTCCGATCGTCCCCGGCCTTTGCGACTGCCATCGAGGCCGCAATGGAGCGGCCCGAAACAGCAAAAAAGGAATATGACAATGGCTACCATCGGCACCTTCACCTCCACCGAAAACGGTTTCACCGGTTCGATCCGCACCCTCGCTCTCAACGTCAAGGCTCGCATCGCCCGCATCGAGAACCCCTCGGACAAAGGCCCGCAGTTCCGCATCTTCGCCGGCTCCGTTGAACTCGGCGCCGCCTGGCAGAAGCGCTCCAGCGAGAGCGACCGCGACTACCTCTCGGTCAAGCTCGACGATCCGAGCTTCCCCGCCCCGATCTACGCCACGCTGAGCGAGGTGGAAGGTGAGGATGGCTACCAGCTGATCTGGTCCCGCCCGAACCGCGACTGAGACCTGCAGGCCCCGCCGCCAGGGCGGGGCCAACCGGTCGCCTTGAGAAAGCCGGTAAAGGGCGTCGAGCCCGCTCCTTTCAACGTCGTTGCCGATCCTTCATGAACCGCAGCTCCATATCCGCGACCATGCCAAGGATCGTGATAACGAGCTGTCCGCCATCTCCGGCCGTTGAGACTTGCGGCTCAAGAACCCGCAGTGACGCACCCTTGCAGTCCAGTTCGTGGAGCCGATTGAGCACGTCGCGCGTTGATCGCCCGAGGATGTCGAGACGTAAAACGACAAGCTCGTCACCCGTGCGGAGAAACTGGAGAACGGTTTCCAGTTCAGTGCGCCCGTCTCGCAATGCGCCAAAGACTGTTTCGGATTGAATAATTTCGCAACCCGCTGCCTTGAGGCGCTCGAGCTGACGCGAGCATAACTTACGCGGATCATTGAGAGATCGCGTCAGGTCGGCAGGCTGTTTTGATCCTTCTCACGATCAAGCGCCACTATGGTGTCGGCTATTGCCGCCACCGCCTGATCATGGGTTATCAGCAATATCCCCCGGCTGACGGACAGCGACCTGATCAAGTTCAAAATCTCAGCCTTCGTTCTTTCGTCCAGTGCAGAGGTGGCTTCGTCAAAAATGAGTATGTCCGCGTCGCGATAAATCGCTCTTGCTATCGCCAGCCGTTGGCGTTCGCCGCCTGATAGTTTGAAACCCCGCTCCCCTATTTCGGTGTCGTAACCATCAGGGAGGCCCAAAACAAGATCGGCAATTTCGGCTGCTCTGACGGCTGCTTCCATCTTCCTCTGATCGGGGTTGGACGAAAGGCTGATATTGAAACCAAGGCTTTCGCGAAACATTACCGCATCCTGCGGGACGACGGCGATCTTTCGACGAAGTTCAAGACCGTTGAGCTCGTTGATATCCACGCCATTGGCGCGGATATTGCCTTCGCTTAGGGGCAACGACTTCAAAACGAGACGGACTAGCGTTGATTTTCCGCTGCCAGATTTCCCAAGCAAAGCAGTAATCTTGCCTTTTTCGACCCGCAAGCTGGCATTACGGAGCGCCCATCGACCATCAGGATATTTGTAGCTCACTTTGTCGATGTCAATCGCCGAGAGAGCATCAACTGGACCGAGAGAACGCTGATCCGCATCCCTATCCTCAGCAAAAACTTCCAGAAACCGTTTAACAGATTCAAAGGACTGCCTGGTGTCACGGTACGAAAAACTAAATCCTTCCATCGTTCGGAAAAGCTGCAATATGTAGGTGTTCGTCAGGACGAGAGCGCCGACGGACAACTCGCCTAATACAGCCCGCGTAGCTGACAGCCACAGGGCGGCAGCAAATCCACAAAGCAGAACGGCAGATAGGGTGATGCCAAGAAAGCCGCGACTGAAGTAGAATTTTCGGAAGCGCAGATGAACATCATGCAATCGTTCGCGATATGATCTGACGATCTCATCTTCGATGACAAGTGTCTTTATCCCTTCGGCGTTCAATATTGCATCGCCGGCCGCGCCTTGGGCCTCAATCGAGACATTCAACGCCATTTTTAGTCGTCTGCTCGCCCATTCGGCACCAATGACAAGTGTGAGAACGTAGAACACAATCGTAGCGAGGATTATTGCGGATATGTCAGCATCAACAAATGTGAAGACAGCGGCCGATGTGATGAGGATTTCAAATATTAGCGGAGAAAGCTGGGTAAACACCATTCCGCTGAGTGTTTGAATCCCGGCCAGACCTTGGCCGACAATTGAATCAAGTCGCCCCATCGAGCGGTTGACATGAAAGCTGACCGGAAGATTCAGCAAATGCTGAAGGTAGGTTTCACGGACCGAATTTAGTATTCGGTTCTCGGCGGGCTGATAGATGAGCCAGCGCTGCTCGGTAAGGAATTTGGAGATGCCGAGCGCGATTAGGGAGAGCAGGACAAAAATCAACGCTCCCGAAGTTACCGTGCTTTCCGACGAGAGCGCGTCAACGGCTTTTGAAAAAAGAACCGGCGAGATCGCCAGCAGGACGCTAGCAAGGAAAGAAAGCACAATGCTCAGAAACAGGAACACGAATATCGTTCGGCTGCTTTGAAGCGCCACAATGGAACGCAACAATGCCTTGGCCGCCGCTTTCTGATCGACTTGCCCTGGAGATTCATCGAAGCCTGATAAACTAGCCGACGGCCGCTGAGCGATATTCATTGCCAACCAATCCTTCAGCAATTTCAACGATAGGATCTCCAATGGGGGCTCGCGCTTCAAGGACCCGCGAAAGCGCCTTGCTGTGATGGATCAGGCACTGCCGCAATTCGGAGCTCGCGATCAGATCGGCGATTCCTTTTTCCAATTGCGCGACGTCTTGCGGATCATCGATCTTCAGGACGTTGACCCGATCCACGAGTTGGCTTCCAAAATACACCTTCTCATAGATTTCCCCACTGAGGATTAAGGGGGATCCGCAGGCTATTACCTCGCGCGGGACTTGTGGAGTGTGAAATGTTATTGGGAAACGATTTTCCAGAAACGCCACCGCCGAGCACGACCGGATAAATCCTGGCACCCGCCATGGAGCTACTGGCGGCAAGACAATGGAGCGGCCTCGCATGTTCTGTCTTTCGGACAGATATTTGAACGCATGGGCGAACCTCTTTGGCGTCGCGCTCCATAATGCCCGATAAGATACCTTGATCCCCTTGCTTGCGAGAGCGTCGATTGCGTCGATGAGGTTGTAAGTGCCTTTAACTTCCGCGATTTTCCCATATGAGCCGATCGCAGGGTCATCACTTTCCAGGCCTGCGCGATTCCATGCGATCAGCTTTTGATAGGTGTCGTCATCGAAGCCGTAATTCGAGAACCACTCCTCCGACCGGGCGACGAGCTCGGGCAAGTCGAAAACTTGTGAAGGATCGCAAAACGATCTGTGCAGGGCCCTACCCTTGGCCCTGAATACGGCATCGTCCCTGACGCCGGCTTGTTTCAAAATAGTCTCGGTTTGGGCGCTCTTTCCCGTTATCACGGCCGCGGCCTCCGATAGAAATGCATCATATGCGATGCCCAGGGTTGAGACATTCCGCAGTCGGCCCAGATCGCTACCTGCATGCCGCAGAACTACCGGGACATTATACATCCTTCCGAGCAATGATGCCGCGACGCCGTAAGGTTCGAAGTACCAGCCGATGATTATATCAGGGACTTTGCGCTTGATGCTTTCAAGGCCCGCACCAAGCATCTGGGTTAAAAACGGAGGCGCCCAGGGGATATATGATTGGGTTGGAATGCTCTCGACATTATGAATTGTGCCGCCTCGCTGCTGAAAGACTTCTATCTCGTCGTCAGCTTCCATTGTCATCTGGCGAAACCCATATTCCATCGCCTCCGCATTGGTGATGACGTCGATGGAGTGTCCGGCGTCCAGAAAGTCACAGGCGGCTAGCCACGTGCTGCGAGAAACTCCCCCTTGAATGGGTGGAATTTTTCCAAAAAGAAGAACATGCATTTGAAACCTCCTCAGCCGATCCACCTCGGCTATCCGCCCGAGGTGGACTTTCGGCGAATGCATCGGCGATTAATGGACGGTGCAGCTCTGGCCGGAGCAACTATTGCAACCGCTGCACCCTCTGCAGGCTACCGATTCCGGGTCGCCGTCGGGCCGCGGCCAGTAGGCGGCAGGAGCCGGCTCGTTGAACACCTCCTCGTAGTCAGTAAGAAAGGCGAGGTAGTGCTCGAAGGTTCCTTCTGACATCTGGCCTTCGACCTCCGGCACATGGTGCAGGAACCGGCCCGCCACGGCATCGCAGAAAGCGGCATATTCTCGAGTGAAGATGACGAAGGTATGCCACAGTTCGTCGACTGCGCCGGTCATTCCGTAGAATTTACCGTGCTGTGTCGCTGTCCCGCAAAGCGCGAGAAAGCGCAACATTTCGCGTCGATGATCCTTCGCGATCTCCATCGAAAGCCCTTCTTCCTTGCAATAGCGAGCAAGGATCGGCTCAAGAGCGAAGCTCTCGGCAACTTTGGTCCGCCGACGAGCGTCTTTGATAAAGTCGGGGATGGTTGAAGCATATCCGACTGTTTGCTTTGTCGCCGCATCGGCGTCAGCAGGTTGCATTCCAGCCGGGGCGCTGGCGACAGCATTGCGGTCTTCGATCGCTTCTTGAAGCATCGTTTCATCTCCTAATTTGTTCAACTCGATGGGGTCGTCAGTGTACGGTGCAGGAGCCTCCGCCACCGCAGCTACTGCAGGCGCTGCAACCCTTACAGGCGACCGACTCTGGATCGCCCTCGGGCCGCGGCCAGTAGGCGGCAGGAGCCGGCTCATTGAACACCGCCTCGTAGTCGGCGAGGAAGGCGAGGTAATGCTCGAAGGTGTTTGCGGACATCTGGCCCTCGACCTCCGGCACGTGATGCAGGAACCTCCCCGCCACGGCATCGCAGAAAGCAGCATATTCACGGGTGAAGATGACGAAGGTATGCCAAAGTTCGTCGACAGCGCCGGTCATCCCGTAGAATTTGCCGTGCTGTGTCGCTGTCCCGCAAAGCGCGAGAAAGCGCAACATTTCGCGTCGATGATCCTTCGCGATCTCCATCGAAAGCCCTTCTTCCTTGCAATAGCGGGCGAGGATCGGTTCGAGCGTGAAGCGATCTGCCATTTCGGCGCGCCGCCTTGCATCTTCGACGTAACCGGGAACAACCTGTGCATGGCCGCTGGCGATTGCTCCGGAACTGACTTTCTCCGGGGAGGTAACGGTTGATGGGGGTGGCATGGCAACAGCCTGCTCGCCCGGGATTTGCGTCTGGGTCATATCTTTCCTCCTTTTCACTGACCTTTTCAGTGGCTAGGAGATTTTGACACACGATTCTCAGAGGAAGAAGCGCCATCCCTATATTTTAATGAAATTAAACAAATATAATCATGATATAATTGTATTATATACTTGGCTCTTCCGGGTGTTTTCTACAAATAAGTGGTATCTATCTTTCAGTTTGGAAATATTGGCCCTTTGAAAATCTCTGTTTGTTCTGTATATCTTTGCGTACTCGCGATTTATAACCATCGCCTTCATGTCGCGGATATATTCCGCGATCAAAGCGATATCGTCCCTCAGTTGAAAAGTTTGGAATCGAAAGGGCCGGGTGCGCCTCAGCTCTCTAAGAAAGCAACCATAGAAGTGCTCCCTCAGCAGTCGAGACGCAAAAAGCTCCAAAGCTTCATCAACAGATCTAGCCGTAATGTTTTCGTCTTCGGCGATGCTCATGATAATTTCATCATCGGGTAGATTGTCTGCCGGCTTCGTTGCTATATTTATTCTCAAATTGAGCTGATAGATGTGGTAAATTATGTCATAACTGTCGACCAGCGTATTCAAGCTAATCAGGGAGGGCATAAAGCCTCTCGATCTGTTGTATTCCACCAGGTCTTCCGCCGAGAGACGGATTAACGCTTCTCTGACTGGAAGCGCGCTAACTTTATGGAATGTGGCTAAGCTCTGAATGTGGATGAACGAGTTTGCTGGAAGTCTGCCATCGAAGATTTGCTCTCTAATGGAGAGATACACATGATGGTCAGCGCTATTCAACCCGATCCCCTTTCCAGGTCCAAGGATTGCAAAGAGCGTTCAGCGATGGTCGAAGCTCACAATATGGGAGCTGGACACAAGATTTATATGCCGAACTACGCTGAAATTCAATTCCTTGTTTGTGTCGGGATAGCTGCCTAAACTTTAGCGTTATTTTTCAGCCGATGCGATGAGAGCACGATGCTTCTCACCATTTCGTTCCGTTGGGGTCTCGCATCAACATACAAGGAGCTACGGTTCCATCTCTTTTGTTTGATTCACGCTCTCGAAATTGCAATCTTGTTACGTTGCGGGATCGCCATTCGTTGCGGTAGCGGGATGGAATGGTAGTGTTTCGACCTCTGACACGCGGTGACCTTCTGGAGCTCCGAGGACGTTCGCCGATCGGGAGTTGCGACGCTGATTATCATTTTCCGAGGCCGACTTGGGCTGACCTACCGATTGCTGTTGTTGCAAATCTACCTATGAGAGCGGCGGTGCAAAATTAGACCACGGTAGCGGCGGGATTGTCCCGCTTCGGGCGGCGTAAAAGTCGGCCACCTATTTCTCTTCTGCAATGAGCGCAGGAGGGCCTGGGGATCTATACCGTGGAATTATATCTGAAGGTTCGACTGGCTTGCTCGGAAGGCATGAGCCGGCGTCAGGCTGCAAAGCATTTCAACATATCGCGCGACAGCGTTTCCAAGATGCTGTCCTATTCGACGCCACCTGGCTATCAGCGACAATCACCGATCCGGCGGCCCAAGCTGGATGCGTTTGTCTCGACGATCGATCACTGGCTGGACGAAGACAGACAAGTGCCGCGCAAGCAGCGCCATACGGCCAAGCGGGTGTTTGACCGGCTTCGAGACGAATGCGGGTTCACTGGCGGCTATACGATCATCAAGGATTACATGCGCGAGCGGGATCAGCGCCGCCAGGAAGTGTTCGTGCCGCTGTCGCATCCGCCCGGCCATGCGCAGGCCGATTTCGGTGAGGCGATGGTGGTCATCGGCGGTGTCGAGCAGAAGGCGCATTTCTTCGTGCTCGACCTTCCGCACAGCGACGGCTGCTACGTGCGGGCCTATCCGGCGGCAGTGGCCGAGGCCTGGGTCGATGGCCATGTCCATGCGTTCGCTTTCTTCGGCGCCGTGCCGCAATCGATCGTCTACGACAACGACCGTTGCCTGGTGGCGAAGATTTTGCCTGACGGCACCCGCAAGCGCGCGACGTTGTTCAGCGGCTTCCTGTCCCACTACCTTATCCGGGATCGCTATGGCCGTCCCGGCAAGGGCAACGACAAGGGGAACGTCGAGGGTCTCGTCGGCTATGCCCGGCGCAACTTCATGGTACCGATCCCGCAGTTTGCGACATGGGAGGCGTTCAACACCTTTCTGGAGGAGCAGTGCCGGAAGCGCCAGCGCGACAGGCTGCGCGGCGAGAGCGAGACGATCGGCGAGCGCTTGCGGCGCGATCTGGCTGCCATGCGCGCCTTGCCAGCCTCGCCATTTGATGCCTGCGACCAGGCAAGTGCCAAGGTGACGGCGCAGTCGCTGGTGCGCTACAAGACCAACGACTATTCCGTCCCGGTCGCCTATGGCCATCAGGATGTGTGGGTGCGCGGCTATGTCAACGAAGTGGTCATTGGTGGCCGTGGCGAGATCATCGCCCGCCATCCTCGGTGCTGGGAACGGGAAGACGTCGTCTTCGATCCTGTCCATTACCTGCCGCTGATCGAGCAGAAGATCAATTCGCTGGATCAGGCAGCGCCCCTCCAGGGCTGGGACTTGCCGCAAGAGTTCGCTACGCTGCGCCGGTTGATGGAAGGCCGCATGGCCAAACACGGCCGGCGTGAGTACGTGCAGGTCCTCCGCCTGCTGGAGAGCTTCGAACTCGCCGATCTGCATGCGGCGGTGAAGCAGGCGATCCAGCTTGGCGCCATTGGCTTTGACGCCGTCAAGCATCTGATCCTGTGCCGGGTGGAACGCCGGCCGCCCAGACTGGACCTGTCCATCTACCCGTATTTGCCGAGGGCGACGGTCGAGACGACATCGGCGAAGGCGTATATGCGTCTCCTGTCGTCGGATGCGGGAGAAGTCGCATGAACACCCAAGCACCCGAGATCCTTCTCACCCATTATCTCAAAACCCTGAAGCTGCCGAGTTTCCAGCGCGAGTACCAGAAGCTGGCCCGGCTGTGCGCCACCGAAGGCGTCGATCATGTCGGATACCTCACCCGGCTTGCCGAGCGGGAGATGATCGAACGGGACCGTCGCAAGGTCGAGCGTCGCATCAAGGCGGCCAGGTTCCCGGTCGTCAAAAGCCTCGACAGTTTCGACTTCGCCGCCATCCCAAAGCTGAACAGGATGCAGGTGCTGGAACTGGCGCGCTGCGAATGGATCGAGCGCAGGGAGAACGTTATCGCTCTCGGCCCCAGCGGCACGGGCAAGACCCATGTGGCGCTCGGCCTCGGCCTGGCCGCCTGCCAGAAGGGCCTGTCCGTTGGGTTCACGACAGCGGCCGCACTGGTCAGCGAGATGATGGAGGCGCGCGACGAGCGGCGTCTCATCCGGTTCCAGAAGCAGATGGCCGCCTACCAGCTGTTGATCATCGATGAACTGGGCTTCGTGCCGCTGTCAAAGACCGGCGCGGAATTGCTGTTCGAGCTGATCTCGCAACGATACGAGCGAGGCGCGACCCTGATCACCAGCAACCTTCCTTTTGACGAATGGACGGAAACCTTGGGGTCCGAGCGCCTGACCGGCGCTTTGCTCGACCGCATCACCCATCACGTCAGCATCCTCGAGATGAACGGCGACAGCTATCGTCTCGCCCAAAGCCGCGCCCGAAAGGCCGGCTGACGCCCTTCGAAAATCGCAACGCGCGCATGAGACCCCCGCTCGGGCCTAAGCCCTCCCGGCGGTCTCATGCGCGCGCCACAAGTGGCCGACTTTTGCGCCGCCGCGTGGCAGGATTTTACTCCGCCGTTGACAACCTATTCTGCGACTTGCAATAGCACTAAAACAAATGTCGCTCAAAACGAGGATTTTGCGGCGATTGCACACAAGACAGGTTCATGCGTCCATTCAACATTATTATCGCGGCCCTGGCCCTTTCACTTCTTCCAGTCGGGGCCAACGCTCAAACAACTCGACAGCAATTCACTGTGCCGACAGCCAGCGGCGCGGTTCTGGTCGAGAGCGTCGGAGGTTGCGCGAGCGCAATCTGCCCGGCCGTTCTGATCTTGAGCGGCAGCAGAGGGTTTGGAGCACCCGTTTATGACGAGATCGGCCAGACGTTCCGGGCGGCGGGCTTGAATCCCTACTTGGTTCATGTCCTGTCTCCGACCGACGTCGACGCCATCGCGAAAGCGGGCAGCGCGCGAGGGCGCATCGCCTATTATGCGCAGCGGTTGCCGGACTGGATTTCCGCCGTTCAAGGTGTAGCCGCCCATCTTGAGGGGCAATCGCGCCACGGCGGTAAGATCGGCGTTCTTGGAATCTCCCTTGGCGCGCAAATTGCTTCTGCGGCTTCGGCCGGGCGAAGCGACATTGACGCTCTGGTGCTGGTCGATGGCGGTTTCCCGAATGGCTATTCGCAGCCTGTCCGCTCATTGCCGCCCCTCCTTTTGATTTGGGGCAACGCCGACCAGACTTTTCCCGTGTCGATCGGCCGGGAGCTGCAAAGGTCGGCGCAGCAGCTTGGCGGGCCAGTTACGCTTGACGTTTATGAGGGCGGCGCGCACGACTTTTTCTTGAGATCGGGAACCCGGAACGCTAGCGCAGCTCACCAGCGCGCGGCCCATTTTCTGCTGTCGCATTTGTCGCGATAATCCCTAAGGTCCGCGAGGAAATCCTAGGCGTTAAATCACTAAGGAAATTTCCGTCGGAAAACTCAGACAAAAAAGTCGGAGCTTGTGACCAAGGCGTGCGGGCGCCAGCTATAGGAAGTCAGTCTTCCAGACGGTGGCGTAGTCGATAACCCCTTGCACGTTTTTGCCGGGCAAGGGCGAGGAAGAGGTCGACGGCGTCTTCTTCCCGGTCGAAATGGTGCTTCTTACTCTGCCCATTTTTTCCGATGCGCCCCCACGAGCGTACCAGGCACGCCTCTCCAAACAATGTCGTCGTAATTTCCAGCGTATAGTACCGCGCCATGTTTTTCGTGGCGTCGACGCGTTCAATATGAAGACGATAGGGCTGCGTGATCATGATCGCAGAATCCGAAATTCTTCACTTCGCGTCCAATGAGAGTTTTGAATCGAAAGAGCGCAAGTGATTCATTTCGTTGACGTGATCTGGGCGAGACGCCGCGGGCGCACGGCTCTAGCCGCATTGCGGCCCGAAGCCGCAAGCGGTCTCGCCCATTCGGGTGACGATCCTCTCGCCGAGTGCAAAGCACTTGCCAAACTAGCAGCCGACCGCCAAGCTCGGCGGGCAACAGGGGTTTTGACGGAATGACAGACGTAGACGATCTTCGCGATCTGGAAATTCGCATGCACGGCCTGGAACGGGCCGATGTCGTCTACACGCTCTATTATGATGAGACCAACAATCATCGAAAGCTGCATTTCACCGCGAACGGCTTGAATGTCAAAGATCCTGGCTGTTTCGTGCTGGCGGGTGTGGCAATCCCCGGCGGCGTTGCCGTACCGGACATTGAGGAGTTAAGGCGTGTTCTCTACCTGCAACCGACGACCGCAGAGATCAAGCTCACCCACGTGGCCAAGGGGGACTTCATTCAGGTCTTGCGCTCCCAACGTCTTGGTGACTTTCTCGACTGGATTGAGGCAAAAGGCCTCTTCATCCACTACCAATGCCTCGACCAACTCTACTGGTCGATCGTCGATATCGTCGACAGCGCGATTTCGGCAGCGGACCGGTTCGACTTGGCTCCCGTCCTCCCGCCATTGAAGGATATGTTGAACATCGCGCTCCGCCGCGACTTCAACACCACGCTGTCACTGTTTCGAGCCTTCAATTACCCGGCCATCGATCCGAAGGAAGGACCGCGATTTTACGAAGCCCTGAGAACAATCCTTCAGCGACAGGCTCGCCATCTCCATCCTGTTTATGGTCAGATGCTGGATGGTCTTTTTGAAGCAGCTGCCGAAGGCGACGAGTTTCCATTCATCGAAGGCACGCCGGAAGACGGACATGTTCTCATCGAAGGTTTTGACATCTTCTTCCGTCATCGCCTGACGATCCTGGGAAAGTCCGACCATGTCCTCGATGTAGAAGAGGTGGTGCGCGAGAAGTTTCAGTCGTTCCCTCTTCCTTCCAATATTACGTTTCGATTTTCCGATTCCAAGCTTGAGCCCATGATACAACTGTCGGATATCACCGCCGGTCTGCTGGGAAAATTCTTCAATTATCTCGTTCTCACCGACACGGCCAAGATCCGAAATGATGTGACTGCTCTCGATGAACGGCAAAAGTCGAACCTCGCAAAACTTGGCGCTCATCTCGCGCGCGCAGCAGCGGAGAACAGGGCGTTGGCACACCGCGTTATGAGTCTGACGGATATGGCGAAGTCGGACCTGCTGTTTCCCTAGCATGGATGCGCGGACTATCCGCCACCTCCATGGCATTTCTTGTATTTCTTTCCTGAACCACAGGGCCAATTCGCGTCCGTTGGCCTTGCGGGGCATTGTTGGTGATGGAGTCTCGAAAGGCCGCCATGCGCTGCTGGAGATTATCGGGAAGCTGCAGCTGGGGCGGAGGCCCGAAGCGCTTTAACTGCGCGATAATGCGCCGTTGCTCGGTGAGTTCGGCCCGTCCTTGTGGGGAGAGACCGGCTTCGTACGGCGCCAGTCTCTCCATTTCCAAGTCGGCCCGGGGAAAGTCGCCACAATAGGCGAGCACAACCGCGTAGTGCGAGCGAACCGGAATCATGTAGCTTGCGAGTTTCAGTTCCAGCAAATTGGGCAGAAGATTTGTTTCAATTATCTCACGCGCACCAATATAGTCATGTCTGTTCATAAACTCGTCGACGAGGTCCTGGCCGACCCGGATCAACGATTCGGGCGAGTTCGCCATCGCATAAAATTTTATGGCGTGCAGGCGAGCGAAGGGCGAGATCTGACCCTGCGCCGTCTTGATTTTTGCCAGAAGATCCAGGCAGTCGGCGAGGTGCTTGATGTCGTCCTCGACAGTAGGCGTCTTGGTCAGGAGGGGATATAGCTGCGGAGGGTTGAGACCGACAACCGTCTCCGGCCTGATGCCCAGCAGTTTGAAATATTCGTCCATAACCTGCAGGATCTGAGATTCTGCAACGTCGTATTCGCCCAGAAAGAACATTGAAGATGCGACGTTGTAACGAAAGATCCGGCTGTGGGCGGGTGTGTTTCGAAGGCCAGCCCGCACGCTGTTCATCAATCTTTTCGCGCCTTCCGCATCTCCCTCCTGCGCAAGAAGTGTCATTTCCTTCATTCCCACAGCCAAGCGCTCGTCACCACCAAGCTCGAACTGCTCAGTCAGGCGCTTCATCTCGTCTATGTGTTTTCGAGGGTTGCCTGTGTGTTTGCGCATTTCGTTGAAAACGATGCCATCCAGTGCCCAGAACCTGGACTCAGCGTCAACATCGTCAGCGAATGCCGCTGCCATCAGATGCGGCTCGATGATTGGCCACAAGCCCATTTCGTGAAAGACTTCATCGGTTCCGAACTGCACGAGCGTCTTTATCTCGCCCGCCTCGCCCAGCATCCGGATGTAAAGTGCGACCTTTCTGTATTCCCATCGCTTCCGGATCGAACCTGCGAGAACATCCTTAAGCGCCACGCGGGCGGTGTGAGCTTTGACATCGCCCAGTTCCTGGAGCCGGCTACGGCCCACGAGTCTCGCCGCATCGTGGGCCTTGAGCGCATCACTTCCGAACGTCTGCACCAAACCTGCTGTCCGCAGGCGCCGGAGGCTGGCGGCAAGTTCTGTCGGGTTCGTGCCGAACACGGCGTTGGCGTAAGCCGCAACCTCGTCACGGGACAATGCAATGTCGCTCAGGCTGAGAATTGCCAGCAGACGGCCTGCCGTCTCTGGAAGAGCGTCGATTACGTGAGCAAGAATGAATTCTTGCGCCGTCTCGACTGTGTGGACAAGACCTGCCAGCTTGTTGCAGAATTCTGCGAGCGATCCCGCATGTTCTGTTCTCGCGATCTCGACGGCGTTCTGAATGTAGAGCGGCAGTCCTCCAGTCTGGTCGAGCAGCATCTGGCAGGATGCCGGATCTGCGACACACGAATTTGATGCAGCTTCCGCCGCGATCGTATCCACCGACCAACCTACAAGCGTTTCTTCGCCGATCTGAAGGAGCGCGGCGAGTTCCTGTGTGTTCCGGCCGGGCTGGCCAAGAAGAACAAAACCGAACCCCTTTGCCGCGCGAATGCATGCCGCCACATCAGCCGCCGGCGGCTTGTGTGCATTGTCAAAAACGATCGTGACGGGCTCGTCGGCTGTCTGCTCCCTTCCGATCGACTGAAGGATCTCCGCGCCGGACGCGCCGGGCAGAAGCACCTCACCCAGGCCTCCGCTCTCCTGATAGATTCGGGCGGCAACTTCTCGTGCAAGCCCCGCAGCCAGGCCTCCCCCTGGAATGTCCTGCGCGTCGAAATAGATGAATGTGCCTGCCGTATGCAGGGCCGCATTCGCTGCCCACGATGTTTTGCCCGAACCGGAATATCCCGTAATCATTCTGATCGGTCCATGCCCCGTCAGAGATGGCTCGTCTTCCTGCTCGCGGTATGGGCTCGGAGGGGCTGGAAAGTCCTGAAGCTGGATCACCAACTGCTCGAAGAGTTTCGGCAGCTCGGTGGAGCGGAACTGGTGATCGGTTCTTGGTGGCTGGCCTGCCGCTGCGAGCGTGACGACTCCGGCAAGCTTCCACATCAGCGTGTCAGGTGTCAGAACCGCAAATGGCAGCCGTTCGGCCAAGGCTCTGACATGGTCGGCCATGTCGATCACATTCGGCCTTGGCCAGGGGAGCACATTGTCGGACCGGGATCGCCCGTCCGGCCACTCGATCGTGACATCAGCTGGCCAGCCCGGGTCGTTCATCTGTTCGATCAGCGAAGGTCGCGGTGGTGCGCTGCTTGCAATGACAAAACGCGCGGATCCGGCGCGCGTGCCGTCCTCATGCAGGGCACGATAGGAAGCAAAGCGATCCATCGCATCCGAAATATCCGACCAGCCCAGGATATCCGCGCGGAGCTTAACTTGCACATAGATGTGGCCTGTGTCGGACAGGATCTCCAGATCCTCATCGCTCTCGACCAGCACAGACGAAACCTTGAACTCGGCGGCGCGCAGAAGAACCGCTGCAACATAAAGATGCTGATACAAAAAACCGCGATGCGTCGCTTCGATGCGGCCGAGCTGGACCGCGTCGACAACAGTTGGGCCCGTTTCTCCATTACGTTTCGTCATGTGCTTCCCCCCGTTGCCACGCCGCCTCAAACCAGTAGCGCATATGCCGGGTCTCGGACAGCAGGACTATCGCCAAGGGCCAAATGGGGCGACCGACTTTAACCTTCGGTTCGCTCGCACCAGCTTTGCCGCGGCCCTCCCCATGGGCGGGCTAGGCCTTCATCGATCAAGATATCGCCGATGGACCGTCCTGCCCTTGTGACAAGGCGAAGTCTTCGTCCGTATTGATCCTCATCCCGGTCTACCGTCGCTAATGAAAAACTGCCTTGATTGAGAAGTGATAGAAGACGCTGCTTGGCTGCTTCACCATTCTCCCGTTCGTAAGGGCAACGGGGCGGGCTCAGTTCAGGCGCGTCGATATCCGCGATCCTGATTTTCTGGCGCTGAAACCAGAACGTATCTCCGTCGACCACGCAGCTCACGCGTCGCCCTTCTCCGCAAATCGTGAAGGTGGCAGACATGCTGTCTGAAGAGCGCGTCTGCGCTTCACCCCGCGCGGCGATCGTTCCGAAGATCATCGCCAAGGTAACCGCGAACACAGCATTGGTTACGTTCCTGGTCATTACTCTTGATCTGCCTGGCGTTGATCGAACACCCCATGCGGCAAAGCAGCCGGACGATGGAAAGGGTTTTGCATTACACAGGTTTTCATATCGTTCCGCCGAAACCAGATCGCCCGACCGCACCGCAATGGCGCATTGCCGGCAGTGAATACGATCTGCTCGTCGGCGCGCATTCTCAAGACCTCGTGCGGCTGGATGAGAGGCCGTGATGCGAGTTGCTTCGAACGCGTCCGCGATGAGCCGCGCGACTGAAAACTGCGGCTGACCTGGTCAATCTCGACCGTGGTCGTGCCGCAGCGACGCGAAATGTAATCGGCCGTCTCGGGGTCGTTGATCGCTGCAAACGAGATCCAGCTGGCGCTCTCGAACCACTTGCTTGACGCATCGCGTCCGCCATATGTTTCGCGCAGCTGGCCAATCGACTGGTAGATCATGGTGAGGGTGATACCGTATTTCCGGCCGGCATCGCGGGCCGTTTCAAGCACCCGCATGTAGCCGAGCCTTGCGGCCTCATCAAGGAGGAACAATGTTCGGCTCTTCATAGCACCATTGCGGTTGTAGATAGCGTTGAGGAACGAGCCGATCACAACGCGTGCCAGGCCGGCATGCGTCTCCAAGGTCTTGAGGTCGATGTTTATGAAGACGTCCGTATCGCCGTTCGCCAGAGCATCGGTTGAAAAGTTGGAGCCGGACACTAACGCGCCGAAATTCGTGTAGCTCAGCCAGTGCGTCTCTTTGATCGCGTTCGCATAAACGCCAGAGAAGGTTTCAGGTGTCATGTTCACGAATGCCGCGACATTCTCCTTCACGAAGTCGGAGGCGGAATTGTCGTAAATCTCCTGCAGCCGGGCACGCAGCTTCGGCTCCGGCTCGGACAGGTTGGCTCTGACCTGCCGCAATGTCTGGTCCTTTTCATCCGTATGACCGGAGAGGCAGACGTCGGCGATCATCGCCGTCAACAGTTGGAGACCGGATGCACGGAAAAAATCATCGCGAACACCTGTCGCGCGGCCGCTATCACTCATGATCCAGGATGCGACAGCCGCAATATCCTCTTCCCGGGTGCCGCCGTGGCGGCCGATCCAATCAAGTGCGTTGAATCCGGAACCGGCAATCTTCGGGTCGAGCACGATCACGCGCCGACCTGACTTGCGCCGGTGATCCATGACCATCGGCGCCACCTCGTTCGACGGGTCGAGCACGACAAGTGAGCCGCCCCATTTGAGCGCGGTCGGCACAGTCACCGAAGTGGTCTTGAAGCCACCAGACCCGGCAAACACGATCCCGTGCGACGAACCAAAGGAACCGTCGAAGCACAGAAGAGGCGCCGACCCGCCTCTGCCCCAGGTGGCCGGCTCGGCCGCACGGAAAGAGACGGCGGCCGGACTATCGCGGTCAACGCGATATCGTTCGCCGATGACGATGCCACCCGTTTCAGGAAGCAGTTTTTCCGCTTCCTGCATCGACATCCAGTCAGCCTCCCCATGGAGCGCGCGTCTCCCCCGAATGCGCTTCGGTTCGCTCCGCGCAAAAGCGGCGTTCCCCATTCTGACGACGCGCAGCGCAAAGAATGTTGCGAGGATCGCAAGCCCCCCGCCCAGGACTGTCGACGGGTCCGCATAGGACATCGCTGACTGTCCTGCGGGCACCTGACTTGCAAAGCTCAGCAGCCGCGCTCCCTCCCTGAACGCCCCGACAAGAACGACGCCCAGCCCCCCGGTGGCCACGCTCCATCCTGCGGTCCTGATGTCGATCGATCCCCTCGCTCCGAACAAGAAGATGACACCGCAAGCAGCCGCGAGCGCATAAGGTAGCGCAAGTCCGATCCGGCCAAGCATTACCTGCCCCTCGCTGGTCGTGCCGAAACCCGCAACCCAGTGCTCGATACCTGGTACTGCGAAGACAACAGCAAGCATCGCGACGGCGGGAGCGGCGGCGAGGAAGATCTTTTTAGGCGTCATCAGTGAAAGCCTTTGCTCCGATCTCCGTCAGGCGAGACCGCTCCCCCTCGTCCGCCTTGATCCGTTGGCCAGCGTCGATCAACAGGCCAAGCAGAAGCGCTCTCTTCTCGTATCGCAAGCCCGCCTTGACGATCAGTCCGCCAAGCTCGATCTTCTCCCGCGCGTCTTTTTTTCGGGCTTCGACTGTGGTCATCCGCTGCATCCGTTCAGCCCTCAGAAGACTGGCCCGCAGCATCGCCAGTGCCGTTCGGCGGCGTGGCGGGACCTTTTCGCCCGTGAGCGGATTTCGTCTCGCGCCGAAACCGCGCCGCTACCTCTTCGAGCGCTGCAACAAGCTCCCCCTCCTCGACCTCGATCTCGCCAAGGCCCGCGCGCAAGGCGATACGGCCGATGCGTTCGGCGTCGCGCGTTTCTGCCAGCTTGAGCTGCTCCTGCAGGCGCGCGATTTCTTCACGGATTTTCGCTGTAGGCTTTTTCATAGGCGTTCGCTTCCTCTCAACTGCTGGTCTGATGAGGCCGAAGCCTGCACCAAGTCTTCTTCCGCTGGAAAGGTGCAATTTTGCACCTCGCCAAAGCGTCAGCTTTTGGCGAATGATCCCGCCGTTCCGAAGGAGCGGATCAAAGGGCGCAATTATACGTCGCTGCCGCGACGTGCTGTTGAAGATGCCCCGGCGGGGCCGCGCCTCTGAGAGAACGCCTTGATTTTACTCGCGATAAAAAGGACTTCGCGCCGTGGCCGTTCCGCATTTCTCAGTCAGCATCGTCGCACGCGGCTCGGGCCGCAGTGCCGTGCTGTCGGCGGCTTATCGGCACTGCGCCAAGATGGAGTTCGAGCGCGAAGCACGGACGATCGACTACACCCGCAAGCTTGGCCTCATCCACGAGGAGTTCGTCATTCCCGAGGATGCTCCAGCATGGGTGCGGGCGATGATTGCGGACCGATCGATATCGGGCGCCTCCGAAGTGTTCTGGAACAAGGTCGAGGCTTTTGAGAAACGTGCTGATGCGCAGCTCGCCAAGGACGTCACGATCGCTCTCCCGATCGAACTTACCGCGGACCAGAACATCGCCCTTGTCCGCGATTTCGTCGAACGGCATGTCACCGCCAAGGGCATGGTCGCCGACTGGGTTTTCCACGACGCGCCCGGCAATCCGCATATCCACCTGATGACAACACTGCGGCCCCTGACGGAAGATGGTTTCGGAGCTAAAAAGGTGGCGGTTATCGGGCCGGATGGCAAGCCGGTTCGAAACGACGCCGGCAAGATCGTTTACGAACTTTGGGCCGGCAGTGCCGACGATTTCAACGTGTTTCGGGACGGATGGTTCGCCTGCCATAACCGGCATCTGGCGCTTGCCGGAATGGACATCCGCATAGACGGGCGCTCCTTCGAAAAGCAGGGTATCGAGCTCACGCCGACGATTCATCTCGGCGTCGGAACCAAAGCGATCGAACGGAAAGCGCAGGATGCCAAGATCGGCCTTGCCTTGGAACGGCTTGAGCTGCAGGAGGAGCGGCGGGCGCAGAACGCCCGGCGGATTCAACGCCATCCAGAGATCGTGCTCGACCTGGTCACACGAGAAAAAAGCGTCTTCGACGAACGCGATATCGCCAAGATCCTCTATCGCTATATCGACGATGTCGCGCTTTTTCAAACCCTGATGGTGCGGATCCTGCAAAGCCCGCAGACGCTCCGGCTGGATCGCGAGCGCATGGACCTCGTGACGGGTGTGAAAGCACCGGCAAAATACACGACGCGCGAGCTGATCCGGATCGAAGCCGAGATGGCAAACCGGGCGATCTGGCTGTCGCAGCGCTCGTCTCACCGCGTCAGGGACCTGGTTCTCAAGTCCGTCTTCGCCCGCCATGAGCGCCTGTCGGACGAGCAGAGAACAGCGATCGAGCATGTGGCAGGACACGAGAGGATCGCGGCTGTGATCGGTCGCGCAGGTGCGGGCAAGACGACGATGATGAAGGCGGCCCGCGAGGCCTGGGAAAGCGCCGGTTATCGCGTCGTCGGCGGTGCCCTCGCCGGAAAGGCGGCCGAAGGACTTTCGAGCGAAGCGGGGATTGCCTCGCGCACCTTATCGTCCTGGCAATTGCGCTGGAGCCAAGGTCGCAGCCAACTCGACGACAGAACCGTCTTCGTCCTCGACGAGGCCGGAATGGTTTCGTCCCGGCAGATGGCGCTCTTCGTTGAAGTTGCAACAAAGGCCGGCGCGAAGCTTGTCCTGGTCGGAGATCCAGAACAGCTCCAGCCGATCGAAGCGGGTGCGGCCTTCCGCGCGATCGCCGACCGCATCGGTTACGCCGAACTGGAGACCATCTATCGCCAGCGCGAGCGATGGATGCGCGACGCGTCACTCGATCTCGCCCGAGGCAGGGTCGGAAAAGCGGTCGATGCCTATCGCGCCAATGGAAAGCTGATGGGCTCAGAGCTGAAGACGGATGCCGTCATCAATTTGATCTCCGACTGGAGCCGCGATTACGATCCGACCAAGTCTTCACTAATCCTTGCCCATCTGCGTCGCGATATCCGGATGCTGAACCAGCTGGCACGGGGGAAACTGGTCGACAGGGGGATTATTGATATCGGCCACTCGTTCAAAACTGCGGACGGGAACCGAAATTTTGCCGCCGGTGATCAGGTCGTATTCCTCAAGAATGAGGGTTCGCTTGGCGTCAAGAATGGCATGTTGGCGAAAGTCGTGGATGCCGCCCCGGGTCGCCTCGTCGTGCAGATCGGTGGTGCTGGAAACCCTCGGCTGGTCACCGTCGAGCAGCGCTTCTACAACAACATCGATCATGGCTATGCCACGACCGTCCACAAAAGCCAGGGCGCCACCGTCGATCACGTCAAGGTGCTAGCTTCCCTCTCGCTTGATCGTCATCTGACCTATGTGGCGATGACGCGCCACCGCGAGGATCTCGCAGTCTATTATGGGCGGAGATCCTTCGCCAAGGCTGGCGGTCTCGTGCCGATCCTGTCCCGCTCCAATGCGAAGGAAACGACGCTGGACTATGCCGCTGGCCGGTTCTACGCCCAGGCGCTTCGCTTTGCCGAAGCCCGCGGTCTCCACCTCGTCAATATCGCCCGCACGATCGCGCACGACCAGCTCCGATGGACCATTCGCCAATCGTCGAGGCTCGCCGAGCTTGGCGTTCGTCTTGCTGCTGTGGCCGCCAAACTCGGTTTGGGGACAACAAAGCTCGACCCATCCACCTCAGCCGCGATCAAGGAGGGAAAGCCCATGGTGTCCGGTACGACGATCTTCCCGCATTCGATCGGTCAGGCGATCGAAGACAAGCTTTCAGCCGACCCTGCCCTGAAGGCGGATTGGCAAGAGGTCTCCGCGCGCTTCCATCATATCTATGCCGACCCGCAGGCAGCGTTCAAAGCAGTCAACGTCGACGCCATGCTGGTCGATGGGGCCGCCGCGAAGGCAACGATCATCAAGATCGCCGAGCAGCCTGAAAGCTTCGGATCGCTGAAAGGAAAGACCGGCTTGTTTGCCGGCCGCGCCGATCGACAGGCGCGAGACAACGCCCTCATCAATGCTCCCGCGCTTGCCCGCGATCTTGAGAGTTTTATTTCAAAGCGGTCGGAAGCCGCAACCCGATACGAAGCCGAGGAACGGGCTCTTCGCAGCAAGCTCTCGCTCGATATTCCTGCCTTGTCTGCCTCGGCGCACCAGGTTCTCGAGCGGGTGCGCGATGCAATCGATCGAAACGACCTGCCAGCCGGCCTCGAATACGCCCTTGCCGATAAAATGGTAAAAGCTGAACTGGAAGGGTTCGCCAAGATCGTGGCGGAGCGCTTTGGGGAGCGAGCCTTCCTTCCTCTTGCTGCCAAGACCGCTGACGGAAAAGCGTTCAAATCTTTGTCCGTGGGGATGCAGCAAGCGCAAAAGAGCGAGCTTAGATCAGCCTGGGACACAATGCGGACGGTTCAGCAACTCGCCGCCCACGAGCGATCGGCCGTCGCCTTGAAGCATGCGGAAACGCTTCGCCAGACCCAGTCAAAGGGGCTGTCGCTGAAATGATCGAAACCACGACTTACCAACGTCAACAACGTGGGGCTCTCCTCCTCCTTGCTGCGTTCGCGGGCTTCATACTCATCGTGTCTGTGGGCGGGCTCGCCGGCCGGCTGCGGGTTAACACCACGCCAAGCGAGCCGCTTGGAATCTGGCGAATCGTGTTGCTTGATCGTGCCGCTCAGGTCGGCGACACCGTATTCGTTTGCCTTCCCACAACCGCAACCGTCATGGACGGGAAGACCAGAGGCTATCTGCGACCAGGGCTATGTCCGGGTGGCTTCGGCCCGCTGATCAAAACCATCATAGCTGTTGGCGGCCAGCAGGTTGATGTCGCCTCCGGCGTGAGCGTGGATGGACGCGTCATTCCCTCGTCGCGACCTCTAGCCCGCGACGGTCGAGGCCGTCCGCTACGACCGTATGAAGGCGGCGTGGTTCCGGCCCGCTCGATCTTTCTCCATTCGGCTTTCTCAGGGTCCTGGGACTCGCGATATTTCGGGCCGATTCCCGAAGAGGGCATTCTCGGTCTGGCGAGCGAGGTGCTGACCTTTGCGCCATGAATGCCAGCTCGCTCTCGCCCTCATCGTTGCGTCAGGAGCTGTCGGTTTCATCGCCTGGAGCGGCCAGGCCTCGGCACTTCCTTTGTCAGCGGCCTTTCCGCTAATCTGGTCATTGGCGCCAAGACGGCATTGCGCGGCAGCTGTATCCACAGCCTACTTCCTCGCCGCATCGCGCGGACTGCCACAGGGCGTCGCCGCATTCTACCAGTCGGATCTCTGGCCGGGTTTGATCCTTTGGATTGCCGCTTCCACCGGGTTCGTGTTTGTCCATACAGTCGTGTGGACGCCACACGCTGGGTGGCGGAGGGCCCTACGGTACTTCGCGGCCATATTGCTGATGGCTGTGCCCCCTTTCGGCATCGTCGGATGGGCCCATCCGATCACGGCCGCAGGCATCCTGTTCCCCGGGTGGGGCTGGGGCGGGCTTGTGTCAATGGCGGCCGGCCTCGTGATTATGTCGACACGATGCTGGCCAGCTGCGGCCTTCGCCTTCGCAGGCCTATGGCTTGGACCGGCTGCATTGGCGACAGACCGGGAAGATTGGCCCAAAAGCTGGCAAGCAGTCGACCTGCAGCTCGGTAGCAGTCTCGGCCGGGATGGAAGTCTTTCTCGCCATCGTGATCTCGCCGCGACAGTCTTCGATCAACACGTTTCCGGCCGTTCCATCGTGGTGTTGCCCGAGAGCGCACTAGGCTTATGGACATCCTCGGTGGATCGTTTGTGGCGCCAGCAGCTATCGGGAACCGGCCTTACAGTCGTCGCAGGCGCAGCGATGATCAACGCCGAAGGATACGACAATATCCTCGTACGGATCTCGGCCGAGAGCAGCGAAATTCTCTATCGTGAGCGAATGCCGGTCCCAGGCTCGATGTGGCAGCCGTGGCTTCCGCTGATCGGCAAAGGCAGCGGCGCCCGGGCACATTTCTTCGCAAATCCGGTGGCCGAGGTGCTCGGATATCGGGTTGCACCGCTCATTTGCTACGAGCAGCTGATCGTTTGGCCCGTTCTCCAGTCGATGTTGCACGATCCCGACCTCATAGTCGCGGTCGGAAACGGATGGTGGACCAAGGGGACAAGTATCGTCTCAATCCAACGCGCCAGCGCTGAGGCTTGGGCTCGCTTGTTCGGCAAGCCGCTCGTGATGTCTTTCAACACGTGATTTGGAGCAAACCATGGATGCCGGTTTCATCGATACGTGTGCGGATCCTGCCCTCCCCCCGGCGATTGTCGAGCAGTTTGTGGCGGCTGTCGGGAGCGACGATCCACTTGCTATCACCGTCAAAGAGAACGGCCGTCTCGTACTGATACCGAGGCCTCGCTCGGCGGACGAGGCGCTCGAAGTCGTGAAGGAATATGTGGGTCATGCAGTCGTGCGGGTCGGCCTGACGCAGTTTCCGGCGGGGATCGGAGCAAGCGATGCGTCGCAACTAAGGGCGATCATCTTCGACACCTGCGAGAACCTTCGGACCGGCACGGCCATGTTTGCAAAAATTGCCCGGATCGTTACCAAATGGTATGGGCACCCGACCAACACGGAACTTCTACCGCAAATGCTGGATGACGCCATCTATGCCTGGAGGACCGGCAGTTTTGAAGGGAGCAATGTGTTCAGGGCAGATGACCCTGGCGGTCCTACCTTCTTCGAAGCAATCCCCAAAACCGGCCGCCCGCCGGACGAGCCTGAGTCCGATCCTGGTGGTCAGACAGCTGCGTCGACATCCAACCCCGCTAGCGCGGCCGACGCTGGGATCAGAATTGACCTGTCGCGAATCGGCGGACAGAAATAATCGCATATCCGGCGTTCTGGGACGGCCAATAGACCAGCTGCTCGTGGCAGATAAGCGTATAGAATTTCGCCTAGCAGGACGCCATTTTAAATCTTTGCAATCGTACATTCTCGCGCTACAACCGTCTCATTGTATCTGATAATCGGTCACTCAATGCAACTTGCGATGCGCCGCCTGGTCGCTCATCACTGTTAGCGCGCGCTGCAAGCCAGCGCTTCGCGGTCGGGCGAAGTGGGGTTGCAGTGCTAAAAATACAGTGAGGTTGTCGATGGCCCATTGGCTCGAAAGACTATTGGACATTACTGCGATCGCTCGAGATCAAAGTACCCTCGAAGCGGCACTCTCGCAGCTTGCCGATCGGTTCGACTTCTCCGGATATGCGTTCGTCAACCTCCGACCCGGTCATTCTTTTGCAGTTTCAAACTATCAGGCGGAATGGCAAGAGCGATATTACCAGGAAAATTTCAGGCACCTGGACCCGGTCGTGCGCCAGGCCCAGAAATGGCGTCGCGCGTTCGCGTGGTCCGGAGAATCAGAAAAGGCCTCGCTGAGCAAAGAGGAGCGGCGATTTTTCGCAGATGCGAGCGAATATGATATCCGGTCCGGCGTCTCGATCCCGGTGGCGACACCCAACGGTGCGATTTCAATGCTCACTTTTGCGTCTTCCAAGGCCAACCTGTCTACTGAGAACGACATTGATGCGATAGTGGCCGCTTCAGCGGTAGCGCAATTACACGCTCGTATTGACCAGCTTAAAGTGCAGCCCTCGATCGAGGAAACTGTCTACCTTAGCCCGAAAGAGGCCACTTACGTCCGGTGGCTTGAACAGGGTAAAACGGTTGAAGACGCGGCAGATATCGAGAACGTCAAGTACAACACCGTTCGGATAGCCCTGGCGGACGCGCGGCGACGTTACGATCTGTGCAATAACACGCAACTGGTTGCCTTGGCGATACGCCGTGGGTTGATTTGATCAGGTGCGGTCAGACTTTCGGTGTCCGACCGAGGATCTTCAAGAGTGTCGTCAGAGCGGACATCTGGGCGTGCATTTCGATGGCCGCTGCGAAATAGTCAATCTGAGCCGCGTCATTCCCGTCGATGCCGCCTTGCGCGTTAGTCGGTAAGTTCTGAAACAGTATCTCAGCCTTTTCCACCAGATCACGGTGCTTTTTGATCGCTTCGACGGTTAGTCCCTCTATTATCCGTTCAGGTACACCTGCCAGCAACCCGACGAGTGGACGAAGGTCTACGTCTTCAATCGTGCCATTTTCCTCTTTGGACATGGCTCCTCCCAAACGAATGCGCGGTACGCCCCCGCATTGTTCCTGACCCCTGGCGATCGGGGAGTTAGTAACCGAGCATGTGCCGGCCCATGGACCTTTAGTTCCGAGGAACCTGGACATGAGTCCATGGCTCCCCGACCATAGGTCGAGGAATTCGACGTCCTAACGGCGGACGCCAAACCGACATGCTCGGGTTACTAAGCCCGCGAGATAGCGCGTACTACCTCGAGAGGGCTTATAGCGCTTGCGGCTCTACCACGCCACTACAGAATTGCAACGGATGAACTCTCACTGGCAGCGAGTGGTAAACTTTGCCAACAGATCGCGAAGGCTGCGACCAGACATTCCGGGAAAACGTGGATCAGACCAGCGAAGACGAGGGGAGCCATCCCGGTTAGTGTCATCCTACGAGGAACTCGCCGAAGAAAGCGAAACGACACGAGGCCGGGCCGATTGCTGCCAGATGATGGAGGATCGGCCGCAAGGCTCGGTTTCACGGAAGGATGTGAAATGGTATCGGTGCTATTAGCGCAAGATGATAGCGACCGCGACGATTTCGGGACGGAAAAATACCCGCGAGGATATCTTCCGGAACTTTGCGCAGCGCATTACCCACCGGGCGAGGGTCATTTCCCAAGTTGGCTCCAGGAGATTGCCAAAGTTAACTTCAATGGATCGCACTGGCAGGCTCGGTGGAGAACCAAACGTCGGGATAGATGGCTATCGCGCTTTCGTCAGGGGCGCGATCGGCCGTTCTCCACAGCGAGCGAATGGACCGAGCTTCCGGAAAACTGGCTGGCAACATGGAAGCAGTGACCTCCCTCGACGCGCCCACGCATGGAATAAACCAGGCAGGCATCAGGGGTGTGACGCTAAAGCCCCCGTTTTCTGCCCGCACCAGCAATGTCAGCGCGACCTCCTCGCTCGGTCGCCACGGAAAGATCATCCGTCCGCCGGGCTTCAGCGCCCTTAACCACTCGGTCGGCGGTGCGGCCACGCCGGCGTTCACGTAGATCACGTCCGACAGCGGCAACCGCTTCCTCGTAGCATCACCCGTGATGACATCTACGCCTTCAAACGGTTCGAGGTTCTGCGTGGCCTCTCCGGCCAGGTTCCCGTCGATTTCGAATGCGGTAACCTTGCCTGTGGGCAAGACGAGCATTGACAGGATCGCGGTGTAATACCCGGTTCCTGCGCCGACATGCGTGACGGCCTCCCCGCGCTGTGGCGCTACCGCTCCTATCCATGCCGCATGAAGCGAAGGTTCGCCGTTATTGATCCCCTTTTGTGCATCCAGCGCCACGAGGGCATTTTGATAGAGGTAGACTGGATCAGCGCTCGGCGTCTCAAAGTACCGGAGGTTAACCATGACTTTCCAAGGGCCGGGAGGGAAAAAAGCTTCGCGAGGGACAGCCTCGAAAGCTCTCTCAAGCCGCGGATCAGACGATCTGCTGGCCGCCGCCATGAGGCGGGCATAAAACCCTCTGATTTCTTCGATGCTGGCTCGCTCATTTAACATGGGGAGGTCTCCTGTCCGCGCTGGATTTGGGCGACAGCAAGGAAACCCCGACCGTACGCGCCTCGTCCGAATCTTCATCCTGTTCAAACTTCATCGCTGCCGTCAGCCGCGCAATGGTTGCTCGATGCACACGAAACAGCCGTGCCACATCGGCCGGTTTCCGGCCGGCCTCGAGCATGTCGATGATTTCTGCGCGCTGTTCATCATTGAATTTCGGCGGTCGGCCTCCAACGCGGCCTTGTTCACGAGCAGAATTCAATCCCGCGCGAGTTCTTTCGCGTACCATGGCGCGCTCGAATTCGGCAAATGCCCCGAGCATCTTCATCATCATGCGACCCGCCGGGCCCGAAGTGTCCACGGCTTCGGTCAACGACCGGAAGCTGGCGCCGGCTGCTTCCACCTTGTCCAGGATATGGAGAAGATCCTTCAGCGAACGGGAGAGTCGGTCGAGTTTCCAGACGACGAGGGTGTCTCCGTCGCGCAGCTGGTCAAGCAACCGATGAAGCTCAGGCCGATCCCATCGAGCACCTGATGCCTTTTCATCAAATACACGTTCGCAACCGGCTTCCCAGAGCGCCTCTATCTGGGTTGCCGCCTCCTGGCCGTCGTTCTTCGAAATCCGCGCGTAGCCGATTAACATGTTCTGCTACATAAACCTGTTGCCAATCACAATTTGGCAACAGGTTTATGCGCAAGTCAAGCATTTATGAATCCTGGAGCGAACGACAATATCAAAGGTAATGATTTGGCAGCCGTACCAAAATCTGCACCTCAATTAACACGGTTCCCATTTGACTCGGTAAATTGAGTGAAGCGCAACGAGGCCGGAGGCTGGCCAGTCATTTTTAGTTCGAATAAAGGTTCGGGAAAATGACGTCCTGATCTACGATCACGTTGAACCGGTAGCCCGGCCTAATGTTGATCGTCGGCTGCACATTCAGGTTTTTAGAGATCGTTTGCTCGGCAACCCGACCAAAAGTTTCCGCGAAATTTCGCCGGGCTGCATCCGACGCCGTATCCTGAGTGGCAAGTGTCGAGCTTTCCGGTACCGCCATGTCGATGCCTGTCCCGATGAGAGCGACGAGCGCAGCGGAGCCGAATGTCCGCAGATAATGATTGTCCACCTTATCGCGGAAGCCGCTATACCCCTCAGAGTCGGTCCCTGCCATGCCGCCGATCTGCAGCGTAGACCCATTCGGGAAGATGATGTCGGTCCAGACCACGAGGACTCGACTCTGGCCAAAGGAAACCTTGCTGTCATAGCGTCCAAAGAGTTTCGTCCCCTGCGGCACCAGCAGGAAGTGACCCGTCGCGCTGTCATAGACATTCTGGCTCACCTGGGCAGTGATCCGGCCAGGTAGGTCCGAATTGATGCCGGTGATCAAGGTAGCGGGAATGACTGAGCCACGCTTCAATTCGTATCGAGACTGCTGCAGCACGACCTGATTGGGCAGGTAGCCAAGCTCTTTGATGTCAGCATTGAAGAAATCCTCTTTCGAAGCCTGGCCGTTGGGATCCCCGGCTTGTCCAGCTATGCCCCCTCTCAACGCTGCAGCATAAAGATCTGAGGCACCGCTTGGACCCGTCGTTCCCTGTGTGCGCTCAGTCGTGCTGTCGGCATGGCCTCCCTTTGCGGCAATGTCCGATATGTCGACCTTCAACGGCGAGTCGATGGCGGCGCCTTTTGCCTGAAGGCTCGCCATGCGCTGTCGCTGCTGCTCGCGCGCGATCTGTTCTCGCTGCTCGCGCAGCATGCGGGCGTTCCATTCCTCATCCGATTCCATGCGTGGCCGTCGGGTGTCGCGAGGTTCCTCTTTAGCTTCGGCTTCAACAGGTTGGTTGACGACCGTCCTGCTCGTGTCGGGGGTGGGCTGGAAGACAGGCTGTTCCTCCTGATCACCGATAATACCATCCTTCACACCCCGCTTCATCTGTTCCGCAAAACTGGACGCCGGACTATTCGATCCGGCTTCATTCGGAAGGTCATGACCGAAGCGAAGCCCACGGGAGGAGAGCCCGTACACGAGCACTGCAAGAAAAACGACCGCGATGCCGATACCGAGAAAGAGTGGGACGCGATTGAGGCGCTTCATCCCCTGGGTGTCGGCAGAGCCGTTTGTTCCCAACTGAAGAGATTGGACCATGATCGTTTCCGCCTCAGTTGCGCTTCATCAAAGAAAGCGGGCTTGCAGGCGTCGCGACGCCGTTGGTGACGGAGTACGCACGCCCGAGCTCAAGCGTGTCCGTCGACAACCTGACGAGGACCTGTCCATCGGAGGCGACAATCGAATAAGCCACCTCGACAGGCTTGGGCCCGTCTTTCGCGCTTGTGGCCTTTTCGTCGCCAATGATGGAGAACCCCCATCCCTTCAGCGCAGATTCCAGTGAGACGGCAAAATCGGAACTATCCTTCTTGAGCCTGATCGGCGTAGCGGTCGATCCGGCCTGCTCGGCAAAGCGCCCCGCCATATCACCGGCAATCGCGCTCGCTGCCGGCTCCGTAACGTCAACGGAGGCGGCGCTTGTGGTCAGACCGTCGGTTGCGCTTTGACAACCCGCAAGGCTCAGGCAAAAGGCAATCGGCAGAAGGCAGCGACGCAACATGTTTCAGCCTCCCCGCCGGATGGTGATTTTCTGCTGCCTCCAGCCAACTCCCGATAACAGCACGGCCTTGTCGATATTGTAGTCGACGATCATCATGTCATTCTTCAGCCGGTAGTTGACGATGCGGTTTTGTCCTCCCGAAACGACGAAGAGAACGGGCGCGTCCTGACCGGAAATTGCGCGCGGGAACTGGATGTAGGTCTTCTGGCCATCGGAATAGACCCGCTTTGGTCGCCAAGGCGCGCTGCCGCTCAATGAGTAGGAAAACGCCAGCTGTTCCGGCGGTACGCCGCCGCCCGGTCCACTCATCGACTGGATCCTGGCATTGATGTCCGAAAGCTTGGTCGACGCATCCTCCGGATATTCGAAGCCGACGCGTGCCATGTATTGGCTGGGATGCGATTTCAGCTGGATATGATACGTCCGCCGAGATGTCGTGACGACCATCGAGGTTACCAGGCCGGGTTCGGAGGGCTTGACGATCAGATGGATTGCTTGCCCGGTCGCGGCGCCCGATGTAGCCGGCTCGACCTTCCATCGAACAGTATCGCCAACCAGAACATCGCGGACGATCTCCCCACCTTGTAGCTCGATATCGCAGACTTGAAGAGGTGAACATACGACAGACGGTTGGGTCTCGCCGAAGAGGAAGATCACCTTCCCATCTGGGCCGCGCGTGACCAATCCCGCCTGACCGCGCCATTTTCCGGACAGATTGGTGCCTTTCACCTCGTTGTTGGTCAGGCTTTGCGAAAGCGCCGGCGTCGGTGCGCCGGCCGTTACGCCCAGTGCAAGCAAGCAGCCAACCGCTGCATATCCGTATAGGGTCCCCATTGCATTTCCCTGCCCTTAGAGTTGTGCGGTCCAGTCGAAGTCGGTCACGTACACCCCGATCGGGTTGAGCCGGATTGTTGCTTCGTCCTGCGGTGAAGTGATCGCGACGGTGGCGATGCCGCGGAACCGGCGAGTTGCGACTTCCTTGCCCTTCCGGTCACGCTCGTATTCTGTCCAGTCGATCTGATAAGTCTGGTTGGAGAGTGCGACGATGTTGTTCACCTCAATCGCAATGGTCGCATTCACGGCCTTTTCAAAAGGCGAGTTTCCGCGGAACCAGGCATTGACCTTTTGCGTCGAGGGATCACTTGTCCGCAGCAGTGCGTAAGTGCGGTCGATATATTGCTTTTGAACCACCGCATCGGGTGTAATGGAGCGAAAGCTTGCAACGAAATTCCCCAGCGTGGCGCGCACGACCCGGGCGTCGGCATATTCGATCTGTTGCGGGAAACCTCCCGACACTGTGTTGCCGAGCTTGTCGACCTCGACGATGTAGGGCACAAGTTTCACTTGCGTGCTCAGATACAGCGCATAGCCGAAACCTATGACGGCCATAGCCAGGCTCAAGATTCCGACAGCCCTCCATGCAGAGGCGGCTCTCACGTAGGAGCCATACCGCTCAGACCATTCCTGTCTCGCCGCAAGATATGGATTATCCGGTGCGCGTTGCGCTGCCATGCTCGTTTCCTGTCTGATTGTTAAGATTTATCCGGCCGTTCTGGCGGCGGAGTGGAGGACGATGATTTGCCGCGAGCCTGATCAAGCTTGGCGTTCGCGAGGCCCAAGATCGATCCGGCATAAGCGCCGGGAGAGCCGATCGCCTTATCCTTAGCTGCTGATCCGGCCGCCATTGCGCCGGATGTGAAGCCGGCTCCCATGCCTCGAAGAGCCGCGCCCGATGCGGAGGCCCCTCCGGCCCTCGCAGCCTGCGCCGCCGCAAACCCTGCTCCGACGGCACCAGCACCGAGGAAGGCTCCGCCCGCCGCAAACGAAGCGGCCTGGCCGCCGTGGCGGATCGTCTCCATCCCACCGGACACGGAGGCCCCCTGCACCACGCCCTGAATGATGTTGGGAACATACAGAGCGATTATGAAAACAACGACGGAGATTCCGGCAATCGCCAGCGTTGTGATGAATTGATCGGATTCGGCCGTCGGTGCCTGCGCGAGACCAAGAAGAACATTTGAGCCGATCTTGGCGATCATCACGAGCGCCATCAGCTTCATGCCGACGCCAAAGGCATAGACAAGATACCGAATGGCGAAGTCCTTGGTGAACGACGATCCACCCAGTCCAAGCATGATCATGCCGGCGAGAAGCCCCACATACATCTCGACCATAACGGATACGAAAATCGCAGCCACGAGCGAGAAGCAGATAACGACGATGCCCATCGCGAGCACAGCTGCGATTGCAAGCGCATTGTCTTCGAAGACCCCGAATTTCGCCTGCTCCGACATCTGGGATGCAACGCGGATCCCGGCGTCGAAGACTTCGGCGGGCGATGCGGATCCGCCGCCAGCGCCGATCTGAAAGAGGCTATCGACAACCGCCTTGGCAAAGGTTGGCCCCTGGGTCAGGACGAACGCGAAGAAGCCGATGAACATGATGCGGCGGACAAGTTCGGCAAACCAGCTGTCGAGAGAGGCGGCCTGCGTCGCGAGCCACACCGCCGCGATGCCAACTTCGATCCCGGCGAGGATCCAGAACAGCGACTGTGCTGCATCCATAATGGTGGTTTCCCAGCCTTTTGCGGCCGTGGAAACCTGGTTCTCCAATTCCGTGAGGACTTGACCTTGCTGTGCAATGGCCGGTGCCGCCAAGAAAATGCAGGTCGCGCCGGCAAGCAGGAAGATCCGCGTCAAATCACGCCTCACCATCTCGGCCGCATCTCCTGCCCCTTTTCAATCGGGGACAGATCCTTGCCTGTCCCGAAGAACTTCTCACGTGCGGCGCGCTGCTCTCCGCTCATCTCAGGCGCAGCGGTGGTCCTGTTTTGGGCAAAGATTACGGCAGATACAGCGACGAGGGCGCAGCCGCCTGCAAGGACGGAAACGATCAGAACGGTTCTGGTCACCAGCGCGGCTCCATTTTTTGCCCGGTCGGGACCGACTGGACATCGGCATTGAAGAAATTCTCGCGGCGAGCCTGGGCAAGATCCTTGTCGGTCTGTTCGCTTTGCAGCCAGGTTCCCATCATTGTCGTCTGCTGCGAGACAATCCCCCGAAGCTTCTGCATTTGGGCCACCTGTTGGGCAGCAATCTGATGGCCAACCTGCAGGGCCTTCATCTGGCCGTCGGCCGATTGCGACATTGAGCGCAACGCGCTCATCGTCTCTTCTTCGCTGTCAAACTGATCAGCGGTCAGGCTTGCGGCTTTGAGAGTACTCGAAATCGTATCCCGGTTCGTGGTCGACCAGGTTTGATAGGTCGACGAGAAGCTCTCAGCATTAGGCAGGCTCGTCTTTAGATCAGCGTAGCTTTTGAACCGCTGCTTCAGCAGGTCGTCCGCGTTACTCATTTGAAACGCGATGCCTTGACCTTGATCTACGAGGTCTCGCAGCTGATCGAGGTCGTTCTCGACCTCTCCCCAGATATGGTTTGGAAGCTGCGCAGTGTTCTGCAGCATGTTCTGGTAAATGTTGAGCTGGTTCTGAATCTGCTCGGCAAGCTGGGTGATCTGCTTGATCTGGTTTTCGATCTGGGTACCGGATTGGCCGACCAGCGAGATCAGCTCGCCATTATTGAGAAGCTGCGTCCACTCTGTAGCGCCGCCGGCCGCGGAGCCGGCGAAGGATAGAGTCGGTGACAATGCGAGGCCGAGGTTTATGGAGACAGTGGCGATTGCCCTAAGCGTTTTTTGAAACCGGCTGCCATTACGCATAGCGATTGATCCCCCTTTCGATGAGCCATTGCCCCGGCCACTCCTTGCCATGGGCGGATTGAAGCGCCCGGATGCGGGCAAGGTCGGATTTCCCGGACGCGCCGACGAAAGACAGCGTAACCGGACCAAGTGACATGTCGAAAAGCCGGCGGCCGTCTGGCGAGGTCACATAATATTCCCGCTTGGGGATGGCGTTCGCGACGATGTCGATCTGCCGTTCGTTGAAGCCGATCCGCTCATAAAACTCCCGTGTACCGGTTTCCCGGGCAGCACCATTTGGGAGGCAAATCTTGGTCGGGCAGGATTCCTTCAGGACGTCGATAATGCCTGAACGCTCGGCGTCTGAGATCGATTGCGTCGCGAGAATGACGGCGCAATTGGCCTTTCTCAGAACCTTGAGCCACTCCCTGATCTTGTCCCGGAAAACCGGATGACCCAGCATCAGCCAAGCCTCATCGAGGATGATCAGGCTCGGCGAACCGTCCAGGCGCTTCTCGATGCGGCGGAACAGATAGGTCAGGACCGGCACGAGGTTTCGCTCACCCATGTTCATAAGCTGTTCGATCTCGAAACATTGGAAGCGGCCGAGCGCCAGGCCATCATGCTCTGCGTCGAGCAGCTGTCCCATTGGCCCGTCGACCGTATAGTGATGAAGCGCGTCCTTGATGTCGCGCGCCTGGACGCCACTGACGAAATCGGAAAGCGATCGGCCGGGCGCTGCGGCCATCAAGCCGATCTGCCTGGAAATGGCGTTGCGATGGTCCGGATTGATCGTAACACCCTGCAAGGCCACGAGAGTTTCGATCCACTCGGATGCCCAGGCGCGATCCCCATCGCTCGACAGATCCGAAAGCGGGCAGAAGGCGAGTTTAGCACCCTCCCCGTCCTCGGCGCCGATCGCGTAGTGGTCGCCCTCGACAGCGAGCGTTAGAGGCAGCATTGAGTTACCCTTGTCAAAGGCGAAGACCTGGGCTTGCTCATAGCGGCAAAACTGCGCTGCGATCAGCGCAAGAAGGGTGGACTTGCCCGAGCCGGTCGGACCGAAAATCAGACTGTGGCCGACGTCGTTGACATGCAGGTTCAGCCGAAACGGCGTCGAACCAGACGCTACCTGCATCAGCGGCGGCGCATCGTGCGGATAAAACGGGCATGGCGCCGTCGGACTTCCCGACCAGACCGAGTTGAGTGGGATGAGGTCTGCCAGATTACGGGTGTTGATCAAGGGCTCCCGAATGTTGCAGTACCAGTTCCCCGGCAGGCTTCCGAGAAAGGCGTCGGTCGCGTTCAGGGTTTCGATGCGCGCACCAAATCCTTCGGCCTGGATGAGGCGGCGGACAGCTTCAGCCTTCTCCTGCAGAGCCTCCAGTCTCTCGTCGAAGAGAATGACCACTGGCGTATAGTAGCCGTACGCCACGAGCTGTGAGGACGCTTCGGCAATCGCGTCCTCTGTTTCCATGACCATCGCCATTGCGTCCTGATCAATCGAGCGGGACTGCGTTTGGAATAACTGGTCAAAAAACGGTCGAACCTTCTGCTGCCATTTCTTGCGCGTGCGCTCCAGCCGCTGCTTTGCTTCTTCGGCGTCGAGGAAGATGAAGCGTGACGACCACCTATAGGTCAGAGGCATCAGGTCGAGGCTGTTGAGGATACCCGGCCAGCTCTCCGCCGGTAGTCCATCAATCGCCACGACGCCGAGGAAACGATTCTCAACCCGCGGAGTGAGGCCGTGCTCCATCTCCGCTGTTACCAGCCAGTCGAGATACATGGGGATTTCAGGCAGCCGAATGGGATGATTTTCGCCAGTGATCGTGAAACGGATGAACTGAAAAAGATCGTCATAGCGGGCAACCCTGGCGCCGCCACGCTCCGGCACCTCGCGGGTGAGCATGCGTTGAATCGAAACCGAATTTCCAAGGTATTGCTCGATCTCGCGAATCGACCGCCGAAACGTCTCCAGCACGGTATCGGCATAGCTCGCCGTGCGGCTTTCGGTGTCCGAGTATATGTAGCGGGTCAGGCCGGAGCGGCGTCGTTCCGGCGGTCGATACGTCATGATCAGGGCGTGCCGGCTTTCGAAATGCCCTTGCTCCCGCGCGAAGTGGTTGCGTCGCTCGTCATCGATCATGCGCGTAACGGCGTCGGGAAAATGGCTTCGGTCAGCCGAAGGATAGTCGATAGTCGGGAAGCGGACCGCCTCGACCTGGATCATCCAGCCCGAACCCAGCCGCGACAGGGTCGCGTTGATCTGCCGGGACAGCTCATTGCGTTCAAAGTCGGTTGCACTTTCAGAGTCCGGGCCAGCAAAGTACCAACCCGCCATCAGACTGCCGTCCTTGAGAAGAATTATTCCGTTATCGACGATCCCCGCATAAGGGACGAGTTCCGAGAACGATGGGCCGGCGGAGCGAAATGAGCGCAAAGCAACCATCATAAACCCTCAGAACTGTCGCCAGGGCGAAGACGTTGGCAGGTAATGCGGCCGATATCGCATGTGGCGCACATAAACCTGCCGCATCATTGGGTCGGCTTTTGCCATCATTTGCAGGACGCCGACGATAACAATCCAGATCAATATCCCGAAGAGCGCCGAGTAGACTGTGAGCACGACGAAAATCAAAATCACCGCCGCAAGCCCGGTCAGGAGCACAAGCTCCCGGTCAGCACCCATCAAGAGGTTTGGGCGCGAAAGAGCGCGGTGGACCCGATTGCGGTGGAGATTGACCCTTGGCTCAGCCATTGCCCCCCTCCCCTTCCGCGCTGGTGGGCGGCGTTGTGGGTTGGCCTGCGAATTGCCCAATCCCGATCGAGGCGCCCGTCGAACCGAAGAGGCCGACAATCGTGGTGGCACCGAGAAGGATGCCGGCGACAAGGACGACATACATCAGCCGCCGTGCGAAATCATTGAGCTCGCCGCCGAAGATCAACATGCCACCAGCGATCGCGACGGCGGCCAGCGCGATATAGCCCGCGACCGGCCCGGTGATTGATTCCTGGATCTGTTCGAGTGGGCCCTCCCACGGGAGGCTCCCTCCTGAACCCGCAAACGCCGGAGCGGCAATCGATGCGCAAATGAACGCGGCGGCTATTCCCAAACGAAGGGAGCGATTATGCGGCATGGCTGTCCTCATCGATTTGCGGATAGTGCTCTGTCTGATAACGGGATCCGCTGAAACCCTCGACATGAAGGACCTCCCGCACCCGCCTCCCCCGGCCGGCGCGCTCGATCGAAATCACCAGATCGACCGCTTCGCCGATGACCGCTTGCATCGGCTGCTGGCTTGCCTCTGCTGTCAGTTGCTCGAGGCGCCGGAGCGCCGACATCGCGGTGTTTGAGTGGATTGTCGTCACGCCGCCCGGGTGGCCGGTGTTCCACGCTTTTAGCAAAGTCAAAGCTGCACCATCTCTGACTTCTCCAACGATGATGCGATCTGGTCGCAGGCGCATTGTGCTCTTGAGAAGCCGGGCCATATCGACGGTATCGCTCGTGTGGAGGCTGACGGCATTTTCTGCGGCACACTGGATTTCGGAGGTGTCTTCAAGGATCACAATCCGATCCTCCGGTGCGGCGGTCACGACTTCAGCAATCACGGCATTTGCAAGTGTCGTTTTCCCAGATCCGGTTCCGCCGGCGATAACGATATTGAGCCGGTTGGCGATAGCGCTGCGGATGATCGCTGCTTGCGCGTCCGTCATGATCTTTGTGTTCACATAGTCCTCGAGGGGGATGAGCTGCGACGCGCGACGACGGATGGTGAACGTCGGCGCGCCGACCACTGGTGGAAGCAATCCCTCGAACCGGTGACCTCCGATGGGAAGCTCACCCGAAATGATCGGGCGGTCACTGTCGGCCTCCGACTGGAGGGCGTGCGCCACCGAACCAATGACCGTTTCGGCAGCTGTCGCGGCCATCTCGCCAGCCGGAGCTACGCCGTGGCCCAGGCGTTCGATGAAGAGTTTGCCGTCCGGATTGAGCATGATTTCAACGACGGTCGGATCGTCAAGGGCAATGCAAAGCCGCTCACCAAGTGCATCCTGCAATTTGCGGACAAGGCGGGAGTGCGATTGAAGCATGGGGGAAACCGTCTCCTCGTTTGAGTGTGTGAAGAGACAGACCGTGAAGATCGCAGATTGTCGAGGTGCAAATTTGCATCTCGTAGTGTGCAAGTGATTCCGTCAGGCTTGCTGCGATTCGGCCCCTGACACTCTATTTTCGCTGGACGGTGGCGATTGAGTCACAGGAAAGATCTGCAGAGTTAACTCTTCGCTTCTTGCGGTAACCCGCTGGAATCTAACAATGAGTCCGGGAGACGTTCGAAACCAGCAAATCGCGTTAAGACTTTGTTAACTTTAAAATTCTTGCAAAACGCGGTGGAATGGGTTGTCCTATCGACGGCAAAAAGGTGTGTTTACGAAAATTACCGTGTGTACGAGAGGACGACGTGGAAAATCCCGCCCAGCTTCAAAAAGCTATTCATAAACTGATAGCGGCCCACGCGCGAGACCTCTCTGGCGCATTGCACGAGCATCGCATCAAGCTGTACCCGCCGGAGGCACGCAAGACGCTCCGGTCTTTTTCGTCAACCGAGGCGGCGAAGCTCATTGGAGTAAACGACGGGTATCTCCGCCATCTTTCAATCGAAGGAAAAGGGCCTCAGCCTGAGATCGGCAATAACAATCGCCGTTCCTACTCCGTCGACACCATTCAGGCGCTGCGCGAGTATCTCGACGAGAACGGCAAGGGTGACCGCCGTTATTCGCCAAGGCGCTCCGGTAGTGAGCATCTTCAGGTTATCACGGCAGTCAATTTCAAGGGTGGTAGCGGCAAGACGACGACGGCCGCGCACCTCGCTCAATATCTTGCTCTGAATGGCTATCGGGTCTTGGCAATAGACCTCGATCCGCAGGCGAGTATGTCCGCGCTTCACGGGTTCCAGCCAGAGTTCGACGTCAAGGACAATGAGACGCTCTACGGGGCCGTTCGCTATGATGAAGAACGTCGACCTATGAGGGACGTCGTCAAGAAGACCTACTTCCCGAATCTGGATCTTGTCCCCGGCAATCTCGAGCTGATGGAGTTCGAACACGATACCGCAAAGGTACTAAGCTCCAATGATCGGAAGAATATCTTCTTTACGAGAATGGATGACGCGATTGCGTCCGTGGCTGATGACTACGACGTCGTTGTCGTTGATTGCCCTCCGCAGCTCGGCTTCCTGACCATTTCGGCTCTTTGCGCGGCGACGGCGGTTCTTGTTACTGTCCATCCGCAGATGCTCGATGTCATGTCGATGTGCCAGTTCCTCCTGATGACCTCCGAGCTTCTAAGCGTGGTCGCAGATGCCGGGGGCAGCATGAATTATGACTGGATGCGTTACCTGGTCACCCGGTATGAGCCGGGTGATGGACCGCAAAATCAGATGGTGTCGTTTATGCGAACCATGTTCGGCGATCATGTCTTAAATCACCCTATGCTGAAGAGCACGGCCGTTTCTGACGCTGGCATCACCAAGCAGACACTTTACGAAGTGAGCCGCGATCAGTTTACGAGGGCGACCTACGATCGAGCAATGGAGTCGCTCGACAACGTCAACAGCGAGATTGAGCAGCTTATCCAGTCATCGTGGGGTCGCAAATGAGGCCCGCCCCGACCGCAAAATCGATCCTTCGCGGCAAGTTGCCAGCCGGAAACTCGTCCCCCCCTCCCCTTCTAGGGCGCGCGGAGACAATCAATTGTGCCAAACGCGAGAGGAAAGTTGATGGCTAGAAAACATCTTCTCTCGGAGCTCAAGGCTTCATTGACTTCGACGGACCACACGGGTGAGTCAACCTCTACAGTCGCGGCTCCGCCCCATTACGCCCCAAGGGGTGCAATCGGGGCGGTATCTCGTTCGATTGAGGCTCTGAAGTCTCAGGGTTTGACCGAGATCGATCCTGATTTGATCGATGCGCCGGCCGTTACGGATCGGCTCGACGAAGATGACGATCAATTCGAAGAGTTTGCTCGCAACATTCGTGAGAACGGGCAGCAGGTTCCAATTCTTGTCCGCCCTCATCCGACGATAGAGGGCCGTTATCAGATTGCATATGGCCGCCGCCGCTTGCGCGCAGTCAAGGCGGCAGGCGTCAAGATCACAGCCGCGATCAGGTCTCTGACGGACGACGAGCTTGTCCTGGCTCAGGGTCAGGAAAACAGCGCACGCCAAGATCTCTCCTTCATCGAGCGGGCACTTTATGCCGCGCAGCTTGAGGCAAATGGATATCAGCGCTCCGTTATCATGGCCGCGCTTGCAGTTGATAAGAGCAACCTGTCGCGGCTTATCCAAGCGGCGACCCAGTTGCCAGCCGACGTCATTCGCCTCATCGGTGCCGCTCCGAAAACAGGGCGTGATCGCTGGTACGAATTGTCCTCACGACTGAGCGCAGATGGAGCACTTGAAACGGCGCGTGCACTGCTTTCTGACAAAGCAATCATGTCCATGGCCTCGGACGAACGTTTTGCCCGTATTTTTGATGCGGTGGCGCCGAAGAAAACGAAAAGCGCTAAGTTTAAAACGGAAGTCTGGCAGGCCGACGATGGCGTCAAGGCTGCCAGCTTCAGACAGGATAAAAAGACACTGACCCTGATGATCGACAAGAAGGCGGCGCCGGAATTCGGCGAGTACCTGATGTCGGCCCTGCCCGAAATCTATGCATCGTTCAAAAAGACGAGGCAGTAGATGAAGCGAAACAAAGAAAGGTATCCGTAGCGCAAAGAAAAAGCCCTCCGAAACGGTGTTCCAGAAGGCCTCTCTCAGTTTGGTCGCTTAGAGAATCGCACTTCCTGGAATCACAGTCAAGAGTCAACGTCGATCCGGCGTAGCCTTTTCTTTGCCTTGTGAAAGGTGAAGGACATGGAAACTGGTTATTTAACGACGCCCTTTGGGCGGCGGCCGATGACGCTTGCCCTGGTGCGGCGTCAACAGGCAACTGAACAGGCCCCGGCGGAAGCCTCGGTGGATAAGTGGCGTGTCTTTCGGGACGTCGGGGACGCTCGTTCTAGGCTCGGCATTCATGATCGCGCGCTCGCTGTTTTGAACGCTCTCTTGTCGTTCTTTCCAGCCACCGAATTAAGCGCCGATCGCAGCCTCGTCGTTTTTCCATCCAACGCCCAGCTCTCCGCGCGCGCAAACGGCATAGCCGGAACCACATTGCGTAAATGCCTTTTGGCCTTGGTCGAGGCGGGCATCATCATCCGCAAGGACAGCCCGAATGGAAAGCGATATGCTCGCAAAGACGATGAGGGCAGAATTGAAGATGCCTATGGGTTTAACCTTGCCCCTCTTGTAAGCCGCGCCGCTGAATTCGCTGCGCTGGCCCAGGAGGTTGCGGCCGAGCAGCGCCGCTACCGCTTAGTGAAAGATCGGCTGACGATCGTGCGGCGAGATGTTCGAAAGCTTATCACCGTCGGCTTAACGGAAGGCGTTGCTGGCGACTGGCATGCTGCGGAAGACGCCTTTATCAACATCGTAGGGCGGTTTAAGAGGAGGCCAACGCTTGGCGACCTGGAATCGAGCCTCGACGAAATGACGCTTCTGCACGAGGAAGTGTCCAGGATGTTGGAAACACGAGAAGAATCCAAAAAAACCGATGGCAATGACATCGCATCTGGTTGCCACATACAGAATTCAAATACCGACTCTATCCATGAACTTGAACCTCGCTTCGAAAAGAAGCCGGGGGAAAGACCTGAGCCAAACAGCCGGCCTAAGCTGAAAGACGAGCCGCAGACCTTCCCGTTGTCGATGGTTCTGAGGGCATGCCCCGAAATTGGGAACTTCGGCCCCGGAGGATCGATCGGGAATTGGCGGGAGTTGATGGCCGCGGCCGTAACTGCTCGTTCGACGCTCGGCGTCAGTCCGTCGGCATATGAGGAGGCCTGCGAAGTCATGGGGCAAGCGGCGGCAGCGATTGCTATCGCCTGCATTTATGAACGTGCAGGACATATAAACTCGGCCGGCGGTTATCTCCGAGACTTGACGTCGAAGGCGCGGCGAGGGGAATTTTCGCTTGGCCCGATGCTGTTTGCGCTGCTAAGGGCGAACAACCAGTCCTTGAGAGCGACATCATAACGCCGCGGGGGACTAATCCGTTGATTATAAACCATTAAATGCGATAGATTGTGAAAGTTTCCGGCTGACAACTTTTCGATCCTTGGTCAAGATGCATCGCAACAGCTTAAGGCCGAACCGGAGAATTTAACGAGGGCACTCCATGTGGCGAGCAAAGCGTAAACTCTTGAGCGTGAAACAGGTCAGTGCACACCGGCCGACGTCTTCGCGATTGATCATGGGCCGGGAGCCTGGAAGCATGGAGTTGTCGTTTACGCCAGCAGAACTGTATGGGGCGATGGCCCAATGCTCGAGTCGGCGCCGAATGGACCAGCAAGCAGCGCGAGCTCATGTAGCATTTTGCAGGCATCTGATCGCTCGCCACGTTGATGAAAAAGGGGAACGCTTCGCACTTCTGGACTCATCTCGAGATCTGAAAGACTATGTCAGGAAGGCAATGACGGGGCTGGTGGGAGACGGCATCGCTTATCTTCATATGGCCCGCGACGGATATCGATGGGTCGATCATTTTGAAAGCCATGTGGTGCACGGAAAGAAGCCGACAGCTCGATCTCCCGATTTCATTTTCAGCCGCAGCAATGATTTCTTTGTGGCACTGGCCGAATCCAAGGCAACAAAGGGTACCTCGAAGAAGGCGTTCAATGAACGCGTTGAGGACGGTTACAAAAATCAGGTTGAGCCTTATCTAGGTCGCAAGATCGGCAGCTGGATTGCCTCTCACGGCTTTTCTGTCGGAAGCTGGATGACACCGGTAAAAGGGGCAGAAATCTTCGTCCACCATACGGATGCAGCCGATCCGACAACTGTCGAAGGGTCAGCTGCCGAAGAGCGATCTGATCCCACCGGAGTGCGGTTCGGAAGCTACTGCGGCGTGCTAACCCTTCTTTTCGGACCGGAAGTTGGAGAGGCTGCGCGCGCGCGTGCGTGGCGTCCGTCCGAGCAGAGTTTTTCGACTGTTGTCTGGCTCGACCGCACCTGGATCCTTGGTGAAGAAATTGCGCCGGAATCTTTCGTGGTTGGCAAGGATGGAAGGGTCGCGTTTAAACAAACAACGTTCCGCTGGTTCAATGGCCTGGCAATTGACCTGGAGATCGCAAAGCGCGTGTTCGCCTACATCGAAGCGGAAGCGCCCGAAGCACATTCTCTGGAGAACCTTCCTGAATTCGGTGATGATATCGTTGAAGCGGCCAAGCAGGCTGGCGGGGCAATTTTCCCGGACGGTTTTGCGGTCCTGGGGAATGAAAAGGATCTTGCGGAATTCAGGCCAGGTTCCGTCGCTCCAAGACAGGCTGCTGAAATCGTGAGAGCTGGCGATATTAGAATAGCGACATCAAACACTGAGCTGCTCTCTTATCAAGGCGCGGGATACGAACAGAAAGCTTTAGAGGAGCCAGTTCGAAACGCGGGTCTTCTACCTCGAGATTGAGAGCTCACAATGTCGAGCGACCAGCCATCTTTTTGCATTCGTGTCAGCCAGCAGGAAAGAGCGCGCCAGGTGTTAGGAGGTTTGCCCGTATGAACGACTGGCAGACCCGGCCAATCTTGATCATCTGTCCAATATCCTGGGGCAAAGTAGGATAGATTTCGCATATTTCCTCTTCAGGGTCGTGGAGAAAAACTGGAACGAATATGCCGAGCTGCTCCCGCCTTCGATGCAGCTCTTGCATCGTTCCATACTCCTGAGCCCTTAACGCTGTAGAGATCTGCCTGTCGTATTCCTCAAGAGCTGCTGCTGCCTCAGAGTCATAAGCTGCTGGAGGAACATACAACGGCATGCGGTGTGCCGCGGGGTTTCTCCGTTTCTTTACATCTTCTTCCCAGGTAGAAAACGGAGATAATGTGGTGGCAAGGTGTTGTAGTTTCGGATCTGCAGCGAAGGCAGGCTTGAAAAGACTGATGGAGAGTGGTCTTGCGGCTTGCGTGCCGGCACTGCCTGCCTGATGGACAATCGTCCACGCATAGTTATCGAGTAGGCCGAGAATGTTGATGTAGATCGCGTTGAGGTCGCGGCACGCTTCGTCAGACTGTTCGAGTGTTAGTGGGGCAGCACGATCGGGCATTATGATACTTTGGAAGCTGCGAAATGAAGCTATCAGCATCCTGAGGCGCCGCAGTACGCCAAACCGCATGAAATATTCTGCAGTCTTTGAGAGCCCGCCTCCCTCGACCAATACGGCCGCGTCTCCCAAAAGCTGGTTCAGTGCGTTGTTTACACCATAGATGTGGTTCTCCTTCGCCTGATTATCGAAGTACCGGTCGTTGAGAGCATTCGCGCCCCGGACGAAGAGCCTTTCGGCCTGTGCCGCGTGAACAGCAAATTCTACCTCACGGACTCCGAATTCGTCGTCGAAGGTCATTCTGCAATCCTCATGCTCGTGCTGATGACGTGACGAATGGCGAGTGCGGGAGAGAATGTCAACGCAATGACTTTGAGCGAGGGCATGGTTTTGTTCAGGCTACTTGCGCCAATCCTGTCCGTGCTCCAGAGCGAACCTGCAAGAGTATCAACGAATTAATTCTGCAGGCACGGCTACTGACTGTCTTTGCCGGAACGAAATCATCGATCACGTCCTCCGGACGACCGTGCACTCAACCTTTGTAATTGCTTAAGCCCGAGCCTACCCATAGCCCCGCGCGACGAACGCGGCCCGGGGTCGGGATCAGGCGTAAGCTGAACCGCCCCCTCGCCCGTTTCTCAAAGAAGCGGATTATGCAAATTTCCGGTAACGTATTGAAATAAAGAGATAAATAGCCACGAGTAAGAAAAGTTTCCGGCTGGCAACTTTTTGCACACCGAAATAGCGCTGGCTGAGGGGTGTCGAGTAACCGGGTCTTGGCGCATTGATTGATGACATCTTTCAAACCTTCACCTGTGAGGATACCGTTGTCGAGTTGGACTTGGTCCCGATCGAGCCGTCCAAAAGCGATCGCAAATGACGTTTCTGCCGTAGCCCGCCGGCGTGGCCGATCAATAGCGACGATATCGGCAGCCATTACCGCTTCGTTCTCCATTGGCGGGACTGGCGAAGCTTCAGAAGAGTGAAGACAGACCGGCGCTCGATGGTCGACTCGGAATTGGCCTTTGCGCGCTTCGCTCGGCCGTGCCGGAGGCACATGCGGTAATGTAGAGGCCGGTGGTGTGTGGGTTGGATGGGGAGGGGAGATGCCCCGGAGCGACGGCACCACGCGTCCAAATGGTACCACTCGCTGGAGAAAGCTTTGCGGGTGGCGGCGGAACTCGCTGCCTCGATATAGGTGCGGGCCCGATCCGTGCGGTTGAAACTGCGGAGGTAGACCGGGAACTAGCGCCGCCGGTGGCGAGGCGGGGAAGTGGGTTTACCGCGTCGATCGTTGTCGAGATGAGCACCGCTTCGCATCACGCCGCCTTGATATCGGTTTGCGAAAAGTCGTTGCCCATAAAGAGCAAGACTTAGGGATGCCGGGTGGCGGCCCTTGCCGTAGGTCAGCCAGGCCTGCGTCGCCAGAGCGACGAGATCGGCATCGACAGGAACATGTGTGAACGTTCTGAGGCCGTGTTTTTGCCCGAGCGAAGACTTGGGACGCGATATCCCTGACGTTTGTTACAGAGGCGGCAAGCGTCGTTTGACGGATGTTCCCTTTATGACGGCCGTGCTCGTGACGGCGTGTTCCGAGAGCGCTTCGAGAACATCGTCCATCTGCTCGATCGTATGAACGACGAGACGGGCCAAGAAGGGATCATCACCGGTGATCTTGTCGCATTCGACAACTTCCGGGCGCTCCTGAATGAGCCGTTCAACAAAGTGGAGCTTGCCGGGCAGCGGCCTGATCCTCACCATTGCCCTGATCTGGTACCCGATGGCGCGCGTGTCGACATCGACCGTAAAGCCGTTGATGACGCCAGCGGCCTCAAGGCGGCGAACGCGTTCCGATACGCTCGGCGCGGACATACCCACAAGGCGGGAAAGCTCGCTCATCGACAAGCGGGCATCGGAATCGAGTGCGGAGAGAATCCGCGCGTCGGTCGCGTCCAGCGTCGACTTTCCAATATGAAGGTTTTCAGGTGTCTTTGCTTTCGACATGGTAGTTAATTTACCGAAACAGCTTTCAAAGTTCCATATAAAATAGCCAAACCGCATTGCATGATTGCTCCAACAGGAGAAAACCATGCTGCTCGGGATCATCGCCGGCCTCACCACTTGCGCCCTATGGGGACTGACTTTCATCGCCCCGCGCGCCATCGGGCCGTTCACGGCTTGGGATTTGACGATTGCGCGCTATGGCATCTTCGGTCTGGCCTGCCTGCTGTTGATGGCCGATCGACGCTTCCGGCCCACTGGTATTGCGCCATCGCGGCTTTTGATCGGGCTGCTACTCGGCGGCGCCGGATACGTCGGGTACTTCATCAGTGCGGCCTTTGCAGTCCAACTCGCCGGGGCAGCCGTTCCGCCTGTCATCATTGGCACCATGCCGGTGTTCCTGGCGATTATCGCCAATATCCGAGACCGCTGCGCACCATGGAAGGCTCTCGCGCCGCCCTTGGCGCTAATTGCTATCGGCGTGGCAAGTGTGAACGTCGCGACGATAGGCGCGGCCGACGTTGCGGATACAGGGTCAATTTTGCTCGGTGCTCTCGCCAGTTCCGCGGCGTTGGCGATCTGGATCGCCTACGGTCTGGTGAATGCGGGGGTCATGCGGTCAACGGACGCACCGGACGGTCTGCAATGGACGGGATTGCAAGGCATCGGGGCGGCGGTCGGGAGTCTCCTCCTATTGCCACTGGTTTCGTTCGATCTCGGAAATACGGCATCCACAGCGGAAACCTTCCGGTTCATCGCATGGGCGTTGGTGATGGGGCTGGCCGGCTCGTGGTTTGCGACGTGGTGCTGGGTGATCGCGTCCCGCCGCCTGCCGCTGGCTCTCGCTGCCCAGCTTATCGTTGCCGAAACGGTCTTTGGCCTCGCCTACGGCTTTGCGTTCGAGGGGCGCTTCCCAACGCTAGCCGAAGCAATCGGGGTAGCCATGCAGTTCCTCGGCGTCTGTTCCGCAATCGCTGTTTTCAGCAAGCCGCGCACTTCGCTCGGTCTATCGCAAAACTCAGTCGTGCGGGGCTGACTCTTGCGCCTGCTATCTGCGATAGAAATTTCCTTGGGAATTCAGAGCTGGCGATCTTGCTGCAAGTATTAGGATTTTTGCGGCTCTTCGAATGTCTTTTTGAGCCAGATGCAAGCATGGCCAGGAGGAAGGCCCTCGATCCGCCCGAATTCTTCGTAGCCGTTTTTGCGATAGAAGTTGGGGGCTTGAAAGCTGAATGTATCGACGTAAGAACCGATGCAACCCCGTGCCTGCGCTGCCATCTCCGCTCGGCCTAGGAGCTGTATCCCTACATGTTGCCCTCTTGCCGCCGGAGACAACCATAACCAGTCAATAAAGAGCCAAGAGTAAAATGTGCGTCCCTTCAGGCCTCCTTGAACGCCTCCATTGCCGTCGCGCGCGATAACCCACAAATCTTCTGCGTTATCCGGGCCCACCTTTTCCGCGTTGAAGATGTCCAAACCCTCGTCGATTAAGCGTTGCACATCGTCACTTGGAAGGCGTTCTATTTCGACACGAATTGCCAATATTGTTTCCATTCCTATCGCGAAATTCTCGAGACCTGCGACAGCACCTTATCCGAGGCCGCGGGCTTCGGCGACCATCCAGCTACAGAACTGCGCACTGCTCTCGGTTCTGACCGGTGATCCAATTTCAACCGGCTCATATCCAGACGGGGCCACCAACGCGCCGGATCGTGTTTCCCTGGCCGTGAGGATCGGCGGCACGAGCACCATACCAAGACCGGCGACACAAGCATGAAGAGCTGCCTCGTCCGTGAAAAATCAGGATTTCGACGACAGCTATCTCGTCTGCGGTTGGAAAGTGAGCAATGAAGCAACCCCAAGGTTCGGTCAATTGTTGGGTGCCTCAACGCTGAGCAGTGAACGCACCAACGCGGCCTGACTACGCACGCCAGTTTTGTCAAAAATACGCTGGAGTTGAGTGCGTAGCGTATTAGTGCTGACTCTCAGGCGTTCGGCGGCGGCCGCCAGATCGTGTCCATCGACGATGAGACGGGCGAGCCTGATCTGCGCCGGCGACAAACCATAGATTTCCTGCGCCTGGTCAATCCGGCGCGCGATCGTCTGCGCATCATCGAATGATACTAGCGCCTTGCCATCTTCAAGATGGACCCAGCAGTGCATCGGCACCCCCGCCGCATCCTCGCCAAGGATCACCGGCCAAGCCTGCTTCGGCGATAAGGTTAGTCGTGTCTGCCCCTGCAACTCACGAAAAGCCAAGCGGACAGCTTCACGGAGCACGGAGGCGTGTTCGCTTCGCTTGGCGCGGAGTCGACCAGCAGCGATGGCGAGCCCCTGATGGCCCTGTATCCGCTCCTGCGCCAGACGGTTCGTCCACAGAATGCGCATATCTGCGTCAACCTCGATCATCGGGAAGTTCGCCTGCTTGATGGTACTTTCCATCATCACCACGCAACTGATCTTCCAGACCCCATCGATCCTGTGCAGAATTTTTAGCTCGCGTTTAAGGTCATCGCCGCCGTCGATCCCGATTTGGTCGTAAGTGACCCACGCCATGCTCTCAGCAACGATGACGTTGATCTTGTCCCACCGAACATGCTCCGAAAAAGCGCGCCTCTGCGGGAAACGCTCCACGATCGTCTTAAGTCGAGCGGCAATTACGTCCCAGCCTTCATCGACCCGCACCCCAAGTGAGGCGTAATATTCCATTCGCCGCGTCTGCGGCGACTGTACCCAGTGGTTCGCCAATGTTTCGAAGTCCCGCTGCAACCATGCCTCGGTCTCGCTGCGGAGCACTGCCAGGATCGCGTCTTTTTCAGCCTCGCGTTCGTCCATCCATGATCTCCGCAAAATGCCAGGCATTTGCATAGCACGGTCGGAACCATATTCCACGGGGCCGCTCAGGGCAGGGTGATGCCAAGGATCGCGATCATGGCGGCTGCCGTGGCGATCGACCCAAGCAGCCCTGCTTTGAAGCGCAGGCCCGTGTGGTTTGAGTAATAGCGATCCTCGCCCAAAGCAATCATGCACGCTGGTCGAGTCTCGGCTCGAATGTGTGTGATGGCGAGACTGTAGATGTCCACGATTTCTCTCCTGTCCCGGTGCTTCATCCACGCAGCTTCGCATGGAGGGGCACCCCGACTTGTCATGCGAACGCACGACAGCGGGACAGGTTTGCAAAGGAAAATGGAGTCGACCGATTATGTCCGTCAGGCATCACATCGCATGTCTTTCAGCGTTAGTGAAAATCCCCAGCGCTTCGATTTTGCGTCTGACTTCTGCGACGGCGCAGAAACCTGGTTTTTGCAACAGGTAGCGAATGATGTTCCATTCCCGATATCAGAGCCCTGCTGCTTTGGTGAGATTCACTCGAAATCGGTCCCGTCGCCGCTGGTACCGTCGCGTCATCTCGGCGGAAGTGTGGCCCAGATGTTTTTGGATGTAGCGCTCATCGATCTCGGCGGATGAGGCGAGTCCCGCCCGTAGTGAGTGGCCCGAAAATTTGAAAGCCCGCTCGATCTCGCTAAGATCGCCGCGAACGCCGGCGGCCATTGCAGCGCGTTTCACCAGCCTCGCCACTTCCTTGTCATTCAGCCGGTCAGGCCCAACAGCTTTGCCTTGCCCCGTCACACGGCGGAAGAGGGGACCATGCGCAAGCCTGGTGAACCTGATCCACGTCTCGACGGCAAGGACAGGGCAGGTGGCGTCGGACGAACCGCGGCCGATCTCGACCTCGCGCCAGCCGGTCTTGCCGCGCAGGGTGACGAGCATGCCCTTGTCGAGGATCTCGATCCAACCGCGCCCGTCTTCCGTCTGATCTGCTTTGAGATCAAGGCCGACGATCTCCGAGCGGCGCAGACCGCCGGCATACCCGATCAGCAGCATGGCACGATCGCGCAGGCCGCGGAGCGATCCGCGGTCGAGTGTTTCCACCATCGCAATGATATCCTCTGCGAGCACGGCTTCCTTCTGCACCGGCGGCCGCGCATGACTGTTGCGGATGCCGGCCATCACGGTGGAGATCGTACGATCCTTGCGATCAAGGGTCAGCCCGCGTTGCGTATAGTTCCACGAAAGCGAGGAGAGGCGGCGTTCGATCGTCGAAACGGAGTTTGGCTTCGCGCCTCGTTCAGCAGTTCCGGAGGCGCACGCCGTGATATACAGGCCAACGGTCTGTGGATGTGGGGGGAGGGGTGCCAGGTTGGACCGCCGGCACCAGGCAGCATAATGCTTCCAGTCGGAAGCGTAGGCTTTGCGAGTGTTGGCGGAACTCGCCGCCTCGACATAATCGCGCGCGCGATCGGCGAGGGCCTCGAGATGCGCTGGCAGGCGGGGAGTGGCCAAGCCCGAGAGAGGGGAGGGGGTAGGCTCTTCCGGCATCTTGCCCATCGCGATCACGAGATCGACGATATCGGGCAGGTCGGGGCTCTGTGGTCATTTCTACATTAATACACGCTAAGGGCATTTTGCAGGTGACGGGAAACACATGATTTCCGCTCACCGTGATCGCGGGGCAAACTGGCCACGCAATAGGGCCATTTTTTGCGCGACAAACCCTGTCGGAATGTCTGGCTGTGCGGCAACACCTGATTTGAGGTTTGTCGCACATGTTGATCGGTTACATGCGGGTATCGAGTAGTGACGAGCGCCAGTCGGTTGCCTTGCAGCGCGATGCCCTGCTCGCGGCCGGGGTCGATGAGCGCCATCTCCATCAGGATCGCGCTTCCGGAGCGCGTGATGACCGGCCGGGTCTGAAGGCATGCCTCGGCGAATTGCGCGAAGGCGATGTCCTGGTCGTCTGGAAGATAGATCGGTTAGGCCGGTCACTCTCCCACTTGATCCGCATCGTCGAGGATTTGAAGGAACGTGGTGTCGCCTTCCGATCTCTCACGGAGGCGATCGACACCACGAATTCGCACGGCGCGTTTCTGTTCAACCTGTTCGGCTCGCTTGCAGAATACGAGAGAGTGCTGATCACCGAGCGGGTCAATGCCGGCCTGGCGGCGGCTCGCCGACGTGGCCGTAAGGGCGGGAGACCTCCAACGATCGATGCGGAAAAGGTCGAGCAGGTTCTAGCTGCTTTGGAAGCTGGCGCCAGCAAGGCGTCCGTGTGCCGGACGTTCAAGGTGGCGCGCTCGACCTTGATCGACACGTTGAAGCGGACTGGATGGACAGGCCCCGGCAAGACCGGCACGCCCGAAACCGTAGTTTGACGAGTGACCGTGGCTGATGGCGTTTCTCGATGAGCAATCGCGTGCCGTTTTATTCGAACCACCCGAAGCTTATGAAGATGCGCAAGCGCGCTATGCACTGACTTCCGAGGATATTGTCTTCGTCAAGGAACATCGCCGGTCGCATAATCGGCTTGGCTTTGCGATCCAACTCGCACTGGTGCGTGATCTGGGCCGTCTGCTGCGAATAGGCGAAGTTCCACCTCAGGCGGTTGTCTCTGTTGTCGCCGACCAGCTGGGCATCGACCCTGCAGTGTTCGAGTTCTACGCCCAGCGCGACGAAACGCGCCGGGAACACGCGCGCGAGATCGTCTCTGCACTGGAGCTTCAGCCTGTCCGGACGAGTGACTATCGCGAGTTGATAACGGCGGCGGCACGCGAGGCGGCGGCCACTGAACAAGGTGCGCCGATCGCCAAGGCCGTGATCGAAGCCTTGAAGGAACGAAAGTTGCTCGTTCCTATGCCGGAGCTGCTGATCCGTCTGGCACTGGCCGGCCGGGCGGCGGCGCGTCGACAAGCCTATCGCGAATTGATCCGGGATCTGGAGCAGCCTTCGATCGAGGCGCTTGATCAGCTCCTCGCTGAGCGGGCCGGCGATCGGAGCCACCTTGGCTGGATTGCGGAAGCACCTGAAGGGGCGAAGCTGAAGAACCTCAAAGGCTTGATCGCCCGCCTCGAGGTATTGCGCTCAGCCGCCATTCCCGACGACCGTCGCAAGACGATCCATGCCAATCGCTACGGCATCATCGCCAGGGATGCACGCATTCTGCATGCCCGGGAGATACGACGCCTGACATCCGAACGTCGCTACGCCACGCTGGCCGCCTTCGTCATCGAGAGACAGGCGTCGATCACCGACCTGACGATCGACATGTTCTGCAAAATGATTGGGAGCAACCGCCGCAAGGCCGAGATCAGCCGCACGGAACGCCGGCTAAAAGAGGCCGAGGTTCTTGATGGGGTGGCGCTTGAGCATCTCAAGCTCGGCGAGGCGCTTCTGGCCGCTCGTGCGAGCAAAACCGATCTTGCATCGGCGATCGCAGCCTCCCTCGGCTGGGACGGATTGGTCGCCAGCATGGCGGCAGCCAGATCTGTCGTCCACCCTGATCGCAGTAACGAATTCGACGAGCTCATCAAGCGGCACAAATCGTTGCGCAAGCTGGGCAGACTGATGTTCCGCACGTTCTCGTTCCGGTCGTTTCGTGCTGATGATCCGATCCTTGTAGCAGTGGACCATCTGCGCGCGCTCTATGGCGGCCGGAAATTGCCGGCGCAGGTGCCGCTCGCCTTTCTGACCCGCAAATGGCGACGCTGCGTGCGCCCGAACAGTGCCGATATCGACCTGCGCGCCTGGGAAGTGGCGGTCCTCGTTCACCTGCGAGAGCGTCTGAGGGCCGGTGACATCTGGGTCGAAGGCAGCCGGGCATGGCGCAGTTTCGAGGATTATCTTCTGCCTCGGCCGATCTTCGAGCTGATGCGCGCCGAGGGGCGGCTCGGGCTCGCACTCCCCGACAGCTTTGCCGAATGGCGAGCAGAACGGACCGCCACGCTCGATGCGAAGCTGAAAGAGCTGGCAAAGGCGGCGGCTGCCAATGCTATTCCGGATGCAGCGATTTCCGACAAGGGCCTGTCGATCTCGCCGATCCGCGAGGAGGAGCGCGACAGCATCGTCGCGCTCAGCCGCCGACTATATGTTCTGGTGCCACGGATCAGGATCACCAGCCTGCTTGCCGAGGTGCAAAGCTGGACCAAATTCCTCGACAGCTTCACGCATTATCGTACCGGTGAGACGGCAAACGACGAGGCAGCGCTGATGGCAGCGATCCTTGCCGACGCCACCAATGCCGGAGCCGAACGTATGGCGGAAAGCTCACGCGGCGTCACGATCCACCAGATGATGCTGATGGTGGACAGGCATATGCGATCGGAAACCTACGCCACGGCGACCGCCGTGCTGGTCGATGCGCAGCAGGCCCATCCCTTTGCCGCGATCTGGGGTGACGGCCATATCTCCTCCTCGGACGGACAGTTCTTTCCGGCTGGCGGGCGTGGCGAAGCCAGCCTCGACTACAATGCAAAATACGGCAAGCGACCGGGGGCGTCGATCTATGGCTTCCTATCCAACCGTTTTGCTTCCTTCTTCTCCCGCATGATCCAGGCATCCGAGGGCGAAGCCCCCTACGTTCTCGACGGCCTCCTTCACAACGAAAGCTCCGTCGAAATCTATGAGCACGCAACCGATACCGCTGGCGCCACCGAAACGACGTTCTCCATGTTCCACGCCTTTGGCTACAGGCTCATTCCCCGTATCCGCAATCTCGGCAATCGCAGGCTCTTTGTCATTGATCGCGATCCGGCTTACGAACCGCTCGACGCGCTGATCGCTGGAACCGTCAACATGGATGTCGTCGAGCACCACTGGGATGAGGTCTTGCGGCTGAAGGCTTCGATCGCTGCAGGTTTGGTGCCGCCTTCCGTCATCCTCAAGAAGCTGGCAGCGTCGCCGCGACAAAACCGGCTGAACCAGGCCCTGCGCGAAATGGGCCGGATAGAACGCTCGATCTTCATCTGCGACTGGCTGCTCGATACGAAACTGCGCCGCAGATCGCATGCGATCCTCAACAAGGGTGAAAGCCGTCATGCTCTCGCACGCGCCATCTTCCTCCACCAGCTCGGCGAATTGCGCAACCGCGTCGCCGAAACCATGGCTTACCGCGCGTCCGGTCTTAACCTCGTCGTCAACGCCATCATCCTGTGGAACACTGTCTATCTCAGCCGTGCTGTCGATTATATCAGCAGTCAGGGTATTATCATTCCGGACGAGCTGCTCTCCCAGGTCGCACCACTACCATGGGCGCATATCGCGCTCACCGGCGACTACCTCTGGAACGAAATTGACCGACCCCTCGAACGCTTCAGGCCAATCCGGGCTAACCGCTTCAATCCAAACAACTTCAAATTCCCTTAGCGTGTATTAATGTAGAAATGCCCACGGAGCCCCAGGTCGGCGTCACCAAGCGCTGCGGGTTCGGCCGACAGCGACGCCCCCGTAATATCATTCGAAGCCGCCGTCCTGTCAGACGTCGCTGGGCTCTCCTCGACGTGGATATTGGCATTTTGCTCGATGATTTGCGCCATTTCTCTATAATGACATGAACGTCCGATAATGCAAGATTATCGGACGTCTGTTGACAACGACGGTCTGTGCGGATCAGGCGGTGTGGGATAGCATCATCCGCACATCCGTTCTATGCTTATCACATGGATTCGCGCATCATCCCGACCGTTTCTTCACCTGCTCAGAGCTTCGTCCTGCCGTCATGGTCGGCATCGTTGCGGTCTGCCGGGACGGAAAGCGACGCAGCCTTCTCGGCCGGCATCGCCCTGAAAACACTGGACGATCTGGTTCGCACCGAACCGGTCTGGAGCGGGTGCTGGCGCGCGCGGTTAGCGCTCCGATCTGCCGCTGCCGCCGTGCGCCTGACGGGGCGCACCGAGGGGGAAGCCGAACTGCGGGATGCCGTGCTGATGTCGTCGGATGCCGGTGATCCCGGTCCGGCCGGAAACGTCTATTCCGCCTACCGGACGCTCGGCGCCCGCAAGGGTCCCGTGAACACGGCAATCCTGAAAGAACTCGCCACGTTGTTGTCGCTCCGCTGGGACGATCCTCTGGCCGGGGTCGTCGATCTGCTCGATGGCGCGCTGCAGTCGTCCCGATCCGCGCCCTTTGCCGCGGCCGATCTCGTCTCAGCCATCCATGCCGTTCGCCCGGATGCCGAACGCCTGGCCTGGGCGCTTGCCGACGGTTTGATGGCGCAGCGGCTCGGCTGGACACAGCCTGTGTTTCTCCTGATGGCGCAGCGAAGCGGACCCGCCTTCCGTACGCTTGGCGGCCGCGGGCGGGTGCGTCCGGGCGAGCCAGGTTTTGCGCGTGCGGTGTGTCTGGCGCTGGTCGAGGGTGCGGGAACCGCTTTGCAGTCGGCGAGCGAGATCGATCGGCGCGCCCGGCAGCTCATGATCGTCGCGCCAAAACTGCGCACGAAAGGCGGGGAGGGCGTGATCCACCGGTTGCTGGAAGAGGATGCGGTATCGGCGTCCGCTCCGGGCGCGGATCTCTCGCGCTGGGCCAGTCGGCGCATGTTCGAGCGGCTGGAGGCCTCCGGTGCTGTGCGGGAGCTGTCCGGCCGCAGCACGTTTCGGATCTACGGGCTGTGACGATGGCGGGCGCAAGTACAGGCTCCCGCCGAGGCACCGGGAAACGGGACGATGATCGCGCCTTCGACCAAGAGCTTGAGGACCTGCCGCCAGCGTTGCGTTGGCGGGAATGGATGATGCGGGTCGAGGCGGTGATCTTTGCCTCCGCGGAACCCGTCACACGCGAAACGCTGGCCCGCGTCGTCGGCAGGGACTGCGCCATCGATCTCTTGATCGACGATCTGCGCGAGGATCTGACCGGTCGGCCCTATGAGCTCGTTTCCGTGGCCGGTGGCTGGCAACATCGCACCCGCGGCGTCTATGCCGATGCCATTCGCGCCTCCACGGCACAGACGCGGTCCCTGGCGGCTGCCCTTTCCCGGAACGAAGCAACGGTCCTGATGGCAATCGCCTATCTCCAGCCCGTCACGCGAAGCGAGCTGTCGAAGACCTTCGGCAAGGAGATCAGCCGCGACACGATCGCAAGCCTGCGCAGCGCCGGCTTGATCGCCTCCGGGCCGCGTAGCCCGAAGCCGGGCGCACCTTACACCTACGTGACCACCCGGCATTTCCTCTCGGCCTTCGGCATGGAGACGCTGCAGGACCTGCCGGACGTGGAGATGCTGGAGGATGCGGGGCTGATGCAGGGGCAGGGGACCGATGTGGCACTGCCGTTCGACAGCGTTGAGGAGGCCGACGTGGACGAGGCGTAATGGGAATGCTTGCAATCGTGTTATGCGGTTTGATCTCAATTCTGGCCAGACGTCTGAGTCGCGCGGCGACATCCCATGCACGGCAACTCCCGACATTGCGGCTATAGCAGAACTCCGTATTCTGCGAAGTCGCAGAAGCCGGGAAAACAAGTGTGTTTCTAAGCGGGAGTTTTGCGACAAGCGAAAAGCCGAGTTCGCCCGAAGCGACCTTTGGATTTACGAATAGTCGGGAAGGAGCTTGGCGATACTGCCTTCGAACGGCGATTGAGATGCAAGATAAGGTAGGCGAGCGATCTATCCCGCGGCCCAATCGTCAAAGTCCCCAATTGCGGTACAGGATGTAACCGGCGACCGCGAAGATGAGCGCAGCAAACAGCCGGTTCAGGATGTTTTTGTAACTGCTGAGCCGTGTGGCGAGCAGCATCCCGATCACGCCACCGACAATGCCTCCCCCGATGAACTCGGCGGCGAGCCGCAAATCGACGAAGCCGGAGCTGGCGTAGTTCAGTGCGGTGGCCATTCCAAACGCACCCACGGCCAGGAGAGACGTGCCGATCGCGTTGATCATCGGCATTCCTGTAGCCAACATCAGCCCCGGAACGATCAGGAAGCCGCCGCCGATGCCGAAAAAGCCGGAAACAGCGCCGGCGGTGAGCGCAACGCCTGCAGTGATCGCGCACATCCTGAGATCGACCGGCCGGCTTCCTGCCGAAGCCGGCTTGCCCGGCTTCAGCATCACGACGCCGACGACCATCATCAGAATTCCGAACAGGAAAATCAGACGGTCTCCGTTCATCGCCTTGCCAAGGCTGGAGCCGCCAAGGGCACCAAGGACGCCGAGCGCCGAAAAGACGACCGCACACCGCCACCAGACGTGACCCTTTATCGCATGGCTTGCGAAGTTAGCGAACGCGTTCACGGATACAGCAAGCGCGCCCGTTCCGATGGCGATATGAGGCTGACTGACGCCAACAACGTAAAGAAGCAGTGGAGTGGCTAGGATCGAGCCGCCGCCGCCGAGCAGGCCGAGCATGAAGCCCACAATCCCGCCGGAGCCGACTGCTGCAAGCATTGAGGTGCTCATGTCTGCCTGCCCCAGCCTCTGTCATGCAAGCTCATTCCGACCAGCATGGCAATAACGAACAGAGCTATCTGCGGAATGCCGACAGACAGAGACGCGACTGCCGGCCCGGGACAGAAGCCACCGATACCCCAGCCCAGGCCGAACAAGGCCGAGCCGATAACGAGCGGAGCGTCAATCCGACGGTTCGTCGGCAGATGGAAGTTGTCATCGAAGGCCGGATGGAGCATCCGCTTCGTCACCTGGACGCCGACGAAGGCGACGACGGAGGCTCCACCAAGAACGAAGGCAAGGCTTGGATCCCAAGCGCCGAAGATGTCGAGGAAACCTTGGACACGAGCCGGACTCAGCATGCCGGAGAGCGACAGGCCCAAACCAAACACAATGCCGGAGAGGAGAGCGGCGCCGAACTGGTAGATGTTCCTATTCATATCTCAAGACTACGCAGGACTGCGACAGCGACCACGCCGGCCGTCAGGAAGGTGGCGACGGCGACCATGGAACGCGGGGACAGGCGCGCGAGACCAAGCACGCCGTGGCCGCTGGTGCAGCCCGATCCCATGCGCGATCCGAAGCCGACCAGCAGTCCAGCGACGATGGTCAACGGCCAGCCGGTGGTGATCTCAACCGTCGGCCAGCCGCCGAACACGAACAGGTATGTGAGGGGCCCGAGTAACAGTCCGAGCACGAAGGCAAGATTGGCTGGCAATCCGACGCCTTGGGCGAGACGCCCGACGATCCCGCTGATCCCCGCAATCCGGCCGTTGAGGAGCAGGAGCATGACGGCGGACGCGCCGATGAGCATTCCCCCGGCCAATGAGGTGAGATATGCGCTCATTTGACTTCCTTCGCGCAGAAGATGTCATAGAGGGCGGCAACCAGCAGGGCGGCCCTTTCCTCCGTTAGGCAATAGAAGATCTGTTTCCCCTCACGCCGCGTTTGAACGATCCCGGAGTTGCGCAGCACGGTGAGGTGCTGCGACAGATGCGGCTGGTGGATGTCGACCTTCTCTTCAAGCTCGCCGACTGAAAACTCCCCTTCCACAAGCGTGCAGACGATCATCAGACGCGCCTGGTGCGAAAGCGTCTTCAAGAGGTTGGCAACTTCTCCGGCCCGGGTGGCCATCTCGACAGGAGAAAGTCCAGCCTTCAGCATAGTTTTCAGGTCGGTGGTCATGCCCATGCTGCTACCTGTAATGCGTCGACCGGAAACCTGAGGTAGCGCTTGCCGTTGGGTTCCGGCTCCGGCAGCCGCCCGCCGCGGATGTTCACCTGCAGGGCATGCAGGATGAGCTTGGGCATCGGCAGCGTCTTGTCGCGCTTTGTCCTCAACGCCACGAAGTCTTCTTCCGTCAGCCCGGCAAGATGCGGGTTGAACGTCTTCTGGTCGGCCACCGTGCTTTCCCAGCGAGGTTCCCGCCCGTCCGGCTGGTAGTCGTGGCCCGTGAAGATCCTTGTCTCGTCCGGGAGGGCCAGAATTTTCTCTATCGACCTCCATAGGTCACGAGCATCACCGCCGGGAAAATCGGCGCGCGCGGTGCCACCGTCGGGCATGAAGAGCGTGTCGTGCACAAAGGCTGCGTCACCGATCACATAGGTGATGGAGGCAGGCGTGTGTCCCGGAGAAAACAACACTTTCGTATCGATGCAACCGATCTTGAAGGTCTCGCCATTGGCAAACAACCGGTCCCACTGAGATCCGTCGATTGCAAGCTCAGGCCAGTTGTAGATGCCCTTCCACAGCTTCTGAACATCTACGACGCGCTCGCCGATGGCCGTCCGCGCGCCGGTCTTGTCTTTGAGATACTGGGCGGCCGAGAGGTGATCGGCATGCGGATGGGTGTCGAGGATCCACTCCACGGTCAGCCCCTCATTACAGATATATGCGAAGATGGCGTCGGCGTTGATGGTCGCGATGGCCCCGGCCTTCTCGTCAAAGTCGAGCACAGGATCGATAATGGCGCATTTGCGGGTCTCGGGGTCGAATACAACGTACTGGATGCTGCAGGTGCGCTTGTCGAAGAAGCCCTTCACCTGCGGCCGTCGCGCGGCTTGGTTCTCCAGCCAGCGCGCAGCACCGCTGGTGTCGAAGCTGCGGCTACGTCCGAAATCAACGACCTCGTCGGCCGACATGCGACCGTCAAGAACCTCGCCGATCAGATAAAGGCTGAGGGATCGTGTTCCAGACTTGCAATGGGCGAGCACGGGTCCTTCGGAGTTGTCGATCGCGCGCTGAAACGCACGCACATCTGCCTCGGTGATCGAGTCGAGTATGACCGGAATGAATACGTAGGACAGGTCGCAGTGTTGGGCGGCCTGGCGTTCACGCTGCGTTCCAGGCTGGTCAGAATCCTCGTTTTCCGGTCGGTTGTTGATGAGTGTCTTGAACCCCCTGTCTCTCAGCGACTGGATGCCATCGAGGCTCGGCTGAGGTGAGATCGACAGCTTTCCGGATATTTCGACAGCAGGCATCATGAACTCCACGAGTTTTAATATACGTTATATTATTATATATTATTAGAGTGTCAAGACGTCGTGGTACCGTCTCCATTTTACAGTCGGTTCTGCTAGGGCCTGTTAGCGCCCGATCCAACCACGAGCGGCTGTGAGGCAGAGAACGCCAAGGAAGCTGGAGACGATGCTGTCAAAGCGTCGCAACTCTCCAAAACTTGCGACAAAATCAGCGACATTGAATTTTTTCCAGACAATTGATGTCGCAAAAACCGGTCGCAAAGAGCTAGCATTCACGACCGACTTTTGCGAAGGGCCTGGATAACCGGAAGTGACCCGTCCGAACCGTTCTACAATTGCTCGTCCACTCCCGTAGGCTGCCGTTCACTTTCTCCCTTCGTTGCCAAGCCTCGTGTATCGGGAGCCACCGCGCCACATGTCCTATCGCACCATCTTCCCGCATCTTGCAGCGGCAGCCATCTTTCTTCTTGCTCCGCCACCTGCCTTCGCAGAGGAGCCGGCCTTGCCGCCAGGTGCTGAGACCGCGGGTAACGCGCTGCCCAGCGCAATCATGCTACGTGCGGCACCCCTGATGCAGGCGGGCAGGGGAGACGAGGCGACGTTCTGGTTCTATGCCGGACAACTTCGCTGGCGCTCACGCCTGAACGCCAGCCCAGCTCAGGACCCGACCGGCGAACCCGCTCTGTTTTCGTCGCTGTTCGAGACACTCGGGCCGCCCGTCAATGGTTGGGCCTTCGGCGACATCCCCAAGCTCCAGCGGACGATCGACGTCGTGCTCCTTTGGGACGTCCGTTATCCCGATCCTTCGCTGGATCCTGCCGTACACGAGCGGATGCGGGCAGGACTGACGGCCCTTCGCGACGAGATCGGGCGAGAAGCGGACATGATCAGAGCCGAGCGCGCCTCAAAGGGTTTGGAGAACCGATGATGCTGCGCTTACGGAGCTCCATCGACATGGGCCGTTTGTCCCGCCTGCTGCTCGCATCCACGATGCTGCTTGCCATCTCCGGGTCCGCATCGGCGCAGGATGGGCCTGTCGCGGATCCGTTGCGCAGCGGTCTGGAGGGCGCACTGCGCGGCTGCGAGATTTGGGTCCTCGACCCGTCAAGCTGGCTGAACGATCCGGCGCGCTTCCTCGCGGCCATCGATCTTGGTGGCGCGGTGTTCGAGACCGAGAGCCTGCCGGAGCCGCTCTTCCCACCCGAGCCCTTCCGGCGCGGCAACCGGTACTGGCGGATCAATGTCGGACCCAACGAGGGTTACGCGCTGGTGGTCTCGCGCGACATTCCGATGTGCCACATCACGGGCGGCGGCGGGGCCGACTTCCAGCCGGCGGCCGAAGCGGTGGCCGCCTCGCCGGACGTCTCCGATCGCTGGGAGCGCATCGGCGAGGAGCACCGAGAGGGCCGGGTCTCGACCTTCTTCCGACTGCGCAAGGAGCCAAAGCTGGCACTGGTCCTCAGCCGTGCCGATGAACCGGGTGCACGTCGCGACCGCCCCCAGGTGATCGTCACCGTGACCTACGACCTTGGTCGCTGAGGCGACGCAGGTTCGTCCGGCCACGTGGTGGAAATGGCCACACAAAAACCTCACCGCCCGGTGGGATCGGTCCCAAATGGCGCAGGACACGGTCATAGTGCGGGTCACGCGGCGGGTAGCGCCACTCACCATGTCCGACAACGGACCCGTCTTCAATTTTCCCTCGCAGCCATAGGACCAGCGTGCCATCGGGCTCGCGATGCGCTGAGCCGATCGACGCCTCCGCGTAAGGAGGCGCCGGCGCATGCGCCTGCGAACTCGCTCGCCCGTTGGCGGACGCCGCCAACGCTTCCAGTACAGCATAGCCCGTCCGCCGTTTGAGACCGACCTCTTAATAATCGCTGATTTTCTTCATGTAGCGGCGGGCTTCCAGCATTGTCTGATCGCGGAGATCGGCAAGCTTGTAGGCGAATTTCCAGAGGGCATCGAAGAATATCAGGGGAACGAGATAGCCCTGGAATTGCGGGTCGATCCCGTCGAGGTCGAGATCGGCAGCGTCGAGGACGAGGACGTTATTCCTGTCTCCGAACCGATACAGGAAGTCGCGCGTGCGCTCTTCGAGCCGACGGGTTTCGTCAAGGCCCATCATGGTGATGAAGCAGGCGTTCTCGTCGACCACCTCGAAGGGTCCGTGGAAGAACTCGTTGGCGTGGATGGCCTGTGAATTGATCCACTGCATCTCCATGAGAACGCAGATCGCAAACGAATAGGCTGCGCCGTAATTGGCGCCGCTCGCCGTGGTGTAGATCACCGGACGGTCCTTGAAGCGCTCGGCAAAGGTTGTGAAGAGGTCCGCGTAGCGGATATGGGCCTTGTCGATCGCCGGCTGGAGATGTCCGAGGCTTTTCAGCAGCGACGGCAGATAGTCGGTACCGTCGGCGATGTTCACGAGGCCCGCGAGGAGCATGTAGAGTACACCATAATTGCTGTCCGCCGCATCGATCGCCACGCCGGTTGTGTAGGACGCCTGATACTGAAGAACATGATCGGCCGCTTCGGCCAGCGGCGATGCCGGATCCAGCGTCATGCCGATGACGGTGGCGCCCTTGGCCTTGGCATGCTGTGCGGCACGAACGGTCTCGCGCGTCGTCCCCGTCTGCGAGCAGAGAATCACGATGGAGTGGGCATCGAGCGTCAGCGGATCGCGGCAGACGAATTCGTCGCCATTGTAAACGTCCGACGTGATGCGCCGGGAATGACGATCCAGGAAATACTTGCCCGGATGCATGATCGACAGCGACCCGCCGCAGGCGACGAGAAAGACCTGTCGAACGGTTCTTGAACCCAAGGCGGCAAGCGTGGCGGCGATATCAGCGTTTACGGCAGTTTTCATCATATCCTCGGTCTGTCTCGGCGCCACACCGGCACCTGCTGAAGGCAGCTGTCGCCAACCTGCCACCGGACACGACGAGGCTATGGCCGCCGGAATGCGCCGAGGCAGCGTCTCGCAATGTCGGGTCAGGCCCGCGTTGACAGCTTTCGACCAATGTGCGAACGTTCTCACATCAAGTCAATCGGAAAGATGCGCGATGATCAAAATTGCTGCGATGGGCGACAACGTCGTGGACTGCTATATCTCGAAGCGCCAGATGTTTCCGGGTGGAAACTGCCTGAACCTCTCCATCTTCATCCGCCGGTTCGGCGGGCAGTCGGCCTATATCGGCGCAATCGGGAAAGACGAAGCGGGTGCCGTGATCAAAGCGGCACTGCAGACGGAAGGGGTGGATCTCGCCCGGTTGCGAGTGCTGGACGGCCCGACAGCCTACTGCATCATCGGCCATCGCGATGCCGACCGCATCTTCGTCCGCGCCGACCTCGGCGTCTCGATGTTTGCGCCGGACCCGGCGGATATCGCCTGGCTCTCCACATTTTCCGCCGTTCACATCGGGCAATCCAGCGGTCTCGATGCGCATGTCCCCCAGGCCGCCGGCCAGACGCGTTTGTCCTACGACTTCTCCACGCGCCGGGATGCCGACCACCGCAAGGCCATCGCACCGTTTTGTTTTCTGGCATCCGTTTCTGCCGGCGATCTCGACCGTGCCGAGGCGCTCGCGATCGCTCAGGAGCTCAGAGGAACCCAGGACCTCGGCGGAGCCGGGAAGGTGCGGGGGCCGGGGAGGTGCGGGGACCAGGAGCGACGTGGGTGCTGGTCACGCGGGGCGGCGCCGGTGCGCTGCTTCTGGGGCCTGCAGGTCTCTTCGAGGTCGCGGCGTCGCCGGCCGAACTGGTCGATACGCTCGGGGCGGGCGATACCTTTATTGCCCGGACACTCTACGGGCTTGTGGCCGGAGAAGCGCCGGACGTCTTGCTGAAGGCGGCCGCCGATGCCGCCGCTGATACCTGCCGATACGTCGGCGCCGTTGGCCATGGGGCGCCTATCGCGCTGACGGGCGATGTTCCCGAACTTCGGCCGGCACGTCAGGCGTCGATGGCCTGAGGTGCGGACACGGATCCGCGAAGCGCCAGCGTGTGCGTCAGCACGTGATGCTGTTCTGCGCTATCCTCCCCGCCGATGCGCGACAGGATCAGGCGCGCAGCGGCTTGGCCCATCTCCGTCAGTGGCTGGGCGATGGCGGTGATGCCGGGCTTGAGAAATCGCATCCAGTCGAGATCGTCGAAGCAGATCAGGGAAAGAGCATCAGGAAGGCTGAGGTCGAGTGATGTGATGGCGTCCATCGCAACGGCCGACATCAGCCCATCGGCCGTGAACAGTGCGGTCGGCCGGTCGGCGCGCTGCAGCAGCTTCATCGTGGCCGCACGTGCGGCCGAACCAGAGTAGGTTCCGGCCCGTCCGATCAGGCTGCGATCGATGCTGATCCCGTGCACGATGTGCGCTTCGATATAGCCGAACAGTCGCTGCCAGCTGGGAAACAGCGTTTCCGGGTCAATGGAACCGGCGACAACGCCATCGACGAACGCCTCCATGTCACCGAACTCGAAACGCTCTAGTTCCGCGATCATGCCGATCCGACGGTGCCCCGCAGCTATCAGCCGGCCGATGCTATCGCGAGCCGCGTGCCGGTTGTCGAGCGTTACCGAATCGGCGGCGAGCCCGGCGACTCGGCGGTCGATCTGGACGATGGGGCATCCGGAGGCCGCAGCGTCATGCAAGTGCCGTGCACCCGACGTGTCGCAGGGAGCGACGATCAACCCGTCGATTTGCTTTTCGAGGAGTAGCTGAACGGCCTCGATTTCGCGTTCCAGCCGTTCGTCGCTGTTTGTCAGAAGCACGCCAAAGCCTTGTGCGCGCGCAACATCCGCGATGCCGCGCAGAACACTGGCATAGAACGGGCTCTGGATATCGCCAGCGACGACACCGATCGTGCGCGTCTTGCCGGTGATCAGGCTGCGTGCCAACTGATTTGCGCGGTAGCCCAGCGCTTGGGCGGCGAGGCGGACCTTTTCCTTGTTTTCGGCGCTGGTATAGCCATAGCCTCCGAGAACGCGTCCAGCCGTTGCAGTGCTGACGCCGGCATGGCGCGCCACATCGGTGATCGTCGTCTTGTCGGAACGCTTTTCTGCCATTTCTTTCTCCAAGCTGCAATTGAACGGCTGCTCACATGAGAGCCTGCTCACGTTCTGGCGTACCTTGCCTGACCTTGGAAGGACAGGCATTTCATGTCCATCTATGATGGGAATGACCCTTCCCGACACTTTGTGACTTGACGGAACCGCAAAACAAAGTCTTCCTATGAGAACGTTCGCACAATGACGGAGGGGTATCAATCCCACGGACCCAATGAGGTCGCCCGACTTGTCGGAACCTGGAGGAAGAATGACAAGAAGAAAGGGGAAGAAGATGAGATCAGAACCATCGGCCTACCTGAAGGGCTTGGCCTTCACACTGGCGCTCGTACCCGTCTTGACGGGTTTGGCTCTAGGCACTGCGTCGGCTGCCGGCATCGATCAGAAGCTGCATGATGCCGTGCCGGAGCAGTACAGGGCGAATGGGGTCAATGTCGCGGCCTTCAACGACTGGCCGCCGGACGAGTTCATCGAGAACGGCGAGCTGAAGGGCTGGAGCATCGATATGGCCAAGGCCATGTCCGCGAAGCTCGGCGTCACCTTCACCTTCACGCCCACCAGTTTCGACGCGATCATTCCGGGTCTCGCATCCAAGCGCTTCGATGCCGGTTTCTCCTCGTTCGGCGTAACCGAAGAGCGGCTGCAGGTGCTGGATTTCGTGCCGCAGCGCAATGAGGGAACGGCCTATGCATTCCTGAAGGAGAAGAACTTCGACATTCAGGCCGAAAAGGATCTCTGCGGCCACTCGATTGCCGTGATGACGGGCGCCTGGGACTTTCAGTACCTGCAGACCGTAAGCGCCGACATCTGCTTGAAGAGCGGCGCGGAGCCGATCGACCTCCAGCAGTTCACGACGCAGAACGCGGCAGAACTCGCGGTCTCCTCCGCCCGGATCGAAATGGTGGCTGCCGGCTCGGCAAAGCTCCAGTATCTGGCAAAGCAGACCGGACGCTTCGGCGTTTCGAAGCTGACGAGCAATGCCGTCTTCAACGGCATCGGAGTCAGACGCGGCGACCCTCTCGGGCCGGTGCTGCGGGATGCCTTGCAGGCGATGATCGACGATGGCTCCTACAAGGCCCTGATGGCCAAGTGGGGCGTCGATGGATCAGGGATGCTGGACGCGGCTATCCTCGTCAACGCCGCGCATCCCGCCACGAAATAGAAATCATGCCGACGACGAGGAGCCGCGATTGCGGCTCCTCTCATCCATAAGAAGACGCATGCCCCGCTGCCTGCCTCTTCTCATCTGCCAGAGGTTCGAATGGCGCAAAATCTGAAAACTCTTCCCGAACGTCCGGATATCCACACGATCCAGCCGGTCCCCGAACGCCATCCCTCGCGGTGGATCGGCGGCGTCGTGCTTCTCGTGATCGTGTTCCTGTTCGTGCGCCTGCTCGTGACGAACGAGAACCTGCACTGGGATGTCGTCGCGCGGTATATGTTCAGCCCGGAGATTCTTGCCGGGCTCGGGCGGACCTTGCTTCTCACCTTCATCGCCATGGTGCTCGGTCTGGCGATCGGCGTTATTCTCGCCATCATGCGGCTCTCGCAAAATCCGGTGTTCCAGATGGCAAGCTGGGTGTGGATCTGGTTCTTCCGCGGCGTGCCGCCGCTGGTTCAGCTGATCTTCTGGTATAACCTGGCACTTCTCATTCCCACGGTGTCGCTCGGCATTCCCTTCGGTCCGCAGCTCTGGTCGGCCAGCATGAATGCGCTGATCACGCCGTTCAGCGCCGCCGTCCTTGGTTTGGCGCTGACGGAAAGCGCCTATGCGGCGGAAATGATCCGCGCCGGCATCCAGGCAGTCAGTACCGGGCAGACGGAAGCGGCGGCAACGCTCGGCATGAGCAAAGCGCAGACGCTGCGCCGGATCGTGCTGCCACAGGCCTTGAAGATCGTCGTGCCGCCGATCGGCAACGACACGATCTCCATGCTGAAATTCACGTCGCTGGTCAGCGTTCTCGCGCTTCCCGATCTGCTCTATTCCGCGCAGATGATCTATTCGCGCACCTACGAGACCATCCCGCTGCTGATCGTCGCCACCATCTGGTACCTCGTGCTCTCCACCATTCTGACGCTTGTCGAGCACTACATCGAACATCGCCTGAACGACGGCCGTCCGCTGCAGGTCACCCTGATCCTTGCCTCGCTGTTTCGCACCCGGTTCTGGGGAGCCCGCCGGGTGGAGGTCTCGCCATGAACGTTGCCATGCCTCTCCTCAACGTCGAGCGCCTGACCAAGAGTTTCGGAACGCACCGCGTGCTCACTGGTATCGATATGAGCGTCAGGGCCGGTGACGTTACATGCATCGTCGGTCCGTCTGGTTCGGGCAAGAGCACGCTGCTGCGCTGCCTCAACCATATCGAGGTGCCCGATTCCGGCGTCGTCTTCCTAGACGGCGCGCCCGTCGGCGTTCGCTGGCGTGGAAAGACCCTCCACCGCATGAGTTTCAACGAGCTTGCCGCCCAGCGCCAGCGGATGGGCATGGTGTTCCAGAGCTTCAACCTTTTCCCTCACAAGACGGCCCTCGAGAATATCATCGAGGCCCCTGTCGTCGTGCAGCGGCGCAAGAGAAGCGAGGCGATCGAGGAGGCGATGATGCTGCTCGACAAGGTCGGGCTGCGCGAGCGGGCGCACTACTATCCGAAGCAACTTTCTGGCGGCCAGCAGCAGCGTGTGGCCATCGCGCGCTCGCTTGCCATGCGCCCGGCCGTCATGCTCTTCGACGAGCCGACGTCCGCGCTCGACCCGGAGCTTGTCGGCGAGGTCCTAGCCGTCATGAGGCAGCTAGCGGAAGAGGGAATGACCATGGTGGTGGTCACGCACGAGATGGCTTTCGCCCGCGATGTCGCCGATCATCTCATCTTCATGGATGGCGGCGTCATCGTCGAAGCCGGCCCGCCCCGCGAGGTCCTTTCGAACCCCAAGCACGCGCGCACGAAGTCGTTTCTCGCCCGCGTCCTCTGACGCCCGGAGTTTGCATGCTGCATTTGAATGCCGAGACCGTCCACGATCTGCTTGATTACCGGAGCCTCGTAGCTGCCCTTCGTAAGGCCCATAGCGACGGTACGATGCCCCAGACCCGCGTCGATGTGATGACGGACAGCGGCAACACCGACAATGCCTTTGTCTCACTCATCGCCTGGGCAAGTGGCGACATGATCGCGGTCAAGCTCGTTGGCGTCTTCCCCGGCAACCCGTCGCTGCCCGTTCCGCAACCTTCTGTACAAGGTCTGGTGACGCTGATCGACGGGCGAACCGGGGCGCCGCTGATGACGTGCGACGGCGCTGCGCTGACGTTTCGAAAGACAGCAGCAGACTCGGCGCTTGCCGTCGATCTCCTGGCACGCGCTGACGCGGAGGTCCTGCTGGTGATCGGCGCTGGCGGTCTTGCACCGCACGTGATCGCAGCTCATCGGTGCGTGCGTCCCTCGATCGGCAAGATCATGATCTGGAACCGAAATCCTGAGAAAGCACAGGCACTGGCGGCTCGCCTCGATGATCCCGCTATCTCTGGTGTAACGGATCTCGATGCCGCTGTCGCACAGGCCGATATCGTTTCCTGCGTCACAATGGCTACGGAGCCGCTCGTCCGTGGTTTACATTTGAAACCCGGCGCCCACGTCGATCTGATCGGCGCTTATTTGCCGACCATGCGCGAGGCCGATGACGATGTCGCTCGCCGCGCCGGCAAAGTTTTCGTCGATACCCGCGTCGGCTGTGAGGGCTCGGGCGACATTGCCGAGCCGGTTCAGCGCGGGCTCATCACGCGGGACGACATCGTCGCCGATCTCTTCGACCTTTGCAGCCGGAGACATTGGGGCAGGGCGGGGCGGGACGACATCACGATGTTCAAGAACGTCGGTGGCGGGCATCTCGACCTTTTCACTGCGCGCCATCTTTTCTTACAGAGCCGGTCGCTTGGATAAGAGATCGCGTGGTTTACTTCGGGCAAGGTCTTACAAGATCGGAAGCCTACTGTGATGCTCGCGGCAATCTGGAGATGCTGCTTACCATTCGTAAGTGGTCCTGAATCCTGATTTAACTGCCCCCTTATATCGCGTGCAGTTCGTTCAAGTCCAATGCGCCCTCAAACTCATGAGTTCGATCACCACATTCATGTCACGGTTGACCGACGGAATGTTTCTTCCTTCAACGACCTTCTTCAATCAACTCGCAATTTCCGGCCGTGGGCCTACTCATAAGACGCTTATATTGATCGGAAACAAAACCTATTACCCTAGTTCTAGGGGAAAATCCTAAAATCTGCCGCTCGTCAAAGAGAAAGCTTGGACTTCCCGTAAGTGACTATCGACTCTTCGTAAAGTTGTGCGATGATCTCCTCGTTATCTGAGGGGACAACGTTGAAATATAAGCAAATTGCGCGGCTCGCGTTAGCCGCATCGATGACGCTTGCCTTGGCGAGCTGCACAACCACTACTCAAGCTGAGTTTGCCAGGAATCCTAAAGCCGTCAGCCAGGCTTCCCTATGCCGTACATTTCTGCAGGCTATGGACCCTGTTTTCCAGCAGCAGATTGCGCTCGAGCTGAATCGACGTGGAATCCAAACCTACGATTGCCCGGCAATGGTGCAGCAGCAGGACCAGGCTGCTGCGGCAATCGTGGCTATCGCACTGGTTGGAACAGCCGTCGCAATTTGTGCCAACAACGATTGCGGGGCACCGTCTTACCCGACGTATCAAGGAAATTGTCAGTACTCCTGGCAGCGGGACGCGAGAGGCAGACGATGCGGAGATCGTGCAGCCAACCGGAGGGCAGGTGGATGGCGATAACACGCTGCGTAGCCATTGCAGGCTTCATCCTTTCACTGTGCCACACGACGAGCCTGGAGGCTCATGGTGGAGGTTGCCGTAAAGATTCTCCACCCGGACAGTGCTGTCATATGAACAGGAAGACTGGTCAAGCCCACTGCCATTGACGGTAGAGCCATAGGGATCCGCGCTTGCGCGCGGAGCACATGTACCTCACGCCGCCTGCCAAACTTGATTGAGGATCTTCGCCGCCAGCGCCGCCTTATCCTGCGGCAGGAAGCGGCCATAGTGCCTTGCGACCATGTCGGGTGTGTCCTGGATGGCATAGCTTGCCTGCTCGTAGGAGCCGGTCTGTTTCAGGATGTGGGTTGCAAGCACATCACGCACGTTATGCGGCCCGTGGGGGAGAAGGCCTTCGATCGCACCGCGGCCGGTGTAGGGATTGTAGATCCCGTACCGCTGGATGGTCAGCCGCCAAGCCTCGTAGAAAGTCGTCTGGTCGTAGGCCGCATCCTTGCTGGTGGTCTTCACCGTCTTGACGAAGAAGGTTTCGGGATCGCGCGCGTTTCCAAGAAGGACACTGCGGTGGCGCGCGACATAGGCGTCAAGATGCGTATAGAGCCCCATCAGATCGGGCAGGATCAGCCGGAACGGCTTTGAGCCGAAGAACGACGAGTGGGCATTCTTGAAAGCGATGGCCGGGATCAGCACTTCCCATCCTCGTTCACGGTCGTTCCAGCGCAGCTCGCCCCGCTTCAGTTCTTCCAGCCGCCGCTCGGAGCGTGGAAAATGACCGCGAGGGCAGAGCAGGAGCTGGCGCAGGTTCTTCTGGCGAAGCCCCAGATGCAGGCCGAGACGCAACATCAGGAAAGCACGCACGGATTCGGCCACAGCCCGCGGATACCGGCGCTCATCCGGCATCCGCTGAACGATCTCCTCCGTGATCTTGCGATACTCGGCAAGCGGGCTTGCCGCCTCCAGAACCGGCATGATCGGCTCGAACGGATCACGGTGGACGCGCATGACCCGCTGGATCTCCTTTGAGCGATGACGGGCATACTGGAAGAAACGTTCGCAGGCGGCATGCCAGTCGCTGCGCGCGTCATTGATCTCGGCTTGCGAGATCAGACCGGGCACGGCACGAACGCGCTGCAAAAGTTCGGGATGTTGTCGCAGCCAGCCTGTGCCTTCCCGGGTCAAAGACAGCGCGACGCTCAGCATGTCGACCTCCCAGGCAGTGTAGAAGCCACGGCGGCGTTCACGCCACTGCACATACCAGTCCCAGATGCCGGGAAAGACCAGCATGCCGAAGGTGAGGTGCGTCAACGGCACGCCACGCCCGCGCACGGCACAGCCAGGGGAGGCGGCAAGGGCACCGAACATCAGGCCGAGATGCTCGATCTTCTGGGACGCCGTCTCCTCGCCCCACACCCCGTGGCGCTGAAACCCGAGGGCTGTCAGCGTCGATGTCTTGAAGCTAACGAGATCGGCCATTTCCATCGCAAGGGCTGGCGGCGCATCGAACACGCCGGACAGGAGATCCGGATCCTCGATCGACGTGACATCGTCTTCATCTGCATCGTCCACACGTGTGAGGAGGTTGCAACTGGTCGATGGGCCGCCGCCATAGGCTATTCCGGGAAAGCGTATGGCGTATCGCTGACGCACGGCTGCTGCCTGATATCGCCTGTAGTCGGTGGCGCCGGTAATAATGACGCGGCGGACCCATTCAAGGATCTCCTCGCGCTTGGCATGGGGCAGACTGTTGAAGTCGTCCGGAAGATGCCAGGCCAATCGACGGCGTTCCGCTGGACCGATGTCGCTGCCGACGTCATGGCCCGATGCTGCGCGCGCGGCATGCGGCAGTTTGGCTTTGAAGTATCCTTGGGGAAGGCGATAGCGGGCTTCAATACGGTTGAGGATGTCGAGGCTTTCCAAATTCCTCGGCGTCTTCATGCCGGTGATCCAGCTCAGCAGCGTATTCTTGTCAAAGGCCTCCTCTGGACGGACGATAGCCTTATGCAGGCGATAGTACGTCTCGCCAAAACGGCGGATCTGGTAGCTCAGTGCCTCCTGGAAAGAGGCGGGATCCTGCCCTTGGCTGAAGAGTGGCTCGGGGAAGGGGTCGATCGGTTGCGGATCTGGTCCAGGCTTCAACCGAGACGATGGCGACACGGATATCATCGTTGGCTGCGACGTTGACGATCTCGATGGCGGCGCGCCATTGACTGATCGTTTAGCCTCCGCCGTCTTGCCCATAGTCGTCGTCCGCGGGCGCGGCCGTGCTTGCTGAGAGGGAGCTAGAACCGGCTCCGCCTCGCTGACGTCGCGTATCCAGCGTTCGATCGCATCCAGTCCTGGCTGCATCGCCCGCTTAAGCCTCGGCGACAGGTCGTCCTGGAGATCACATTCATCTGCAATCTGCCGCCAGTCCGCAGTGCGCCCTGTGTTCTTCATGGGCGGCGGGGCTTTTTCGGCGATGAGGGCTAGCATGAAGCGCTGAATGTTCTGGCAGTCTCGTGGTGTTGCCACGGAAGCGATCCTCGCTTGGCAGAACTGGGTAATCATGCGCTGGAGGGTTTGGGGTGAGGCAATGTGCTTTCGCATAAGGCATCCGCAGTTGGTCGAACATCGCCGGCCTAAGGCCGGGGCACGCCTGCTAATGCGATAATGTTAACAGAGCGTGTATAAGACAATGAGAATTTAGTTTCGGAGCTGTCTGACCCGTTTGGAAGCGCCCGATCCCGTGCTGCACCTTGCGCAGCTCCATGTAACTCGCGATTTTAAGGCGTTCGGACCGTTCGGAACCGGAGCGACAGGTGCGCGTTCCCGAACACGAGCCTCCATCAACCAGGCAGTCAGGTGACGTTATGACCCGTGTGATCGTGATCGGAGCAACGGGGCATGTCGGGACCTACCTCATTCCCGCCCTCGTTGAAGCAGGGCATGAGGTTGTCGCCATCAGTCGTGGCGTGGCCGAACCCTACCAGCCGCACACGGCCTGGCGTCACGTCGAACGTCTGCGAATGGATCGGGAGGCGCTGGAGCGCGCTGGCAGTTTTGGCGAGGATATCCGGTCGCTGAAGCCCGACATCGTCATCGACATGATCTGCTTCACAAAACCCAGCGCTGAAATTCTGGTTGAAGCGCTGTCTGGTCATGTCGGTCATTTCCTTCACACAGGCACGATCTGGACCCACGGCACGTCTGTTGCTGTGCCGACCGTTGAAGACGCACCAAAATATCCGTTCGGCGACTATGGGGTGAAGAAAGCCGAGATCGAGACCTACCTGTTGAAGAAGGCGCATCAGGACGGGTTTCCCGTGACCATTCTTCATCCCGGGCACATCGTCGGACCGGGCTGGACCCCGCTCAACCCGCAGGGCAACTTCAATCCGCAGGTGTTTTCGGTGCTGGCGCGCGGCCACAAACTTGCCTTGCCGAACTTTGGCCTGGAGACTGTCCATCACGTCCACGCGAGAGATGTCGCCCGCTTGTTAATGGCGGCCATTTTCTCTCGTGCAACGGCAATCGGTGAGAGTTTCCATGCTGTCTCCGAGAAGGCACTGACTCTGCGCGGATATGCAGAGAGCATGTCGCGCTGGTTCGGTCATGAACCCGAACTGGAATTTCTTCCCTATGACCAATGGGCGGCTGGCCAGAACGCCGAAGACGCGAAAGCCACCTGGGAGCATATCGCGCGTAGCCCGAACTGCTCGATGGAAAAAGCGCGGCGTCTCCTCGGCTTCGTCCCTCGGCACACATCGCTGCAAGCCGTACAAGAAGCGGTCACGTGGCTCATCGCAAAGGATAAGGTCGAGGCACCACTCGGATAAGTATATTGGCTTCAGACTGAATTATATACCATCGATAAGGGGTACTTATCGATGGTTAGAACGCCAACCAACAATCATACCATGTGAGGAACTACAATTATCATATAGAGTTCCTAAGAGATCATTTACCATGATATCAATGGCTTACGATATTACGAAAATCAGCATGAGTACCTTGATGCGGCCGGCTTTCGACGCCGGTGTCGCGCTCGCGCGTCTCGACGAGCGCATCGCCCGCTCGCCCGTCGGCGCGGGCTTCCTCGAACGATCCCAATTCACCGACGCCTGCGCCTCGCTTTGGATCGACGGAGAACTTGTCCACCTCGAAGACCTCGTCCTCCACGACGCCACGAAGGATATTCGCACGCCCACCCACGAACTGACCATCGCCCGCGACGTGCTGCGCACCCGCCGACGCATCGCCGCTCAGCCGTCCGGTTGGGCGTTGACCGCCGACGGGCTTAGGACACTGCGAAAGACGGCGGAGATCGGGTCGGGCGGCGGGGACGAGGCGACGACGGCCGGAGTTGTTCGGCCGGCGGTGGCGATCGACGCGGAAGGGGAGGGGGATGACACCGACGACTTCGAAAATCTCCCCGGCGTCGACTACGCTGCCATCGATGCGATGCTGGCCCGATCGAACGCCGCCATCGAAAACGCCACGCGCCCCGATCGCACCAGTGGTCGGGGCGAGGAAAAAGATCCGATGATCTACGATCTCGACTGGGACGAGGATGCGCGGCTCGACGAATGGCGCGGCGTGCTGCGACAGGCCCAAGACCTGCCGGCGGTGCTGCAGGCCATCGTCGCTCTGGATGCCTGGAACGAATTGTCGGTGCTGCAGCATGCGCCATGGCTTGGTCGGCTGTTCGCCGCCTCGATCCTGCGCCAGGCCGGCGTCACCACCGGCGCCCATCTCGCCGCCATCAACCTCGGCCTGAAAAGCATTCCAGTCGATCGGCGCCGGCATCGCAACCGGGAGACCCGGCTGCTGGCGATCGCCCACGGGCTGATCGTGGCTGCCGAGATCGGGCTGAAGGAGCATGACCGGCTGGCGCTGGCCCGGACCCTGTTGGAGCGGAAGCTAGAAGGGCGGCGGACGTCTTCAAAACTGCCGGAGTTGGTCGAGCTGGTGATGGCAAAACCGCTGGTGTCGGCCGGGATGGTGGCCAAAACGCTGGAAATAACGCCGCAGGGGGCGCGGCGGGTTCTTTTGGAGCTGGGCTTGAGGGAGATGACGGGCAGGGGGAGGTTTCGCGCGTGGGGGGTTCTCTGATTGGTGAGCAGCGGAGTTCGATTTTCGCACCAATGATGAGAATTACGACTTGGCCGGGGCCATGAAATCGGCCAATAACTCTGCTAGGGGACGCAACTATGCTTACAACGAACGACCAGGAAATTAGGGCCGCGCTTCATAGAAAGAAGTTCCGGTCATATCATAGCACCGACGATGTCATCATCGTTGACGAACTTGGTTTGTCGCATGCCAAGGTGCGGATTGATGTCGCAGTTATATCTGCGGAGGTCCATGGTTTCGAGATCAAGAGCAGTCTCGATACCCTCGACCGACTTCCGGGGCAGCTGGAGTTTTATTCGAAAGGGCTTAGCAAGCTTACGCTCGTCTGCGCTGAGAGGCATCTTTCCAAGGCAGAGGGGATTGTTCCAGATTGGTGCGGTCTGATCAGTGCCGAAAAAGGATCAAGAGGCGGCATTGCATTTGAAACAGTGCGGCGCGCCCGGGCTAATCCGTTTGTCGATCCCATTCATGTTGCGCATCTGCTCTGGCATTCTGAGGCCGCCGAGCTCCTCGCGGGTTTTGGAGCGTCTCCTCGGGAGCTTAAGAGAAGTAGGCTGCACCTCTACGTTGATCTAGCAGCTCAGATGCCTATCGCGGATCTTATTACGGCAATTCGCAACTTCATGGTCCAGCGCTCGGCATGGCGAGGTCTGCCAGCACATGCATGATATGGTGGCTGATGCCGTTTTCTTTCCAGCGCGTCAGGTTCGACGGTGTGGCGAGCTTTTTCGCACATAGATCGATGTACTCGTCGCCAGCTGAAAAGTGCGGGCCGGAAAACTGGCCTGACTTGACAATGCTTTCGCAGTGCGTGTGCATCTGATCTGGGTCAGCCCGGAATGCCCCGCCTTTTCGAACGTTCCATGTGTCGCCAGCTGTATAGACCAACTTGCCCGCGGGCTTGAGCATACGCATATCCTGGGCGGTAAATTCTGGATGAACGATTGTATAGTCTCCGAAGTTCGGGATACGTCCATAACCAGAAAGTTGGGATCGCAAGACCTTGTAGAAGATCCAATCGTGGCGAGGCAGGTGCCCGCCCGGTTTGTCGATGGCCAGAACTTGAGGGAAACCTGTACCGACTATTACCAACGATCGGTAAACCACAAGATCGGATATGCTCTCCATCGCCGCAATCAAGCCGTTGGCGAAATCCGCGTAAGGCTGGAAATTCGGAGCGCTTAGATCGATGATTAGGTCTGCCCGATCTCGGGTGAGGCCTATCGACGAGATCAGTGTGGTCAATCGAGCATCGAAGTTTGGCATCATCACATGTTCGAGCCGAGCTCTGATTCCAACACCGAGCTTGTCGGTCGCCGCGATACGGGACACTATTCCATTCACTGCTGGCGGGGCGTCCAGCGAGGTGATCGGAACGGCCCTAGACCCGAAACCCGAAAGTTCTTCGAATACGAATGACATGGGTGGCCGGCCATCCGTCATGCTGGTTGTGGCAATATTTGCGTGAACATCGATCCAAGCCGGTCTCTTGCCCCACTTCTGTTGGTAGCGCTTCGGGAAGGTCTGGACCTGCTCCTGAACCGTCTTCTTTGGACGACCCTCCTCGAAATCGTATTCTGGTTCAGGAATAAGAATGAGCGGTACGACTAGCTGCTTTGCTGTGTCGCTGAGGCGGAAGAGCGCTTGATACTCGCCTAGGCGCCAACGCAGGGATGGAACATACATGCTCGGAGTTAGCTTCATTCCATCATTCCTTCAAACTGAGCCCGAACGTTCCCTGATCCGACTAGGTTGGCGAAAAGCCGAAAATCGTTCCTCTCCTTCCTGATTCTGCCGGCAATAATGCTCGCACTGATCCCGAGCTTTTCCGCATCAATGAGAACGGCCTCTTCAGTCAACGCGAAACGAGAGAGGCACCTACGCCACGCATCTTGTGGGATGAGATGGTCCAACGAAAACTTATCCGCATCTTCTTCATACTGATCGCCTTGTGGCCATCCTCCTCATCGAAGAAGTCGAAGCGGAGAGAGTTATAGAGATGCAAGAAGACGTGACCCAGTTCGTGAAATAGCACGAACCAGAAGTTATCTAGCCGATCGAACCGAAGAGTGAGTGCAACTACCGGGTTTCCGAATGGTGCGACCATTGCTCCACCATCGAGATATGTGCCCGGCAGATGACTTTGCACGATCATTCCAATGCCGTTTCGGCCGAGAAGATCCTTAGCCTTACGCGGCCCATCGTGATCTTTCGTAAGCGCGACCAACTGGCCTAACCAACGGTCGTCCAAGCGAAATTCACCGATCAAGCCCGCTTCGAAGTCGTCACTCGCCTTCTGAAGCACGCGCGCCTGCCACGCGAGGAGAGCGTGCTCGTTCGGTGCGTTACCGCTGTGCATTTTCTTACGGTGAAGCGCCGTTGCAAACTGAGGCCCAGCTACCTGATGAAACCAGCTACGAGCGGAAAAGGCGAGATCAGTGCCACTAATCCACCCGCGTTTGGCCATTTCTCGAAGTGGGAACCTATTCCATTCGACAGAGCTTGCGTCAGACCAAGCATAAATTGCACCGTCCGATCTTTCATCACCTGCCCCATAGGACGCAGAGACCCGAACGTTCAGAATACTTGCAACTTCCAAGAGGCGCGCCAGGCTGGCGCTCATATAGTCAGTGGCTTCATACCGCTGTATCTGCTGCGCCTTCAATCCCAGACTTTCAGCGAGATCCGTCTGGGTAAGGCCACCAGCAATTCGGGCCTTTATAAGAACGCGCGGCAATTCCTCAAAGGAGAACTCCTCCGTAAAGCCGACAGCTCCGGATTTAAGGAAATCGTACTCCGCCATCTCGCGCCGAATGTCTGCTATCTGGCTTTGAAGCGCATCGGATTCGATTTGCTTCAGCCAATCGATCTTGCCATCCACAACCTGGAGAGAAAGGGCCGCATCTGTTAGATTGGTGAGCTGTTCTTTCGACACTGCGTACTGACGATCACTGAATATCATGGGCTAGCCTCCGAAGGACCATCGCATCCGTCGTGATCGAAATCCCAACAATTCCCTTTTTTCCGCCTGAATGTTTCTCCACTTGGAAGAAATCCAGGAAAGCCTTTCCGGACCCAGCTTCTACGACACTTGAAGGAAAAAATTCGCCGCCGAAACGTGCTTTTTGTCGTGCTCTGCCATCGCTAAAGTCCTTGAAAACGGGATCGAGAAGGGACCCTACAACGCCGGCTGGATCCCAGCATGCGTCGTAGTCGCCCGGGATGGGTTTCGATGTGACGAAGCTACCGTCCAAATAGATCCTCGAACATCCAGCCTTCACCAGTGCGGTTGCGCCCTCAACTAATCCTGCGAAAAGCACACGGCGCCGCTCATTGTATCCATATGCATTTGCAACTTCTTCGAGGGTCGCGAAGTGTATACCGGATGGCAGCACATCCCAGGGGGAGCCAGGCAAACTGATGAACGCTGGAATCATGCTTACAACAATAATGTTGTAAGGCCGATTATGCAAGTGCAAATTCGATGGGTGTACAGCGTTTGATTGTGCTGACGTAAAGTACGCTGCTCCCTGAAAATAAATCGCACTCTCAGAGATTCGGCGAAATGATATGTACTTGGCTGTCAGGCGGGTTCGAGGGCAGCGTTGGGCTTTCCTTGAGAGCCGTCTGCTGAACTTGGCCGGTTGTTGACGTAGCCTTCCAATTCATCTGCGTGGTTGTCGCAGCCTTTTGCCTGCTTCCGTAAAAGTGAAACGTGGTCAGACAGCTCTCGATCCGAGCATTGGCTTAAAGGTACCAAGGCGCGCTCGCCGTTCCTGCGGACGGGATATGATTTCACAAGACGCGTATGGCCCGGAAAAACCATTTGTGGTGGAGCGGGGTCGTCGCTCATGCCGACCCGCTTGAGCATTTGGGTGACCATGTCCACGAGTGGCTTCTTCGCGTAGGCCCTATAAAACTCGGCATGAACACCTGATAGCGGCTTGCTCTTGAGGACTTCGTCGACAATCTCACTGGGTTGAGCGACTTGGCCGGCGTCGACGCGCTGGCTGATCAACTTGCGGAATTCCAACAACAACGAATTATCTTTTGCCATGTGCCTTATCCTGGTTACGACCTAAGATGCGATATACTAACGAGTATTTGGCGTGGGGAGTTTGTGTGGCCGACAATACCAATCACCGAAGTCGCGTGTCAAAGCTAATGTTCTTAATTTGTTCGATTGTCTTGGGGAAAGTTTCAGGCCTTGCAATTGGCAGCTTGGAATAGAGACCTGCGCTTACCGACATGGTGAACTAGACGAACTCGTAAGAACGTGTTTGAAATGACTCAGGAAGTCGGAGGCGTCCATTAAATGCACAGTTTCCCAAAGCGGGTCGCCGAAAATATCGTGCCGCTTTCACTTTCGGCTACACTACCCGCCGCATTTCGAGAATGGCATTTTACGTGAGAAACCATTGATCACGAATTATCTCATGAAATCTGCCGTCTGTGCGATCAAGATGGACTTCGGTATCATTTTGAGATCATGAACCGTCAGACAGGCAACCGGCTCGACGTTGGTTCTGAATGTATTCTCAAGTTCCAAGTTGCGATTTTCGATAAAGGTCGCGAGCTTACAGCTGGAGAGGCCCGTAAAGCGCTCTTTGAACGTGTGCGGCAGATGCGCCTTGAAAGTTGCTTGCGTGCTTTAGAACGATTGGCGTCGGCAGAGTCGAACGACATTCTTTCCAGTGCGCTCAAATATTATAAGCTTCACAAGGCATTGACGCCTAAGTTCGCGAATGTGGTGTTCTGGCGACTGCAAGCTAACGCTATCGATCACGACCCTTCATTCTTTAAAGTACGGCTAGATAAATCAAGCTACGTTGCTGATCTTCGCGCAATGCCGACCCGAAATGTCCAGCGTATTGGAAGGCTCTGACTTCCGCTCAGCGCAAAAAGGCTCAAGAATTTGGGCATACTGCTCCAGCCCAATAGAGCGAATTGATTGATCTTGGCTAGGATATTCATGGCGTGGCTTCGATGAATTGAAGTGCGTTTGGCTACACCCTTTCAAGGCCTTTGATCTGAGTTCCGAAGAGTCAAGCGGCTCTGAAAAGAAAACGGTACAGTGCCAACAGAATAACTCGCTATAATCGTGTTTGAGTGTAATTCCGGCGAGACCCGCGCCGCTGCCACTTGAGATTTCACTCGCCGAAGTGACAGGGATAACACGCCCGCTAACACGGATAGTGGGCATGCCAAACAGAAATAGTAGTGCTTCATTAGTAAGCGCGAATTTCTCCGCACCTTCTGTAATTGAGTGAGCTTTGGCATGAGGTGTCCACTTAAAAAAGGTGGACACCAAGTATGGGTGAAGGTCAAAAACTTGCTGTGCGGCTGGTTGGTCGGAATGGAAGACGGCGCTTCGATCAAGGTTCGAAAGATCGCCTTGTTGCGGCCTGCCTTGAACCCGGCGCATCAGTATCGAAACTGGCGCGAGAACACGGGGTCAACGCGAACCTCGTTTGGAAATGGATCAGGAAACATACCCCGGCACATCCATTATCGCCGTCTTCGACATCTGCGTTTATTCCAGTTCAGATTGCCGCCCCGAGCAGCGAGTTCGACATTGAGATGCCTGCCACGGATCGCGAAGAGCGATTGCCGACGACGGAGAGGAGCGACCCGCTGACCTCTCCAGCGAAGGTGAGTGTATCATTGCCGAATGGTGTGAGATTGACGCTGGAGTGCCGCGATCTCAACGCATTGACGGCAATCATCGGAGCTCTGGGTCATGTTTAAGCTTGGCGCTGATCTTCAAGTCTATCTGCATCGCGAACCGATCGACTTCCGGGCCGGCATCAACAGCCTTGCGGTCCTGGTCCAGGAGACGATGGCGCTGGACCCGTTTGCTCCTGCAGTGTTTGCCTTCTGCAACCGCCGGCGTGACCGGGTGAAGCTGCTATTCTTCGATCGCTCGGGCTTCGTGCTCATCCTGAAGCGGTTGACCGAAGACAAGTTCCGATGGCCGCGCCGAGAGGTGACGGTGGTCACACTGACGACCGAGCAACTGCACTGGATCCTCGACGGGATCGATATCGATGCGATGATCCGCCATCCCGTGCGGCAGTATCAGATCGCCGGCTAAAGGTGGCGAATTGAGCTATTGACGCGGCAGCACGGCTCAGATTCAAAACTGGGATGACCCGAACCGGCGAACTGAGCGTTGCAGAGCTGATGGCGCATTTGGCGGCCAACGCCGCCGAAATTGCTGCGCTCAAAGCCGAGAAGGAGGCCCTCTCGCAGCGGGTCGTCAAGCTTGAAGAAGAACTGGCGCTTGCAAGGCTCCATCGTTTTGCCCCCCGCAGCGAAAAGCACATTGATCGCATCTTCAACGAGGCCGAAGAGGCCGCGGACGAGGATGATCCTGATTATGGCGACGCGGCCGCCGATCTCCCGGATACAGGCTTGCCGGTGGTCCAAAGCACAACGGGAAAGAAGCGTGGCAGAAGGCCTCTACCGGAAGATTTGCCACGCGAGCGTGTCGAATATGACCTTGCCGACGATCAGAAAGCTTGCCCTTGCTGCGACAGTCAAATGCATCGCATGGGCGAGGCCGTCACCGAGCAGCTCCATATCGAGGTCAAGGCAAAAGTCCTGCAGAACGTGCGGTTCAAGTATGCCTGCCGCCATTGCGACCGCACCGGGATCAATACGCCTGTCGTGATCGCTCCGATGCCGACGCAGCCCCTGCCGGGCAGCATCGCCACCGCCTCGACACTGGCTTTCGCGCTCGTCCACAAATACGTCGATGGCACGCCGCTCTACCGCGTGGCTCAGACATTCGAGCGTGCCGGCGTTCCGATCAGCCGAGGCGCTCTCGCTCACTGGGTGATCGGCTCGAGCGAGAAGCATCTTCACCGCATCTATGATGCGCTGAGATTGCGGCTCAGGTCGCAGCCTCTCATTCACGGTGATGAGACGACCGTTCAGGTCCTCAAGGAAAAGAATAAGGAAGCCTGAGAGCGGCGGTGCAAAATTAGACCACGGTAGCGGCGGGATTGTCCCGCTTCGGGCGGCGTAAAAGTCGGCCACCTATTTCTCTTCTGCAATGAGCGCAGGAGGGCCTGGGGATCTATACCGTGGAATTATATCTGAAGGTTCGACTGGCTTGCTCGGAAGGCATGAGCCGGCGTCAGGCTGCAAAGCATTTCAACATATCGCGCGACAGCGTTTCCAAGATGCTGTCCTATTCGACGCCACCTGGCTATCAGCGACAATCACCGATCCGGCGGCCCAAGCTGGATGCGTTTGTCTCGACGATCGATCACTGGCTGGACGAAGACAGACAAGTGCCGCGCAAGCAGCGCCATACGGCCAAGCGGGTGTTTGACCGGCTTCGAGACGAATGCGGGTTCACTGGCGGCTATACGATCATCAAGGATTACATGCGCGAGCGGGATCAGCGCCGCCAGGAAGTGTTCGTGCCGCTGTCGCATCCGCCCGGCCATGCGCAGGCCGATTTCGGTGAGGCGATGGTGGTCATCGGCGGTGTCGAGCAGAAGGCGCATTTCTTCGTGCTCGACCTTCCGCACAGCGACGGCTGCTACGTGCGGGCCTATCCGGCGGCAGTGGCCGAGGCCTGGGTCGATGGCCATGTCCATGCGTTCGCTTTCTTCGGCGCCGTGCCGCAATCGATCGTCTACGACAACGACCGTTGCCTGGTGGCGAAGATTTTGCCTGACGGCACCCGCAAGCGCGCGACGTTGTTCAGCGGCTTCCTGTCCCACTACCTTATCCGGGATCGCTATGGCCGTCCCGGCAAGGGCAACGACAAGGGGAACGTCGAGGGTCTCGTCGGCTATGCCCGGCGCAACTTCATGGTACCGATCCCGCAGTTTGCGACATGGGAGGCGTTCAACACCTTTCTGGAGGAGCAGTGCCGGAAGCGCCAGCGCGACAGGCTGCGCGGCGAGAGCGAGACGATCGGCGAGCGCTTGCGGCGCGATCTGGCTGCCATGCGCGCCTTGCCAGCCTCGCCATTTGATGCCTGCGACCAGGCAAGTGCCAAGGTGACGGCGCAGTCGCTGGTGCGCTACAAGACCAACGACTATTCCGTCCCGGTCGCCTATGGCCATCAGGATGTGTGGGTGCGCGGCTATGTCAACGAAGTGGTCATTGGTGGCCGTGGCGAGATCATCGCCCGCCATCCTCGGTGCTGGGAACGGGAAGACGTCGTCTTCGATCCTGTCCATTACCTGCCGCTGATCGAGCAGAAGATCAATTCGCTGGATCAGGCAGCGCCCCTCCAGGGCTGGGACTTGCCGCAAGAGTTCGCTACGCTGCGCCGGTTGATGGAAGGCCGCATGGCCAAACACGGCCGGCGTGAGTACGTGCAGGTCCTCCGCCTGCTGGAGAGCTTCGAACTCGCCGATCTGCATGCGGCGGTGAAGCAGGCGATCCAGCTTGGCGCCATTGGCTTTGACGCCGTCAAGCATCTGATCCTGTGCCGGGTGGAACGCCGGCCGCCCAGACTGGACCTGTCCATCTACCCGTATTTGCCGAGGGCGACGGTCGAGACGACATCGGCGAAGGCGTATATGCGTCTCCTGTCGTCGGATGCGGGAGAAGTCGCATGAACACCCAAGCACCCGAGATCCTTCTCACCCATTATCTCAAAACCCTGAAGCTGCCGAGTTTCCAGCGCGAGTACCAGAAGCTGGCCCGGCTGTGCGCCACCGAAGGCGTCGATCATGTCGGATACCTCACCCGGCTTGCCGAGCGGGAGATGATCGAACGGGACCGTCGCAAGGTCGAGCGTCGCATCAAGGCGGCCAGGTTCCCGGTCGTCAAAAGCCTCGACAGTTTCGACTTCGCCGCCATCCCAAAGCTGAACAGGATGCAGGTGCTGGAACTGGCGCGCTGCGAATGGATCGAGCGCAGGGAGAACGTTATCGCTCTCGGCCCCAGCGGCACGGGCAAGACCCATGTGGCGCTCGGCCTCGGCCTGGCCGCCTGCCAGAAGGGCCTGTCCGTTGGGTTCACGACAGCGGCCGCACTGGTCAGCGAGATGATGGAGGCGCGCGACGAGCGGCGTCTCATCCGGTTCCAGAAGCAGATGGCCGCCTACCAGCTGTTGATCATCGATGAACTGGGCTTCGTGCCGCTGTCAAAGACCGGCGCGGAATTGCTGTTCGAGCTGATCTCGCAACGATACGAGCGAGGCGCGACCCTGATCACCAGCAACCTTCCTTTTGACGAATGGACGGAAACCTTGGGGTCCGAGCGCCTGACCGGCGCTTTGCTCGACCGCATCACCCATCACGTCAGCATCCTCGAGATGAACGGCGACAGCTATCGTCTCGCCCAAAGCCGCGCCCGAAAGGCCGGCTGACGCCCTTCGAAAATCGCAACGCGCGCATGAGACCCCCGCTCGGGCCTAAGCCCTCCCGGCGGTCTCATGCGCGCGCCACAAGTGGCCGACTTTTGCGCCGCCGCGTGGCAGGATTTTACTCCGCCGTTGACACATCCCTTTCATCATCGGCTGGATCGGCGACGATCAGCGGGGCGGCAAGAAGAGATTGCTCCTGCAGAGTGTGGGCATGCATCCAATGGGTGCCCGGCTTGCCGACCGGAAAGTTATAGCCACGTTGGGCTCCGGCGGCGATGAGCGGGAGCGGCGCGTCCGGCACGCCGTCGCTCGCCCAGGGCGGCGTCAGCCCGTGCCAATGCATGATCGTTGACTCGGCAGTCTCATTGCGGAGCAGGACATTGAAGGCATCACCCGCCCGCAACCGGAGGCCCGGCGTGCCGTCTGCCCGTTGGAGGCCGAAGACGCTGGCAGCCTTGCCGTTCACCTCGATCGTGCGGTGGATAATACCAAGCCGCATTTGGTCGCCCGACTGACCAGCGAAGGTCGGCCTTGGCGAGAACGCTGGCGCCGCAAGAACTGCGGCGCCAGTAAATGCGCTTTTAAGGAAATCTCGGCGCTTCATCATCGCCTCCTTCAGTTTCGAGCTCCGGAAATCTCGGAACTCAGGGTTTCATTTAGGACAACAAGGCCAACATTCGACCTGGCAGAGGGTGATCAATGTGTGCTGGGTCTGTCGGAAGCACCGAACAGCCTATTCAAGTGCGGGAAGAAGGCTGGCACCCGGGCGGCGTAGCGGTCGTATGCTTCGCCGTACTCCTTTCTTGCCTCGTGCTCTTCCACGAAGGAAAGCCGCACATACATCGCTACCAGGATCGGGAGCATCGCAAGGGTCAGCAATGTCGGCCACTGGACCAGGAAGCCCAGCATGACCAGAACGAAGCCGACGTATTGCGGGTGGCGGACATAGTCGTACGGGCCGCCAGTCGCGAGGCGGCCTTGACGCTGTGCTTCGTAGAGAATTCGCCATGCGGCCGAGATCAGCACGAATCCGCCACCAATCAGGATGAAACTAGCAATGTGGAACGGGCCGAAATGCGGATTCAGCCGCCATCCGAACATCATCTCCAGGAGATGACCAGCATCATGCGACAACCAGTCGATTCCGGGGAACCGCGATTGAAGCCAACCTGAAAGCAGATAGATCGTCAGCGGAAAACCATACATCTCCGCGAACAGCGCCACCAAGAAGGCGCTGAACGCACCGAAGGAGCGCCAGTCACGGCCTGTTCGCGGCTTGAAGAAGCTGAAGGCGAACACGATGAAAACCGCCGAATTGACGATGACCAGGCCCCAGAGGCCATAGGCTTGAGATTGCTCGACCATGGTCACGCTCCTCTTCCGCGTGTCGGACCGTTTCGCGCGCTCGGCTCAGGCTTGTTCTGATGGCTATGTCCTCCGTGACCGCCGTGCCCCCTGTGGCCGCCATGCATGAACATGTGCAGCAGAGGACAGGCCAACAGCAGCAGGAAGGGAAGGAAACCGAGGGCATGCACCCGGTGCTCAGAGAGAAGGAAAAACGCGGCGATCAGCAGGAACGCAATCGTGACCAACCCCGCCTTCGAAGTCAAAAACCCATGCGGCCTTGGCTCAAGTTCGCGCTCCGGTTCATGCCCGGCCGGGTGATCAGCCGGATGTTGTGTATGCGGGTCCATGGATTGGGCTCCTTCCACTGGACAGTTGATAGAGATTGGTGCGCGGGGGCCTGGCGATTATCACGCCAGCCACAGCGAAAAATGCCGACGAAAACGTCCATGAATTGCCTGCAGGTATCATAAGCGATCCTCAACTTGACGGGCGCTGCTTCCCGGCGGCTGCGCTGGCGACGGCATTGTAGATCGAGGCGTACACCACACCCGCGACGAAGCCGACGAGTCCAAGGCCGACAACGCCGTAGAGAACACGACCAGCGCTCATCGGCGCAGTTGATTTGATCGCGCCAAGATCAAGCCCGTGGGTGAACGCGCTGAAGAAATCGAGTGTAGCGTTCGGCCAGAGCGCGAAAGTCAGAGCACACAACATGCTCAGAAGAGCGAGCGTAATGCCCATTGCGATGCCGACGGACAGTGTAATGAGCTTATTCATTGGGACTTCTCCACTTATTTGGCCCGTAATTCGGGCCGTTCGCACATCCGGTGATCGGTATGCGAGCAACTCGCTTCGCCGAACCAGGCGCCGCTTCGCGGATCATTGGTGGAATGACGAGCCTACTGGTTCTGTCAGCCAAACAGATCCGAGAACCACGATACCGCAGCTTCAGGCGAAGTTTGTGGAGGGAGTTTGTGGAGGTCGTAGAAGAGCCTCGGGATCGACGCCTGCTGCCAAGAGCTCGGCATCCACGATGCCGTATGCGGCGATTGCCTCCCGATCGAGAGTCTTGCATCCCCTGGCAGAGGAAACGGCCGTAGCGCAACAACTTGATCCGGCCGAGGGCACGCAATTCATGCTGCATTCTTGCCTGCAACCGTTTTGCTGGCTGTCCTGGTTCGTTGCGGCAACGCGGTTTGTCACTTGGTGTGAACCGCTGGCACGGTGCGCTGTACTGTCACCGGCAACACCGAAGTTGACAGCGATACCGGAAGCTTCTCCGGAAAGACCAGGTGAACTGCTGACCATCAGGCTGCCTGCGATCAGGACGATCGCGGCGAGCAGGAAGCGAAGGTGGGTCAGCGTGTGTTCCATTTTTATAGTATAAGGCATATCACGATAACCACTTTGATCCAAATCAAAGTCAGAACACGTGGAGCGACGTAAGTAGCTAAGCAATGTTTGGAGCCTGATTGTATCTCTGTTTTGACATTCTGAACGGTAAAGCTCGGAATATTTCACGAGTATCATCACGCGGCTGGATGACACGGAGTCTCGACAACAAGCAGTTAATGCAACAAGTTGCCACCGCTCTTCTTCAGGAGAATGGCCAACAGCAGGCGAGGACGAGACATGAACGTCAAGGATCCCGGTCTGGCAGAGGCCAGCCATTCCGCGACAGAACGGTTTAACCGGAATTGCTTCTGCATTACCCTCGACCGCGCCGCACTTGGGGCGGCGCTGGATCACGAGGCCGCCGACACCGGCTTCTATGAAGCTTTCATCAAGTCACGGTCGCATCTGTTTTCCAATGTCCCGGTCTTCCTCTCCAGGTCCGCCATAGCAGAGATGGGCGGGATTGTGGATGCCATTGAGGCAGCGACAAAATTGCCGGGCTACCGCGACACCGTCCTCGCCTGGGCCCCCGAAATCTCGCAACAGGATTTCGGCCCCGCTGGCGCGCTAATGGGTTACGATTTCCATCTCGATAGTGATGGTCCCAAGCTGATCGAAGTGAACACCAATGCCGGCGGTGCGTTTCTCAATGCGCTGCTGGCCAAAGCTCAGAAGGCCTGCTGCGCCGAACTCGAACAGGGGCTTCTAGTCGCCAGAGACGATGATTTCGAAACCAGGGTTGTTGCCATGTTCGGTGACGAATGGCGCCGCCAGCGCGGCGCCGGTTCGCCACGAAGAATCGCTATCGTCGATGATCGGCCTGAGGAGCAATATCTCTATCCTGAATTCGTGCTTGCCAGACAATTGTTGCTGAAGCACGGTATCGACGCCGTGATTGGCGACGCGAGCGAACTGCACTATGATGGCGGCAGGCTCCGGCTCGCCGGCCAAGAGATCGACCTCGTCTATAATCGCCTGGTCGATTTTGCGCTGGACCGCCCGCAGCATGCAGCACTCAGCGCGGCGTATCGAGACGGCTCGGTGGTGGTTACGCCCAGTCCGTATAACTATGCGCTTCTTGCGGCCAAGCGCAATCTGACACTGTTGTCCGATCCGGCCGCGCTGGAAGCCGTTGGGCTGTCTGCAGATATGCGCTTGCGTCTTGCCGGTGTTCCGCGGACCGTTCTGGTCACGCCCGACAATGCGGACTTTCTTTGGCGGTCTCGAAAGGACATGTTCTTCAAGCCATTCTCGGGCCATGGCAGCAAGGCCGTCTACCGCGGCGACAAGGTGACGAAAGGGGTGTGGGCCGAGATCGCCCGAGGTGGCTACGTGGCTCAAGCCTTTGCCGCACCCGGGCACCGCATGATCGAGATCGATGGAGCACCCGCATCGCGCAAGATGGACGTGCGGCTCTATACTTACGATGGCAAGATGCTGCTCTCGGCCGCTCGGCTTTACCAGGGCCAGACTACCAATTTCAGGACGCCGGGCGGCGGCTTTGCCCCGGTTCTGGTGTTATGACATGCCGGACTTATTGATGCTGACTAAAAACAGGGGCTCGTCGAGCATCTGGTTTGCTTTGTTTTCGGTCGCGAAGCCCCCAATTTGGCGACTGCATGGCAAGATTAATCGTTGGCAAGCACAATACCGACCTGACCTTTAATGATTTTGGAGGTGAGTACCGAGGCACGCGATTGTTGAAATCAACCATGGGCTAGCTGTGGACGTTCGTCACATCCAAACTGACGGACGAATTGCGGCGCATAGCAAATCTTCGACCGCCGCTCGCACATGTGCTATAAATAACGTCGCCTCGTTGATTGGTGTTATACTGTTTTCTTCGCTTGCCTTGGGAGGGGTCAATGTGGAGCCGTGCGATCTTCCTACTTCCTGCCGCAGTTATCTCATCCGTGTTTGCGGCACAGGCCGCAGAACGGCCGCCATTTCACGTTTCGCATTTCCAGGGCGACGTTACCGTCAATCTGACAGTAACATCGCTGCAGACATCACCCGTCCAGGACTACGACTTCGATTTGACCATCGGCCTGACGGAATTCGATAGCGCGGGTTCGATCAAATACACCGACCAGGGAACCCACGACGTCCGCGTGAAATGTGATAGCCCCGGCAAGGTCTTCGTCGGAGGCGCGGTTTACGTACCAACCAGCGGTGTCGCTGGAAGCGACTGGAAAGAAGACCTTTGGAAATCGGTCTGCATGTCACCGGTCTCATAGTGGGCAGTAGATGCGCGATTGGCAGCGCGACGAATGTAGGCGATATCGAGCGAAGCTTTCCTGCCGGGAATTTTTATGCCGTTCGTGTACACCCATTCATTGGCAGCGAACATGTCCGGGACTTCCTCTATCATGCGGTTCGACACCACGAGTGGCGACTTTAAAAGGCTTGCCAAGGACTCCAGGCGTTGGGCGACATTGACGGCGTCACCGATCACGGTGAACTCGTCATGGAAACCGCTTTCAAGTACGCCGCCGAGAACCGTACCGTAGTGCAAGCCGATACCCGCATACAAACGGGGGCCGCCCTTCTCGATTTTCTTACCGCCCCATTCTTCGAGCGCCTCGGTCAAAGCCAACGCGCAGGCCAATGCCCGCCGCGCGTCGTCCGACTTTGGCTTCGGCTGCCCAAACACAGCCATCACCCCATCGCCGATGAACTTGTCAACGGTTCCGCCATAGGCGAACACAGTGCCGGCGACGATGTGTCGATACTCACCGAGGACGCAGGCGAGCTCGCGTGAGGAAGCGGTTTCCGCATAGGACGTGAAGTCCCGGATATCGACAAACATGATCGCCGCGTCCCGCCGCTCGAGGTCAAGGCTGGCACTTGCAGTCTGAAGATCGGCGACGACCGTCGGCGAGAAGAAGCGTGACAGGTTCATGCGCTTTTCCTCGATTCTCAAGGCCTGCCTGACAGTGCGGTCGTGATCGCGCGCCAGCAGATATACCGCCATCGCGGTAAACGCGAAACTCACCGTAAGGCCGAGGTCCTGGTTGAAGAAGTTGGCCAATAGTGTTCCGGGCGAGCTGTCGTGATGACGGAACGCCATGATGGCAAGCATAAGGACCCATGCCGACACCACGATCGTCGAAAACACGATGATCAACCAGCGATCGAGCTTCAGGGCTACGTGGTTCAGAAGAATGAATGACACGACCAGGCTCGATGTCGTGAGGTTATGATCTTGGGTAATTGTGAGAGCGGCGGTGCAAAATTAGACCACGGTAGCGGCGGGATTGTCCCGCTTCGGGCGGCGTAAAAGTCGGCCACCTATTTCTCTTCTGCAATGAGCGCAGGAGGGCCTGGGGATCTATACCGTGGAATTATATCTGAAGGTTCGACTGGCTTGCTCGGAAGGCATGAGCCGGCGTCAGGCTGCAAAGCATTTCAACATATCGCGCGACAGCGTTTCCAAGATGCTGTCCTATTCGACGCCACCTGGCTATCAGCGACAATCACCGATCCGGCGGCCCAAGCTGGATGCGTTTGTCTCGACGATCGATCACTGGCTGGACGAAGACAGACAAGTGCCGCGCAAGCAGCGCCATACGGCCAAGCGGGTGTTTGACCGGCTTCGAGACGAATGCGGGTTCACTGGCGGCTATACGATCATCAAGGATTACATGCGCGAGCGGGATCAGCGCCGCCAGGAAGTGTTCGTGCCGCTGTCGCATCCGCCCGGCCATGCGCAGGCCGATTTCGGTGAGGCGATGGTGGTCATCGGCGGTGTCGAGCAGAAGGCGCATTTCTTCGTGCTCGACCTTCCGCACAGCGACGGCTGCTACGTGCGGGCCTATCCGGCGGCAGTGGCCGAGGCCTGGGTCGATGGCCATGTCCATGCGTTCGCTTTCTTCGGCGCCGTGCCGCAATCGATCGTCTACGACAACGACCGTTGCCTGGTGGCGAAGATTTTGCCTGACGGCACCCGCAAGCGCGCGACGTTGTTCAGCGGCTTCCTGTCCCACTACCTTATCCGGGATCGCTATGGCCGTCCCGGCAAGGGCAACGACAAGGGGAACGTCGAGGGTCTCGTCGGCTATGCCCGGCGCAACTTCATGGTACCGATCCCGCAGTTTGCGACATGGGAGGCGTTCAACACCTTTCTGGAGGAGCAGTGCCGGAAGCGCCAGCGCGACAGGCTGCGCGGCGAGAGCGAGACGATCGGCGAGCGCTTGCGGCGCGATCTGGCTGCCATGCGCGCCTTGCCAGCCTCGCCATTTGATGCCTGCGACCAGGCAAGTGCCAAGGTGACGGCGCAGTCGCTGGTGCGCTACAAGACCAACGACTATTCCGTCCCGGTCGCCTATGGCCATCAGGATGTGTGGGTGCGCGGCTATGTCAACGAAGTGGTCATTGGTGGCCGTGGCGAGATCATCGCCCGCCATCCTCGGTGCTGGGAACGGGAAGACGTCGTCTTCGATCCTGTCCATTACCTGCCGCTGATCGAGCAGAAGATCAATTCGCTGGATCAGGCAGCGCCCCTCCAGGGCTGGGACTTGCCGCAAGAGTTCGCTACGCTGCGCCGGTTGATGGAAGGCCGCATGGCCAAACACGGCCGGCGTGAGTACGTGCAGGTCCTCCGCCTGCTGGAGAGCTTCGAACTCGCCGATCTGCATGCGGCGGTGAAGCAGGCGATCCAGCTTGGCGCCATTGGCTTTGACGCCGTCAAGCATCTGATCCTGTGCCGGGTGGAACGCCGGCCGCCCAGACTGGACCTGTCCATCTACCCGTATTTGCCGAGGGCGACGGTCGAGACGACATCGGCGAAGGCGTATATGCGTCTCCTGTCGTCGGATGCGGGAGAAGTCGCATGAACACCCAAGCACCCGAGATCCTTCTCACCCATTATCTCAAAACCCTGAAGCTGCCGAGTTTCCAGCGCGAGTACCAGAAGCTGGCCCGGCTGTGCGCCACCGAAGGCGTCGATCATGTCGGATACCTCACCCGGCTTGCCGAGCGGGAGATGATCGAACGGGACCGTCGCAAGGTCGAGCGTCGCATCAAGGCGGCCAGGTTCCCGGTCGTCAAAAGCCTCGACAGTTTCGACTTCGCCGCCATCCCAAAGCTGAACAGGATGCAGGTGCTGGAACTGGCGCGCTGCGAATGGATCGAGCGCAGGGAGAACGTTATCGCTCTCGGCCCCAGCGGCACGGGCAAGACCCATGTGGCGCTCGGCCTCGGCCTGGCCGCCTGCCAGAAGGGCCTGTCCGTTGGGTTCACGACAGCGGCCGCACTGGTCAGCGAGATGATGGAGGCGCGCGACGAGCGGCGTCTCATCCGGTTCCAGAAGCAGATGGCCGCCTACCAGCTGTTGATCATCGATGAACTGGGCTTCGTGCCGCTGTCAAAGACCGGCGCGGAATTGCTGTTCGAGCTGATCTCGCAACGATACGAGCGAGGCGCGACCCTGATCACCAGCAACCTTCCTTTTGACGAATGGACGGAAACCTTGGGGTCCGAGCGCCTGACCGGCGCTTTGCTCGACCGCATCACCCATCACGTCAGCATCCTCGAGATGAACGGCGACAGCTATCGTCTCGCCCAAAGCCGCGCCCGAAAGGCCGGCTGACGCCCTTCGAAAATCGCAACGCGCGCATGAGACCCCCGCTCGGGCCTAAGCCCTCCCGGCGGTCTCATGCGCGCGCCACAAGTGGCCGACTTTTGCGCCGCCGCGTGGCAGGATTTTACTCCGCCGTTGACAGGTAATTGGGTTCGCCAGAATGTGTTCATAGAGAATGACCACAACCAAGGCGGCATCGAGCATCACGAAAAGCGGACCGAGGTGCATTTGTTTGGGGAAATAGATAGCTGCCGCGACAGATGCCACGCTGACGATCAGATACACCGAATTGACGATGACATGGGTGGTAAAGCTCGCGAGGCCGTCACCGAACACGAGGTTGGCGAATAGGATCGAAAGCACCACGAACCGCAGCGAAGCTGACCTTATTTCCCGCGTGGCTGCACTGTTGCCGAACGGCGATGATTTTTGATCCATGATCCAAGCCAGCATGATCGAGAATTTTCGATCCGGAGAATGAGGTCGGACGGGCCGAGCGTTTGAAAGGCTCGGCCCGATCGCTTTACTTGATTTCCGTGACGGTCAGCTTGCCCTCGAGGCGCTCGGCCACGAATTCAATATTCGCGCCTTCCTTGAGCTTCCCGAGCATTGCGTCGTCCTTAACGCGGAACACCATGGTCATGGCCGGCATTTCGAGGTCCTTGAGTTCCTCGTGGATGAGAGTGACCTTCTTTGCCTTGGCATCGACTTTCTTGACCGTGCCCTTGGTAAATTCCGCCGCGAAAGCGGCGGAAGAAATGGCTACCGCGAAAAGGGCTGTCGAGGCGAATTTTATGATGGATTTCATGTTATGTCTCCTTGCGTGGAATTACTTCTTGGCCACGGTCACGTCGCCGTGCATTCCGGCGTCATAGTGACCGGGTACCAGGCAGGCGATTTTGAAAGTGCCGTCGTTGGTGAACTTCCAGATGATCTCGCCGGACTTTCCGGCAGCCAGGCGGATCGCGTTTGGATCGTCGTGTTCCATTTCCGGGAATTTCTCCATGACGGCCTTGTGCTCCATGACCTTGTCTTCTTGGTCGAGGACAAACTCGTGATCCAGTTCGCCCGCATTTTTGATGGCGAACACGACCGTCTGGCCCTTGCGGACTTTGAAGGTGTTGGGCGTGAAGATCATCTTGCCGTCGTCCGTCTCCTTCATGGAGACTCGGATGGTCTGTGTGGCCTGCGCCTTTTTGCCGGGTTCTCCGACGGCCATAGCCCCGTCATGCCCACCTTCGTGGGTGCCGGAGGCGAGAGCGGGAGTTGCGAGCGCCGCCAGAAACAGTGCGATCATTGCAGTTTTCATAATATTGTCCTTTGGTTCGTTGGGAGAGAAGATCAGCCGTGTTTCACTGGTTTTGGCGTGATCTGGGTTTTTGCGTCCTTGGCCTTGGTCGTATCGGGCAGTTCGCCGCTCCACTCCCAAGCCTGCGTACCGGGTGGGTTTTCGTACCAGCCGGGATCGGTGTAATCGTCGGCCGCGATACCCTCGCGGACCTTGACGACGGAGAACATTCCGCCCATCTCGATGGGACCGTGCTTCCCCCATCCCGTCATCATCGGGACGGTGTTCTCCGGAATCTCCATCTCCATCTCGCCCATATCGGCCATGCCGGCTGTACCCATGGGCATGTATTCCGGGCGGATTTTCCTGATTTTCTCCGTGACGGTTTTTTTATCGACACCAATAAATGTCGGGACATCATGTCCCATGGCATTCATCGTGTGGTGCGACTTGTGGCAATGGATTGCCCAGTCACCGAGGTATTTTGCGTCGAACTCGTAGGCACGCATCGCGCCGACGGGGATATCGATGCTGACCTCTGGCCAGCGGGCTTCGGGCCTGACCCATCCGCCATCCGTACAGGTGACCTCGAAGTCGTAACCGTGCATGTGGATCGGATGATTGGTCATGGTCAGGTTGCCAACACGGACGCGCACGCGGTCGTCCTTGGAAACGACGAGTGGACTGATCCCGGGGAAGATACGGCTGTTCCAGGCCCAGAGGTTGAAGTCCGTCATTTCCATGATGCGCGGAACGTAAGTTCCGGGATCGATGTCATAGGCGCTGAGCAGGAACACGAAGTCTCTGTCCACTGGCATGAACTTCTCGTCCTTGGGATGAATGACGAAAAACCCCATCATGCCCATGGCCATCTGGACCATCTCGTCCGAATGCGGGTGGTACATAAAGGTCCCCGACTTCACGAGGTCGAACTCGTAGACGAAGGTCTTGCCGACGGGAATATGCGGTTGCGACAGGCCGCCGACGCCGTCCATACCTGATGGCAGTATCATGCCGTGCCAGTGGACGGTCGTATGTTCTGGTAGTTTGTTGGTGACGAAGATGCGAACGCGATCGCCTTCGACGGCTTCGATGGTCGGGCCCGGAGATTGACCGTTGTAGCCCCAGAGATGGGCAGTCATGCCTTCGGCCATTTCGCGCTCCACCGGTTCGGCGACAAGGTGGAATTCCTTGACACCGTTGTTCATTCGGTGTGGCAGGGTCCATCCATTCAGCGTCACGACCGGTGTATAGTTGGGTCCTGACGACGGTCTGACTGGCGTCTGTGTTTCGGCGGTTTCCATGAGCGCCGCCTCCGGCAGCCCCATGTTTGAGGTTTTTGCCCATGCAGCGGTCGAAACGAGAGCCGCGCCAGCACCGAGCATCTGTCTTCTGTTAAACATTCTCTTGTCCTTTCTCAGTGACCGCCGCCGCTTTCGGCAGCCGCTGCGACCTCGGTCTCGCCACCTGCCGCACCCGCACCGCCGCCATAGATGGCAGGCGCGAGATTGGCTTCGGCCAACCAGAAATCGCGTTTTGCATTGACGGCGAGGAGGATCGAGTTGACCTTTTCCCGGCTGTCGGCGAGCAGTTCGAACGTGTTGGAAATCATGCCGTTGTAAGTGAGAAGGGATTCCTCCTCGATCTTGGTGCGCAACGGCACGACACTGTTGCGGTAGTGCCTGGCGATATCGTAGTTCGACCGATAGGCCTGATACGCGGACCTGGCCTCAGAACGGACGTTCACCGCCTTTTCCGCGAGCAGGTTTACCGAGCGCATGTAGGCCAGTTCGCCCTTCCGCATCCGGGCCTTGCCGCTGTCGAAGATCGGGATCACGAATTCCAGCTCGACATTGCCGGTCGTGTCCTTCTTCTTTTCACCGTCCTCCAATTCGCGTTCGGTCTCAAATCCGGACAGGATTTCGAGATCGGTGACGTAGCGTGTCGCTTCCGTCAACTTGTAGGATTTTGCGGTGGTATCAAGGTCGAGCTTCGCCATCTGCAGGTCAACCCGACGTTGCAAAGCCTCGGCTTCGATGAGGTCTCGCTTGACAAGACCCTTGGGAAGCTGCGGCAGGCGATTGGGAATCTGGTAGTCGATGTCCGAGCCCCAAAGTCCCACAAGACGTGTCAGCTCTTCCTTTGCTAGGCGAGCTTCAAGCCTTGCCTTGGCGGTCTGGCCTGCCAGTTCAGCATAAAAGACATGCTCGCGGGCCTGGCCGCCCTTCGTCATGGAGCCTGTTTCGCCAAGTTTCTTCGCCAGTTCCGACGCTGCGTCGGCGGCGGCTTGTGCCTGGCTGAGCTGGGCGACCGTCTCCCAGGAGGCAACGGCAGTGATCCATGCGCGACGAGTCTCCGCCGCCAGCTGAAGTGTCCGAACGGCAGCAGCGAGCTGTGCCTTGCGGAACCCGGCATCGGCGATTTCGACGTTCCGCTTGTGGGTCACGAGTGCAAGAATGTTGGTGGCAATCACACCTTCGATGGCCCTGTAGGCTTCGAGACCGGGAGTGCCGATCCCCGTCAGGCCGATACCGACCGTCGGGTTTACGAGCATCGTGGACTGCCATGCATCCGCCGAAGAGTCTCCAAGATCGGCGTAGGCCGCCTGCAGACCCTTGTTGTTGAGAAGGGCTATCTGCACCGCCGTCTCGACGTCGACGGTCTTTTTGGTGAGGAGCGTCTTTACCCGGCCTGAGACCAACTGCGCGTCCTGGCGATTCTGCACCCAAACGGTGTCCTTTCCCGTCGCCTCGGCCGTTTTGTTTGAAACGTTCGAAAACCCGGCGGTTGTCGCAGAGTATTCCGTCGATGATACGCATCCACCGAGAATGAGCGGCAGTGCAACAGTCGCAGCGCATTTAAAAGTGAAAAGGCTCATGACGCGTCTCCTTCCGGAGCCTGCGCGTCGTTCTGGTTTCGCCACGGTTTTGGATCGACCGGGACGCGGTGCGTGTAGCCCGTAACGGGGCTTTGGTAGCGGACGGGACGAACGTCGACCGGGAGGTCGGCAAGGTCGCCCGAAGCAATGACTTCAGGAGGCAACGTGGCAGCGCAACCGCTCACAAGGAGCGGCAAGGCAACCACCAGAAATATAGGTTTCATGGTGTAATCCGAATAGGAGATGGCTGCGGCGCAGTGGGCAATCACACCCACCTACGCACGTTCAGACCCGCAAGGACGGGCGTGTCCTATTCAGATATTCGGAGGGCGATGCAGCGGCACGAGTTCGCCGACGACACGATTGTCGTTGATGAATTTGCGGATGGAATCCATCACGACGGGGCCAACGTCCACATCGGCGGTCGCGACAATCGCAAAACTCAAGCAGAAGTCTTTGCAGCACTCCTGCTTCGCAATTTTCTGCATGTCATCGGGAGAGGCGCTCTCCTCTCCATGGACGTGGTCGCCGTTTGTCACCTCGTGGTGGTCGTCAGATTGGACGGTCGTGGATGTCGCTATCGACCCATGCATTGCTGCCGAAGCAGCAGGCAATGAGTATCCAGCCAGTGATGCGATGATCAACAACCGAAGCAGAACCAGCATTTTTTCCAATGTGATTCGATACATACCCATGCCCGAGGACTACCATCAGCCCGGAAGTTGTCAATTACGAGCTTCATCTATCAGATGATTCGCGTCGATTATGTGGCGCTGCACAAGGAACATCCCAACGAAGGACCATGAAAGAAACCTTGTAGAGCTTCCAACGATGGCAAAGTCAACAGGACTTTAAAGGGGAGTGTGGAATTTATGGGAGATATGAGGGTTACATTCAGTGAGTAGCTTAACGGCCTATATCGGACTTTTCCTGGTTGCCTTCGGAGCGGCCACAGTCCTGCCGTTTCAGTCCGAACCGGTCCTCATTGGCTTGCTCGTTTCGGGTAAATTCTCCGTGCCGGGCCTCCTCATCGTCGCAAGTGTCGGGAACATTCTCGGAGCAGTGTGCAACTGGGTTCTCGGCCGGTTCATTGATCGTTTTCAGGACAGGGCTTGGTTTCCGGTGAAGAAACCTTCGCTAGAAAGAGCCAGTGGTTGGTATCGGCGGTATGGCCGATGGTCGCTGCTGTTGTCCTGGATGCCCCTGTTCGGGGATGCGCTGACGGTGATAGCCGGAGTGTTGCGTGAGCCCCTGTGGTCCTTTTTGATACTCGTTACAGTCGCAAAGACCGGCCGCTATCTTGTCCTCGCGGCGCTGACGCTCGGGACAACCTCAGCCTTGGGGTTCTGAGGTATCAGAACCAGCAGAAACGGGAACATTCTTCTGGAAGACGCGTTGAAGGCGAAAGGAATTGCGTCTCCAATGCCTCTGTTGAGAACATTTTACCGCCTGGTGCGAATTGCGGCCCTGTGCCTCATGGTGGTGAACCTCCACGGCGCAGCGGTTGGCCAATTCAGCGCCAAACACAATTGCCCGTCGATTACCGAGCCCGGCCAAAGCAATCCAGCATCCGTTCATCATGCGGGTTGCTGCTCCAATTTGCACTGCTGCCCGATTCTGGCAGAGCCGCCGTGTGCCGATGCGAATGCAGTCGTCCCCCGACCGGTTACGCCGATCCTGAACGAACTTAGTCCGTTCCTGCTCGTGCGTGCGTTCCATCCCCCTCCTAAACTCCCTGGCTGAATTGTCGAATCCAAATATGTGAATCCAATCAGGAGAACAGAGATGAAAACCCTCGTAAAGTATTCGCTCGCTGCAGTAGGCGCTCTTTCAATACTTGCCATTATGCCAACCGCCTCTTTCGCGGAGATGGCCTATCCGGAAAAGTGCAAGTCCGAGATGGACATGTCGAAGATGGATATGATGTCCGGTGACATGGGCATGGGCGACATGATGACCGACCACCAGAAGGCATCAATGGAAGGCATGAAGCCGATGCACATGAACATGATGCAGGGCATGATGAAGAAGGACGCCGACGTTGCTTTTGTCTGCGGTATGATCGCCCATCACATGGGCGCAATCAGCATGTCCGAGGTCGAGCTGAAATTTGGTGACAATGAATGGGCCAAAAAGACCGCTCAGAAGATCATCGACGCGCAGACCAAAGAAATCGCAGAGATGACTGAGTGGCTCGACAAGGAAGCGAAGTAGGAAGGGAGAACGAACATGCATCACCTTTCAGACGAAATGAAAGCCTGCATCGATAATTGTCTCGCCTGCTACCGCGAGTGCTTATCGATGGCCATGGGGCACTGCCTGGAAATGGGCGGCGAACATACCGAGCCGAAGCATTTCAGGCTCATGATGGCCTGCGCGGAAATCTGCCGGACCTCGGCGCATTTCATGCTCATTGGTTCGGAGCATCATAAGCACGTCTGCCGAGAGTGCGCCGAAATCTGCGCTCAGTGCGCCGAGGATTGTGAGCGCGTCGGGGACATGGAGTCGTGTGTAGCGGCTTGCCGTCGCTGTGCGGAGAGCTGCACAAAAATGGCGGCTTGAAAAGTTGGGGGAGAGCACACTCTCATCCGTGCTCTCCCCCAACCGGAGTTTCATCAGGCCTTTGCCCCTTCAAACCAATAGGCGATCAAACTCGCGGCCCAAAGGGCGAAGAGACCAAGCAGTGCCCACCTGAAGTCGGAGTTGATCGCGAAATTGACGGCTGTCATCGTTCCAATCGAAACCGCGCCTCCAAGTATGGCACCGAACGCTGCTATGGGCTCTCGGGAGCGGTAGGCCGTCGCGGCAAACGTCATCATAAGAATACCCGTTCCCATCACGAAGCCTCCAAGGACCGCAAAGACAAACCCAAGCCAATCTCTCAAGCTGGGCCCGACCGCCGACAGGTCCCCTTCGGTCAACTGCATGTAACGCACGTCCTCTGGCAGCAGCGGTGGGCGAAAGAGAACAAAATAAATCCCGATGCCGACCACGACGATCCCCGTCATCGTCAGTAGCAGAGCTGAAGGTGTCCACTTACGTCTATCGAGCATCGTCTTCTCCTCAAAGCAGGCCGCTCTCGTTGATGCGCCCATCGCCCTCGCCATCGCGACTGCGCTGCGTCAGTCCGGACCGAGTTTCGCCGAAAATGCTGCCGTGGCAGCCGCCGCCATCCGCTTGACGCACCATCTTGCGTAGACTGCACCTAGCAAGGTCCCAGCGATCCGGCCAACCACGGACCTTGGATAGTTGTAATCGATAAACACGTGGAGACGGCAGAGACGCCCGCTATCCTCTATTTGGAAGCGCATCCGGTAACTTCCGATAATGAGAAGGCGCGGCTCTCCTACCGTTTCCCATGCTTTTAGAAACGGTGGTTGCCGCCGAGTGACGACTTCCTCCACATACAGTTTCAAACCAGCTACTTTTCCGGTCATCTTGATTACGGAACCGACACTTCGACCGCGAGCTTCGTCGAAATCATATGCCATGCTCCCCCACAGCATCATTATCGACGATCTCTGCATGTGCGTGCCGGGGTTTGCCTGGTCGTCCATGTAGTCAAATAGCCGTTCTGCCGACGTCGTCACCTCAACATCTGCCTGTGCGGAGTGTGCGTAGATCAACGTGTTTCATCCTTACCCAGGCGGTCCTCGCCGTGAACACCATGGCCATGGCCACCGTGGCCATGAAAGAGATGCAGGACGGGGCAAACTAACAGGAGAAAGTAGGGCGCGAGACCAAATGCATGCGCCCAGTGCTCGCGCAGGAGGAAGAAGGCGAAGATGACGCCCATCGACGCAGCAATCAGCGTCCATTTGCGATCCCATTTCATATCCGTACACTCCTCAATCTGAGGGCGTTGCCAATGACGCTTACCGACGAAAGCGCCATCGCGGCCGCAGCGATGATCGGAGACAGCAAAAGTCCGAACGTGGGGTAGAGCACTCCAGCGGCGATTGGGACGCCAGCCGCATTATAAATGAAGGCGAAGAACAGGTTCTGCCGGATATTGCTCATTGTCGCGTGGCTGAGTTCACGAGCCCGGACAATCCCTTGAAGATCGCCTTTGAGCAGTGTGACGCCCGCGCTTTCAATCGCGACATCCGTTCCGGTTCCCATAGCAATTCCGACATCTGCGGCAGCCAGGGCAGGGGCGTCGTTCACTCCATCTCCGGCCATAGCGACGATCCGGCCTTCTTCCCGCAGACGCTTGACGATCTTGCTCTTGTCCTCCGGCAGGATTTCGGCCTCGACCTCGGTGATCCCGAGCTTGCGGGCAACTGCGTCGGCCGTGGTCTTGTTGTCGCCCGTCAGCATGACGACCCGGACCCCTGCCTTCAGCAAAGCTTGAACTGCATCTGGCGTCGTCGTTTTGATCGGGTCGGAGATCGCCAAAAGGCCTCCAACACGGCCGTCTATCGCGACGAAGATTACCGTTGCGCCTTCACCCCTCATCGCTTCCGCCTGGCTGGTGAGAGCCGAGACATCGATATGAGCTTCCTCCATGATGCGGTGGCTGCCTATGATGAGTCTTCGTCCGTCGACACTTCCCGTGACCCCTTTGCCAACCGGGCTATCGAAGTCCTGCGCCACGCCGAGAGCCAGTTGCCGTTCCGTCGCCGCGTTAACAATGGCAGTTGCCAGTGGATGCTCGCTCGCCCGTTCCAGTGTTGCCGCCAGTCGCAGCAGTTCGGATTCTGTGAACTCATTTATCGCGGCCATCGACGTTACCTTAGGTTTACCCTCGGTCAGGGTTCCGGTCTTGTCGACGACCAACGTGTCGATTTTCTCGAAACGCTCTAACGCTTCGGCATTCTTGATCAAGACACCAAGACCTGCACCCCGGCCAACGCCCACCATGATCGACATTGGGGTCGCAAGACCCAATGCGCAGGGGCATGCGATGATGAGCACTGCGACTGCGGCTACAAGGCCGTGGGCAAAGCGCGGTTCTGGTCCCCATATCATCCACGCTACGAATGCCACGATGGCAATCCCGATCACCACGGGAACGAACCAACCGGAAACTTCGTCGGCCAGGCGCTGGATGGGCGCTCGCGAGCGCTGGGCGTCCGCAACCATGCGGACGATCTGCGCCAGCATGGTATCGCGGCCGACTTTTCCTGCCTCCATGACGAAGCCACCGGTCTGGTTCATCGTCCCGCCTATCAGCTTTGCACCGACCTCTTTGGTGACGGGCATCGATTCACCGGTGATCATCGATTCATCAACCGAACTGCGTCCTTCGATAAGGCTGCCATCGACCGGGACCTTTTCACCGGGGCGAACCCGAAGCCGATCCCCGACGACAACCATCTCCAGGTCGATGTCCTCGTCGACACCATCACGGACGCGGCGTGCCGTCTTAGGGGCAAGGTCAAGAAGTGCGCGGATGGCTCCACCGGTCTGTTCACGGGCTTGCAACTCCAGCACCTGTCCAAGCAGGACCAGTACCGTGATGACGGCTGCAGCTTCGAAATAAATGGCGACTGAACCGTCTGCGGAGCGGAACGTGGCGGGAAACAGACCAGGTGCAAGGGTTGCAACGACGCTGTATATCCACGCGACCCCCGTCCCCATTGCTATCAATGTGAACATGTTCAGGCGCATAGTGACGAGCGACTTCCATGCTCGCTCGAAGAATGGAAAGCCTGCCCATAGGACGACAGGTGTAGCAAGAACGAGCTGAATCCAGTTCGAGGTCTGGGCACCAAGCGCCATGTGAAGATTGGTGAGGTGTCCACCCATCTCCAGCAGGAGCACAGGCACGGACAGAACGAGCCCGATCCAGAAGCGACGTCTCATATCGAGGTATTCGGCGCTCGGCCCGGTTTCTGCTGTGACCACTTCCGGTTCCAGCGTCATCCCGCAGATTGGGCAGTTCCCAGGCCCTATTTGCCTTACCTGCGGATGCATAGGGCAAGTGTAAATCACGCCTTCCGTCTGATCGGTGACCGGACTTTTCTCGGCTGCCAGCGTGGCCTGAGCTTGATGTTCACCATGATGGTAATAGCGACCTTTATGGTCTTTTTGAACGTCCATTGGATTTAGTTCCCTATTGGTTCGCCTCGTTCGGAGCGTCCCCCTGGCTGATCCAAGACTTTGCAAGGAGATGCAGTACCAGGGTGTCGGCAATTGTCACCGACATGGTCGCCGTGCGGGTATCGCAGGTAACCGACGATCATCCCGCCGTTGAGCGGAGGTGTTCAACCAGTGGATCGGGGAGGGCCGAGAGCAGGCGAGGAGCTGTGGCCTGTGATGGACTGCTGAGGATCAAGATATCGCTGAGCGCCAGAATCCAGGTGAAAAACAACAGGGTCCGAAGCCGGAAGAATGACGTTGCACAGGCTGCATACGCTGTTGCAGCAGGCCTTCTGCTCGACAGGGTGGCGATCACCTTGCCAGGCTACGTCGCCCATGGACGTTTCGACATGTACAGCTTGAGGTAAGTCGTTATCGCACATTTCGGGAGCAGCCTCGGCCATCGGCGCGACGAGGAACATAATTGCGACCAAAACGGCCAGCAATTCTCTCGCGCATCTTCGAATGGTTTGGCTTACGGCGATCATGTTTTCGCTCGGACCCTATTATCGTATTCAAGCACAGTGCAGTGCCGTTGCAAGAGTTGCGTTGATCTTGATCAAACGCGAGGACGTTTCCAGACCCCGAAGGTTGGGCCTCCAACCGCCGGGATGGTCAAAAGCGGGAGGAACAGCCTCCGGGAAAATGGAGTGTAGCATGGGGATGGATGCGAGCGCGACGAAACTAGCCGTTCTTGTGCTTCCGATAGCCGTATTCGCCACGGCGTTCTCCGTAGAAACCGCCCAAACCGCCGCGCCCGGCAACGTTGTCCAAAGACAGGACGGCATGAAGGCGATGGCAAACTCCGCCAAGACCATCAACGCAATGTTCAAGGATTCGTCGCCCTACGACGCAAAAGCGTTCAAAGCGGCCGCCGAGACCATTCGGGCTCACTCTGGGGTTACCCTTTCGGCGCTGTTCGACGGTTCCGTCACCACGGCTGGCTCAAAAGCCAGCCCAAGCTGAGAGCGGCGGTGCAAAATTAGACCACGGTAGCGGCGGGATTGTCCCGCTTCGGGCGGCGTAAAAGTCGGCCACCTATTTCTCTTCTGCAATGAGCGCAGGAGGGCCTGGGGATCTATACCGTGGAATTATATCTGAAGGTTCGACTGGCTTGCTCGGAAGGCATGAGCCGGCGTCAGGCTGCAAAGCATTTCAACATATCGCGCGACAGCGTTTCCAAGATGCTGTCCTATTCGACGCCACCTGGCTATCAGCGACAATCACCGATCCGGCGGCCCAAGCTGGATGCGTTTGTCTCGACGATCGATCACTGGCTGGACGAAGACAGACAAGTGCCGCGCAAGCAGCGCCATACGGCCAAGCGGGTGTTTGACCGGCTTCGAGACGAATGCGGGTTCACTGGCGGCTATACGATCATCAAGGATTACATGCGCGAGCGGGATCAGCGCCGCCAGGAAGTGTTCGTGCCGCTGTCGCATCCGCCCGGCCATGCGCAGGCCGATTTCGGTGAGGCGATGGTGGTCATCGGCGGTGTCGAGCAGAAGGCGCATTTCTTCGTGCTCGACCTTCCGCACAGCGACGGCTGCTACGTGCGGGCCTATCCGGCGGCAGTGGCCGAGGCCTGGGTCGATGGCCATGTCCATGCGTTCGCTTTCTTCGGCGCCGTGCCGCAATCGATCGTCTACGACAACGACCGTTGCCTGGTGGCGAAGATTTTGCCTGACGGCACCCGCAAGCGCGCGACGTTGTTCAGCGGCTTCCTGTCCCACTACCTTATCCGGGATCGCTATGGCCGTCCCGGCAAGGGCAACGACAAGGGGAACGTCGAGGGTCTCGTCGGCTATGCCCGGCGCAACTTCATGGTACCGATCCCGCAGTTTGCGACATGGGAGGCGTTCAACACCTTTCTGGAGGAGCAGTGCCGGAAGCGCCAGCGCGACAGGCTGCGCGGCGAGAGCGAGACGATCGGCGAGCGCTTGCGGCGCGATCTGGCTGCCATGCGCGCCTTGCCAGCCTCGCCATTTGATGCCTGCGACCAGGCAAGTGCCAAGGTGACGGCGCAGTCGCTGGTGCGCTACAAGACCAACGACTATTCCGTCCCGGTCGCCTATGGCCATCAGGATGTGTGGGTGCGCGGCTATGTCAACGAAGTGGTCATTGGTGGCCGTGGCGAGATCATCGCCCGCCATCCTCGGTGCTGGGAACGGGAAGACGTCGTCTTCGATCCTGTCCATTACCTGCCGCTGATCGAGCAGAAGATCAATTCGCTGGATCAGGCAGCGCCCCTCCAGGGCTGGGACTTGCCGCAAGAGTTCGCTACGCTGCGCCGGTTGATGGAAGGCCGCATGGCCAAACACGGCCGGCGTGAGTACGTGCAGGTCCTCCGCCTGCTGGAGAGCTTCGAACTCGCCGATCTGCATGCGGCGGTGAAGCAGGCGATCCAGCTTGGCGCCATTGGCTTTGACGCCGTCAAGCATCTGATCCTGTGCCGGGTGGAACGCCGGCCGCCCAGACTGGACCTGTCCATCTACCCGTATTTGCCGAGGGCGACGGTCGAGACGACATCGGCGAAGGCGTATATGCGTCTCCTGTCGTCGGATGCGGGAGAAGTCGCATGAACACCCAAGCACCCGAGATCCTTCTCACCCATTATCTCAAAACCCTGAAGCTGCCGAGTTTCCAGCGCGAGTACCAGAAGCTGGCCCGGCTGTGCGCCACCGAAGGCGTCGATCATGTCGGATACCTCACCCGGCTTGCCGAGCGGGAGATGATCGAACGGGACCGTCGCAAGGTCGAGCGTCGCATCAAGGCGGCCAGGTTCCCGGTCGTCAAAAGCCTCGACAGTTTCGACTTCGCCGCCATCCCAAAGCTGAACAGGATGCAGGTGCTGGAACTGGCGCGCTGCGAATGGATCGAGCGCAGGGAGAACGTTATCGCTCTCGGCCCCAGCGGCACGGGCAAGACCCATGTGGCGCTCGGCCTCGGCCTGGCCGCCTGCCAGAAGGGCCTGTCCGTTGGGTTCACGACAGCGGCCGCACTGGTCAGCGAGATGATGGAGGCGCGCGACGAGCGGCGTCTCATCCGGTTCCAGAAGCAGATGGCCGCCTACCAGCTGTTGATCATCGATGAACTGGGCTTCGTGCCGCTGTCAAAGACCGGCGCGGAATTGCTGTTCGAGCTGATCTCGCAACGATACGAGCGAGGCGCGACCCTGATCACCAGCAACCTTCCTTTTGACGAATGGACGGAAACCTTGGGGTCCGAGCGCCTGACCGGCGCTTTGCTCGACCGCATCACCCATCACGTCAGCATCCTCGAGATGAACGGCGACAGCTATCGTCTCGCCCAAAGCCGCGCCCGAAAGGCCGGCTGACGCCCTTCGAAAATCGCAACGCGCGCATGAGACCCCCGCTCGGGCCTAAGCCCTCCCGGCGGTCTCATGCGCGCGCCACAAGTGGCCGACTTTTGCGCCGCCGCGTGGCAGGATTTTACTCCGCCGTTGACACCAAGCATTGAAACCGACCGTCAACAGTTCGACAAGCTGGCAAAAGACCTTGGCATCTACGCGTCCGCGCTGTCTGTCGCAGCAGACCGAAATCCCGACAGGCTTGGACCCGGAACGCGGATGCAAACGGAAGATGCTATGGGAGGCGGACCGCTCGCAAGAAAGGTCGATGCAGCGAGAGATGCAGCATCGATGCCTGCAGAACACGCTTTCCACATGATGCTTCAAACTTGCACGTCGTGCCACGCGAAGTTCCGGATCGAAATCAAGTAGCAGGTAGTTGCAACCGCTGCTGGCACCCTCCAAAGCAGGTAGGTCATTTGCTCGGAGAGAGAACGCGATCCCGAAGAAGGAGGAAAGTCCTCTCTACACAAAACCAGAGCACGGTTGCTACCGCAAAGCTGGTGGCCAGATAAACCACAAAGCCGAAACCGCCCTGAAGGTTCTCTTCTACGAAGACAAGCCTGTCGACATGGAAGACCGACTTGTGGGTCAGATACAGGCTATATGACAATGTGGCGACCATCACCGCACCCGGAACAGGCAACCGTTTCAGAATATGCTCCAAGTCGAGCATAGCGCCAAGAATGAGCGCGATCCCGATTGAAATGAGCGGGAAACCGGCCACCGCACCAGGTTGCGCCTGGAAGACGAGAAAGAGATTGGTTCCTTCAAGCGGCCCTCGAATCGAGAACAACACAAGAGCTGCGACGAAGAGGGCGACACCTACCGGCAGGGCAACACGCGGAGGCGCGTAACGCTTGCAGAGTTCCGGTCTGAAAAATCTCGCGGCAGCAAGGATCACGCCGAACATCAGGCCATCCAGGCGGGTGTATGTCGGGTAATATACGTCCCTGAGGTATACGGCGAAGGCATCTCTCAGCTTGTCGGCATCAACAAGAACGCCGACCTGGCTTTCCCAAATCGCGTATCGAAGGATCATTCCCGCAACCACCATCGCCGCAGCGATTAGAAGCATCCAGCCCGTGCTAATTCGACGATGCAACAGCAATACGAGAAGAGGCAAGACCAAATAGAAATGCTCCTCGACACAAAGCGACCATGCCTGCGTAAAGGCTCGTCCTACGCGAGGGTCGAAGTCGAAATTCACAGTGAAGGTCGCAAAGCTCCAGACCGGTTGCATCGTCGGAGCGTCCCGGAGAATGGGGAAAATCGCGTAGAGGCCGAGGACAACGAAAAACGCCGGGAAAATACGAAAGGCACGACGCAGATAGAAGGACTTCAGCCCAACGCTTCCGGTTCGCGAAACTTCCTTGAAGAGTTGGGTTCCGATCAGAAACCCGCTCAAAACAAAGAAAATATCGACCCCTAGCCATGCGTAGGTACGAATTCCGACCAACAGGGATGGTGTCGCCTCGACTGGTAGGTGCACCAGCATAACAAGCAGGATCGCCAATGATCGGAGAACATCGGGGCCAACCGCCCTTGATTGTACCTTCTCCGTGGCTTGAGACGCGAGACTTCCTGCTGATGGGAAATACGCAGAATCTGAATTGACAATAGTGTTCATTGTGACGATCCGTGGCTGTCTCTGAAAAAATTCGGACACGCCCAGGGACGTGTTGGTGCAACCATAGCTTTCTTTTCTCAGATCGAAACAGGCAGATTCATATCGATAAAATTAACCTAAATTTTTCGTAAATTCTGAAGTGTTGTCGCCCAACCCTGCGCGAAGTCGCTACTGTGGCAGACAGTGGCGTTTGCAACCTCTTCCCCGAAATCCCTGCGGCGTTGCTACACCGGGTTACCCTACTGGTTGTGCTGTTTACGCCACCCGTATCGGGTCATCCCACGGGGCTTGTAGACCGACAGTGTTGTCGTCACGAGCAATACGACGAGGCCACCCGCGGCATGGACAACGAGCGAGCGCCTGAGACCGAGGAGATCGACACTGGACAATGTCGTCGCGACCGCCACCGACGCGACGTGGGTTATTCCCTCCAACTGGAGCAGCAAGATAATCATCGTCAGGAGGGTCAGAAGGAGTTTCGCCAGAACCCAATAGTGTCGAAACAAGCCCCATGAGGTGCCAAGAGACTGAGCTACGCCGATTAGCAACGAGGCGGAAACCGAAGGGACAATGACAAAACGGGCGATCACCTCCATTGCGACATAGACGCTCCGCGTTACCTGAGCATCCTGACTCGTGAGCCCTGCGACCGCGAGAGCGAGGAATCCCGCGACCGCGCCAAGCGAGCCGACCGAGGAGATGATGTGCGCGACGACAACAATCTTCCGGAGTCCGGGTCTCATATTCATGGGCGATCACCTTGTGGCGTTGTCTGGCTGCCATTGTCGGCAGGCGACAGGTGGCGGCCAGGACCGTGAGGGCCACCAATACCGGTGACCATCAAAGTGAAGACCAAGAAGATCATCACGCCGAAGATGATCCCGGATATTTTCACCCAGCGTGGCATGCCGGGGTAAGGGGGCTGGTCAGCCATGTTCGTTCGCTCCGTCCCGTGCTTCGTCTCTTGCTTGCCTTCAGATCCACGATTAAAATGGACACGGTGTCTGATAACAGATGCGATGTTCACTCATGTCAACAAGTCCGCAGTGTGGAACGGCTGATCCTGGACGACCACTCCGATTTGTCCGGAAATAGTGATGAAAACAACCGAGCATACGATCGACCGCCGCGTCGCCCGCACCAGAAGATCACTGCAACAGGCCCTGATCGCATTGATCCTGGCAAAGGGCTACGATCCGATAACCGTCGAGGAAATCTGCGAAGCGGCAAACGTCGGTCGGTCGACCTTCTACCTTCACTATACGAGCAAGGATGATTTGAAGCGGAGCGGCCTCGACAGCTTGCGCAAGCATCTCGACGCCACGGCTCGCGCGGCGCAGAGTGAACGGGGGAGCCGGAGGTTCGGCTTTAGCCTGGCCATGTTCGAACATGCACGGGAACATGTCGATCTCTACCGGGCGTTGGCGGGCAGCCGTGGAGGTGCGGTTGCGCTCGGCACCATCCGTCAGATACTTTCCGATCTGCTGCGCGACGAACTGGCCGCCGACGGCGACCGGGGTTCTCCGGACGCCATCCCGCGCGAACTTGTCGCGCAATACGTCGTGGGCGCCTACATGGCCGTGCTGACGTGGTGGTTGGATGGGGGCACCAAGCTGCCACCCGACCGGATCGATGCGATCTTTCGCCGCCTGGCGACCGAGGGCGCGATGGTGAAGGACTCTTGAAAAGCTAGACCGCCAAGCGCTCATTTCAAGGCGGCGATGAGCGAGAACGCAAGAATCCCGACGACGACGACGAGGGCGGCAACAAGGAGCATGCGTCTCACTCCACTGATGGCGGAGGCAGGAATTCGTCTGCGCCGCCGCGGCGGGGATTTGAAGCCGAGCGATGGATTGTCCCTAACGAGCTTCTTTCTTCCAGTCATGGTCGCCACCTCGATGCAGCAACGGAGCATCGTCGGTTGAAATTTCAGCACACCTTTTTTTCGACAACTCCTTCTGCGATGGCTATCGTGCGCCATCCAGGATATCGCAACCTGCTTCCCGGATAAACCACTCTTCATGCGTCGCCTGAAACCCGTTACTCCGTACTTGCTGCTGACGGTGGGCGCGCATGCGACGTTCGGCATCCTGCGCAAGCCGGATGCAACGAAGGACGCAGCCGAGCATGCATTCCACCTGATGTTGCAGACGTGCGCGGCCTGTCATGCCAAACTCCGGAAGCCCTAGACGACGTTCGAGAGGCCGAACTTCGACGGCACCCCGAACCCGTCCCCGAGAGTTTCAGCAAATCCTTCGATGATTGGGCATTCCGGGCGGTCATCGCCATGACAATGGCTGGCGAGATGCTTCAGCGTCTTCGTCATGGCGGCGATTGCCGCGGCCTTCCGCTCAAGTTCGGCGATGTGCTCGAGGGCGATCGCCTTGACGTCGGAGCTCGCCCTCGAACGGTCCCGCCAGAGCGCCAGCAGGGCCTTCATCTGCTCGACCGAGAATCCGAGGTCGCGGGCGCGGCGGATGAAGCGCAGCGTGTGGACGTCGTTGTCGGCGTAGGTCCGGTAGCTAGACTGGGTGCGGTGCGCGGGCGTGATCAGCTTGATCTGCTCGTAGTACCTGATCATCTTTGTCGAGACGCCGGACGCCTTCGAGGCTTCGCCGATATTCATTTTCGTTCTCCTTTGAATGCAAGAAAGAGCGTCACATGGACGTCCCTGGTTTTAGTTCGTCTTGAAGCGCCGCAGTCGCAATGCGTTCGCCAACACAAAGACGCTCGAAAGGCCCATCGCGGCGGCGGCGAGGATCGGCGACAGAAGCGTGCCGTTCAGCGGGTAGAGAACGCCCGCGGCGACGGGGACCAGGCTGACGTTGTAGCCGAAAGCCCAGAACAGGTTCTGCCGTATGTTGCGGATCGTCGCCTTGCTGATGGCGATCGCCCGCGGCACTCCGTTGAGATCACCCGACATCAGCACGACGTCGGCGCTCTCGATGGCGATATCGGTTCCGGTTCCGACAGCAAGACCGATGTCGGCTTCGGACAGAGCGGGCGCGTCGTTGATGCCGTCGCCGATAAAGGCCACCTTCCGTCCGCCCTCGCGCAGCTTCCCGACGGCTTTGACCTTTCCTTCGGGCAGGACTTCGGCGACCACTTCGTCGATGCCGAGCTGGCGGGCGATGGCTTGCGCCGTGCGGCTGTTGTCGCCCGTGATCATCGCCACCTTGAGGCCGAGCGCGTGTAGCGCTTTGATCGCTTCTGGCGTCGTCTCCTTTACCGGATCGGAGACGGCGATGATGGCGGCGAGCCTGCCGTCGATCGCGGCATAGAGCGGCGACTTGCCTGCGTCGCCCAATGCGATGGCTTCCTCCGCGAACGATGCGACGTCGATGCCGTTCTTCGCCATGGACCGGTCAGCGCCGACAAGCACGTTATAGCCATCGACCCCGCCACTGACACCGTAGCCGGCAGCAGCTTCGAATCCAAAGACATCAGCGAGCTTCAGGTCAGCCGCCTTCGCTGCAGCCACGATGGCTTCAGCGATCGGATGCTCGGACTGGGTCTCAAGGCTGGCGACCAGACGGAGGACGTCGTTCCGGTCGAATCCTTCGGCAGTGACGAGGTCGGTCAGCTCGGGCTTGCCCTTGGTCAGGGTGCCAGTCTTATCCAGCGCCACGACATCGACATCGCGGAGTGTCTGCAGGGCCTCGCCCTTGCGGAAGAGGATACCCAGTTCCGCGGCCCGGCCTGTGCCGACCATGATGGAGGTCGGGGTCGCCAGACCCATGGCGCACGGGCAGGCGATGATCAGGACCGCGACGGCGTTGACCAGGCCGAAGGTGAGCGCGGGCGAGGGGCCGATCAGCAACCATGCCACGAAGGTGAGGCTGGCTGCCGCGATGACGGCGGGGACGAACCATCCTGTGACGCGGTCGACCAGCGCCTGGATCGGCAGCTTCGAACCCTGCGCCGCCTCGACCATTTTGATGATCTGGGCAAGCAGCGTGTCCGATCCGATCTTCGTCGCTTCGAAAGTGAAGGACCCGGTCTTGTTGATCGTGCCGCCGACGACGTCTGCGCCGGCGGCTTTCTTCACCGGAACGGGTTCGCCCGTGATCATGGACTCGTCGACATAGGATAAGCCATCGACGACGCGGCCGTCGACGGGAACCTTCTCGCCCGGACGAATGCGAACAATGTCGCCAAGCACGACGTCGCCGATTTCGGTTTCCAAGAACTCTGGGCCGCGTTTGACGTATGCGGTCTTCGCCTGCAGGCCGATCAGGTGCTTGATCGCCTGGCTGGTCTTGCCCTTGGCGCGGGCCTCGAGATAGCGGCCGAGCAGGATCAGCGTGACGATGACGGCGGCCGCCTCGTAGTAGACGTTCTCCGTGCCCGCTGGGAGCACATCCGGCAGGAAGGTCGCCACCACAGAATAGCCCCAGGCGGCCGCCGTGCCGAGCGCCACCAGCGAATTCATGTCCGGCGTCCATCGCAGGAGATTGGGCACACCTTTGCTGAAGAAGCGCAGGCCGGGTCCGAAGAGGACGAGCGTCGCCAGGACGAACTGGAGGACCAGATTGTTCTCCATGCCGATATTGACCATGATCCAGTCATGGACGGCCGGAATGAAATGCGATCCCATTTCCAGAACGAACAACGGAAGGGTGAGGGCAGCCGATAGCGCCAGCGACAGTTTCAGGCGCGCGGTCTCGCGGTTGCGTCGGTCCTCGTTGTCATCCGCGGAAGTGTCCACTGTTACTTTACGGACATCGTATCCCGCGGCACGAACGGCATCTTCCAAAGCGGAGACAGTCGTGCCGGCGACGATGCGGACCGTCGCCCTCTCCGTCGCGAGGTTAACGGTGGCTTCTCTTACGCCCGGAACGGCCTTCAGAGCTTTTTCCACACGGGAGACGCACGATGCGCATGTCATGCCTTCGATGCCCAGCTCGCGGGTCTCGATCCTGGGTTCGTAGCCCGCCTTCTCTATGGCCTGGAGGACGGCGTCCGTCGGGACGGGTTCGTTGTATGTGACGGTGGCCCGCTCGGTCGCCAGGTTCACCGTGGCTGAGGCAACGCCCGGAACCGCGGCAATGGCCCTTTCGACCCTGACGACGCAGGAGGCGCAGCTCATGCCTTCGATTCCGAAATCGGTCGGAACGGGCAGCGTCTTGGATGGGGCTATCGTGGTCATGGCAGTCATTGGGGCGATTCCTCTGTTAACTGCTCCTATAGGTAATCCTTCCAATGATGGGAAGGTCAAGGGCTGTTTTTGAAAGAACCCGTATCTTTGTCGACCCGCGCGTCTCTCCGGGCGAATTCACGATACAGCGCTTCGGCCGACACCCCGATCTCGTCTGCCAGTTGCCGCCATGCTCGCTTGGATGGGAGCGCTCCATCATTCCATGCGATCCAGGCATCAAGCCTTGCCCTGACTGTTTGGAGCGACATGATCTCCGCCCGTTTCCGGGTGGCTTGCAGTTCAAGGGCGAGGTAGCCGGACCATCGGTTGACGAAAACCAGATCGGATTCGAGCAGCCTTATGACGTCTCCGACAGGCACGGCCGATACGGTCGCCGCCGATACCGCGATTGCGTCGCAGTGGTAACGGTCAAAAAAGACGGATGTCTCGGCGAGGATTTTATCCGGCATGGCTCGCTGGAACACGGCCGAGGCTCCATCCGACTGGTGACGCGATTTTGGTCTTGAAGGGATTGACGGGCAAAGGCCCTTTACAGAAGGATTTCCTGTAGGCGGTTCGGCTTTGTTAGTATCCCGAAGGAGATAGACTTTTCCATAGGTTTCGAGGATGCTTTCGACCACCTTCTTTCCCTTCCTCCGATAGGTCCGGAAGGGTGGCCGACACCTTCGGCACTTCGGTCCTGTAATAGTGCCACATCGGCTTTTCGCTATCAGTCAACTCGCCGTAAGCGTCCGGACCAACGATGACCTCAACACCGACGAGGCGCGCATCCGCATTGTCGCTTGCAAAGAGCAGACACTGGCTCATTCCGTCCGCAACTGGCTTGCAGAAATGGTGGGCGATCATGTCCTTGTTGCCGGGAAAGTGAAGTTTTGCATCGACGTGAAACGAGAACCCTTCAGCGGGTTTTGGGCCAGCGGCCTGTGCGGGAGCTGCTGCTAGCAGCGACGTGAATATGACGGTAAGGATTGGCTGCGCTTTCATGGATTCCTCCCATGTCTTTAGCCGAACCGGGCAGTCGGCGTCATTCAGTGCGATATTGCAAGCATGGTCGGGCTTCTTTAAGCCAAGGGATCCCAACTTCCCTTCCCTTACTCTTCCGGTATCGAAGGCTCCAAGCACAAGCATATGCGTGAATTGCGGATTCAACGCGGCGCCGAACCCTACCGGCTGTTCTATGCCTTCGATCCGCGCCGCACTGCCATTCTGTTGGTCGACGGCAGTAAAACCGGCGACGACCGTTTCTATGAGGTCATGCTTCCGGTCGCTGACCGCTTATATGGCAATTACCTGATCGAGATCAGGAAGGATTGATATGACTGGACATCGCTCCTTTAACGACCTGCGCAACCGGATGTCGCCGGAACGCCGCGCCCGCAATAATGAAGCGACCAAGGCCATGCTCGAGTCTGACGGAAACGCAGATCGGAAACTATAAAGAGCGAGGGAATGCAAGCCCCTCGGACAGTAGGCCGCCGCCGCGTTTGAACGCGACGGCGGGGGAGTTATCGCTTCGTGTAGGACACCGGATATCCGGCACCCTCGATAGCTTGGCCGATGACGGCAGGTTCGAGCGTCGTCTCGACGGTTACCTTCTTCGAGGCAAGGTCGACAGTTGCCACTGAGGCGGGATCGGCGGCCCTGATGGCCTTTTCGACGGTGCCCTTGCAGTGGCCGCAGGTCATGTTCGGGATGTCAAACTCATACATCTATTGTCTCCTTTTTGAGGTTGTTGCCTCAATGTAGGGCTTCCAACGATGGGAAGGTCAAGAGGGTGAGTTTCCCATGGAACGAGATGTAATCTTTTCAGAAGTTTGGTGCACTGGAAGCGAAAACCATGACTTGTGTGACGGAATCTCTTCCAGAGAGTGTACGTTTACCTAGAATTATAACGCGGCAGCACATTTTCGTGAGACCTCTTCCAAGATCGCCCGCTCCATGCCACACTAAGCGGATGAGGTTCATGAAGGTCATCCATCGACTGCTGTTCGTGTCCGCCGTGCTCGGGTTCATTCTTGGTCCCGTCACCATCGGGGCGGCCGAAAGCGCCATGGCGTCTTCCGGATCCGTTGCAATGGACGGTATGGCTGGCATGGACATGCCGGACGACATGCCTTACTGTCTGGAGCAGCCGATGCAGCTGGACTGCGGCAAGGCCTGCCCCCTGGCTTTGATCTGCACGACGACGATCGTCGGCCAATCGGCGAACGATCATGCATTGTCCGTGAATTTTACATGGGTGGCCCGTCAGTTCCCAATCGGGCCGCATTTCGAGCTCGCTTCCGCATTGGTCGACCCGCCAGCCCGCCCTCCAAGAGCCTGATCTCACGTCATTGAAGCACGTCGTCGTTTCGGCAAGGCCGCACCGTTGCGCCCGAACCGGACTGAGGGCGATCCAAATTGACTGAGGACGCGGTTGCGACCCCGTCCGGATGAGACATCAAATCATGAGCAAGACCTATTTCAATGCGAGGACTGCGTTCCTCGCCGGCGCAATGCTGTTCAGCACCGCCACCTCTTCCTTTGCCGGAGCGCAGGACTACGAATTCCAAGCGGTCCAGACCGACGTCAAGCAGGGGCCGGGGGCTGTCGTTTCTGTGCGCCTGGTCGACAAGCGGACGGGTAAGCCCGTTTCCGACGCAGTTATCTTCACCACCCGCATGGATATGGCTCCCGAGGGTATGGAGACGATGACCACGCCCGTGGAGGCATCGAACTCCACCGAGGCCGGCGTCTACGCCTTCACGACAAACCTCTCCATGGAGGGCGGATGGCGGTTCCAGATCGCCGCCAAGGTGCAGGGCGAGTCTGAAACGGTCCAGGGCGAGCTCGTCCTGAAGGCAGTACCGTGAGCACGCCGCGCGTGATCGCCATGTTCTCCCTCGCCGCGATTGTCGGCGGGGGAGGCTACTGGGCTGGAAAGAACGATATCGGCGCGCTGCTCGAACAGCACGTCGGATGGAGCCAGATGGCCGCCGAGGCAGAACCTATGCGCGAACCAACGGGTGCGGTCATCTATTACCGCCACCCCGACGGCCTAGCAGAGTATTCCGCCAGGCCGAAGAACACCGATGACGGTCGGCCATTCGCGGCCGTCCGCGAAAGCGAGGACGTCACTTTCAGTGCGATGAGGGCTGCTCCTGCTGCGGAGACTGCGTCGGCGACGTCCGATCGGAAGGTCCTCTACTACCGCAATCCGATGGGCCTTCCCGACACGTCAAAGGTGCCCAAGAAGGATTCCATGGGCATGGACTACCTTCCGGTCTACGACGGCGACGATGCCGACAGTTCGACCGTCAAGGTGTCGCTCGGCAAGCTCCAGCGGACCGGTGTGAAGACCGGACTGGCGGAAATGACGACGGTCAGCCGCAAGATCCGCGTGCCCGGAACCGTGACGCTCGACGAACGCATGATCAGCATCGTCTCCATGAGGGCGGACGCCTTCGTCGAGGATGTCGCCGATGTCACCACGGGCGACAGGATAACCAAGGGCGAGAACCTCTTCCATTTCTATTCGAAGGAGATCGCCACCGCCGGAGCCGAGTACGCGACCGAGATGCGTAACGGCGGAAAACCAGGCCCCGATACTGGGTCGGCGCTCCGCCTCAAGAACCTCGGCGTGCCGACGGCGACGATCGCCAGCATCGCGGCTGAGCGGAAGGTGCCCCAGAGCATCGCCTACACATCACCGCGCGACGGCGTCGTGCTGGAGCGCATGGCGGTGAGCGGCATGATGGCGGAAGCGGGAGATATCCTCTTCCGGATCGCCGACGTGTCGAAGGTCTGGGTGATCGCCGACGTTCCTGAGTACGAGCTGGGCTCCGTCCGCAAGGGGGCGGTCGTCTCCGTGATCGTTCGCAATCTGCCCGGCACGAAGTTCAAGGGAACGGTCGATCTGATCTATCCCGAGGTCCAGATGCAGACCCGCACGACGAAGGTCCGGATCGAGCTTCCCAATCCGGACGGTCAACTGATGTCCAACATGTATGCCGAGGTCGAGATCGAGGCCGGAGCCGGAAGCCCGGTCGTCGCAGTTCCCAATAGTTCGGTCATCGATACCGGCGACCGCCAGATCGTCTTTCTCGATAAGGGCGAGGGCAGGTTCGAACCGATGGATGTCTCTCTCGGTGTACGCGGTGAGGACATGACCGAAATCACCAAAGGCATCGCCACGGGAGACCGCGTGGTTGTTTCCGCCAACTTCCTTCTCGATGCCGAAAGCAATCTGAATGCCGCGTTGAGCGCTCTCACGCCCGGCGAGGTGAAACCATGATCGCGCATATCATCTCGTGGTCCGCCCGCAATCTCCTGTTGGTCTTCTTCGGCGCGGTGCTGTCCATCGCGGGCGGCGTCTATGCGCTGCGCACCTTGCCGCTCGATGCGATCCCCGATCTGTCCGATGTCCAGGTGATCGTCTTCACCGACTATCCGGGACAGGCTCCGCAGGTCGTTGAGGACCAGGTCACCTATCCGCTGACGACCTCGATGCTGACCGTGCCGAAGTCGAAGGTCGTGCGCGGGTTTTCGTTCTTCGGTGTGTCATTCGTCTACGTGATCTTCGAGGACGGGACCGACCCCTACTGGGCGCGCAGCCGCGTGCTTGAATATCTGAATGCCGCCGCAAGCCGTCTTCCTGACGGGGTGTCGCCGAGCCTCGGCCCGGATGCCACGGGCGTGGGCTGGGTCTACCAATACGCGGTCGTCGCCAAGGAACTGTCGCTGGCCGAACTTCGGTCGCTTCAGGACTGGGTCGTGCGCTTCGCCGTTTCCAAGTCCGAGGGCGTGGCCGAGGTGGCCAGCGTCGGCGGCTTCGTCAAGCAGTACTCCATCGTCGTCGATCCGGCCCGCCTGAAGGCGCAGAACGTGCCGCTGTCGGACATCTCCGACGCCGTCCGCACCAGCAACCGCGACGTCGGCGGCCGTACCGTCGAAATCTCCGAGTTCGAGTTCATGGTGCGCGGCAAGGGCTACCTGCAGGGCATCAAGGACATCGAGAACATCGTCCTCAAGACGAATGCTGGCATCCCGCTGCGTCTTTCGGACGTCGCACGGGTAGAACTGGTTCCGGACGAGCGCCGAGGCATCACCGAGCTGAACGGCGAGGGCGAGGTCGCGAGCGGCATCGTCCTTCAACGCGTTGGAGCCAATGCTCTGACCGTCATCGAGAACGCCAAGGAGAGCCTTGCGGCGATCCAGAACAGCCTGCCTGCCGGAACTGAAATCCTACCCGTCTACGACCGTTCGAAACTGATCGAAGCGGCTATCGAGACCTTGAAGGGCACGCTGATCGAGGAATCGATCGTCGTTGCGCTGGTGACGATCGCCTTCCTTCTGCATGTGCGCAGCGCCCTTGTCGCGATCATCATGCTGCCGATCGGCATCCTGTTCGCCTTCATGGCGATGCGGGCGCTCGGCCTCGGCTCCAACATCATGAGCCTCGGCGGCATCGCCATCGCCATCGGCGCGATGATCGACGCGGCGATCGTGATGATCGAGAACGCCCACAAGCATCTCGAACGCGCGCCACCGGACAAGCCGAGAACGGAAGTCCTGATCGAAGCTGCAAGCGAAGTCGGCCCGCCGCTGTTTTTCAGCCTGCTTATCATCACCGTGTCGTTCCTGCCGATCTTCACGCTGGAATCGCAGGAGGGTCGCCTGTTCGGTCCGCTCGCCTTCACCAAGACTTTCGCCATGGCCGCCGCCGCGCTGCTGTCGATTACATTGGTGCCGGCCCTGATGATCCTGTTCGTCCGGGGCCGCATCGTCCCGGAACACAAGAACCCGCTGAACCGCCTGCTGATCTGGATCTATCGTCCGGTCATTGCTGGCGTCCTGAAGGCCAAGAGCCTGACCATCCTCGCGGCGGTCGCGGTTCTCGCCGTTACCGCCTGGCCTGTCCAGCACATCGGCAGCGAGTTCATGCCCAATCTCGACGAGGGCACGCTGATGTACATGCCGACGACGCTTCCGGGCTTGTCGGTGACGAAGGCGGCAGAGCTCATGCAGACGCAGGACCGCATCATCAAGGCGTTCCCGGAAGTGGAGACGGTGTTCGGCAAGGCGGGGCGGGCGCTGACCGCAACCGATCCGGCTCCGACCGAAATGTTCGAGACCATCATCACGTTGAAGCCGAAATCCGAATGGCGGCCAGGCGTGACATCCGACAGCCTCAAGCAGGAAATGGACGCCGCACTCCAGTTCCCCGGCGTCTCCAATGCCTGGACGATGCCGATCCGCGCCCGTATCGACATGCTCTCGACCGGGATCAGAACCCCGGTCGGCGTCAAGGTCTATGGCACCGACCTCAAGGAGATGGAGAAGGTCGCAAGGAAGATCGAGACTGTTCTGAAGGCGGTTCCGGGAACGTCGAGCGCTTACGCCGAACGGGTGATAGGCGGATACTATCTCGACATCATCCCGGACCGCAACGCGCTCGGGCGCTACGGTCTCACCATAGACGACGTGCAGGACGTCATAGGGATGGCCCTGGGGTCCGAGGTCGTGACGTCAACGGTCGAGGGCAGGGAGCGTTATGGCGTCGCCATCAGGTACCCGAGAGCCTTTCGCAGCGACCCGCAATCCATCGCCCGCGACGTTCAGGTCTCGCTTCCGGGCGGGGGTACCGTTCCACTGGGTGAAGTGGCCGAGGTCAAGCTGACGCGCGGTGCCACGACCATCCGGACGGAGAACGGCCAGCTTGCCGTCTATATCTTCGTCGACATCGCCAACCGGGATCTCGGGGGGTACGTGGAGGAAGCCCAGGCTGCAGTAGCGGCAAGCGTCGAGATGCCCTCAGGCTATTCCGTCGCCTGGAGCGGCCAGTTCGAATATCTCGAACGGGCGAAGGCCCGCCTGACGATCGTCGTTCCGCTGACGCTCGCGCTCATCTTCCTGCTGCTCTTCCTGAACTTCAAGGCGCTGACCGAGACGCTGATCGTCATGCTGTCGCTGCCGTTCGCGCTGGTCGGCGGCATCTGGATGATGTGGTGGCTGGGCTTCAACGCCTCGGTTGCCGTCGCAGTTGGCTTCATCGCGCTCGCGGGCGTTGCGGCGGAGACGGGAGTGATCATGCTCATCTATCTCGACCAGGCTCTGAGGGAGCAGCGCTCGGTATGCGAGGCTGAAGGACGAGCGTTCACGCGAGTCGACCTTCATCAGGCGATCATGGTCGGCGCTGTCGAACGCGTCCGGCCGAAGATGATGACTGTCGTGGCGATCATGGCGGGCCTGGTGCCGATCCTCTGGAGCACAGGTGCCGGCTCGGAAATCATGCAGCGCATCGCCGTGCCGATGATCGGCGGCATGATCTCGTCGACCATCCTCACGCTTGTGGTGATCCCCGCGATCTACGGGTTGGTCAAGGGCTGGCGGTTGCCGACGAGTTTGGACACCGGATTCGTCGACATGGAGCCCGAACAGGCTGCCCTCAAGGAGGCGGCCGAATGAAAGGAGCATGCCATGATGAACGATATGATGGGCAGCGGCATGATGTGGGGCATGGGCCTCGCCGCTGCCATCGGAATCTTCGTGATCGTTCTCGTGATCGCGGCGCTCGTCAAATTTCTGTTCTTCCGCTGAGGCATGCGCGCGCGCCGTCGATCGACGGTTCACGTCGCGGGCGTCCGAACGCTATGAGACGCCGTCACGGCTTGTTTTTGACGCAGTTCGGCGTAATTCTTTGTGTCATGAGACACTGGTCGGCTCGACAGCTTTTGGCGTTGGTCCTCGCGGTTTTTATCGCCGCGGGGATGAGCCTGTCAGTTGCTCAGGCAAGCGGCATGACTGCCAGGATGGCGACGATGTCCGATATGGACATGTCGGCTCACGGCGGCTGTCAGGACTGCCCCGACCAGCCCGGTGGCAACGGCATGAAGGCGATGGCCTGCGGAAATGTCTGCGCCGCCCCGGTTCTTGCGACGCTGCCCGCTGCCGCGGTGCCCATATTGCTCGGCGACAAGGTCGCTACGTCTGTAGCGGGCGATCCGCTCTTGCACGGCAGGGCATTGCTCCCCGATCCCTATCCGCCACGAACCTCCGACATCGGCTGATGTCCGGCTGTCGCGTCAAGCGCCAGTGCAGGACAAGCGAACGCATGCGCATCTGTTTTGCGCCGAGCGGCCAACACGGTGAGAGAAACCGACCAAGGGCCGATGCGTTCCGTCATCCACGATGATCGGAAGGATCGAATGTGAGTACCGAATCCAATAACCTAGTGTCGCGCCGGGGATTGCTCCGGACTGGCGCTGGGCTCTTGCTAACCACAGCATTGCCGCCATTGCCGGGACACGCGGCGGGCCTTAACGAGTATCGGATCGTCGCCGCGCCAGCCCGCGCGCGTCTTGCTGGTGCAAGTCATCCGGAAACCGATGTCTGGGCCTATGACGGCACCATACCGGGCTCGCTCGTGCGCCTGCGCCAAGGTGAGAAAGCCCGTCTCGTCGTCGAAAACCGACTTGACCAGGAGACCACCGTCCATTGGCACGGAATCAGGCTGCCCAACGCCATGGACGGCGTGCCCGGCCTGACGCAACCGCCGATCAAACCGGGCGGGAGTTTTGTCTACGAATTCACCCCGCCGGATGCCGGGACCTTCTGGTACCACCCGCACGCCAACAGCCTTGAGCAACTCGGCCGAGGTCTGGCCGGAGCGGTGATCGTCGAGGAACGCCAACCCGTCGCTGTCGACCAAGATCTTCTCTGGCTACTCACCGATTGGCGACTGACTGACGAAGGCGGGATCGCCTCCGGCTTCGGCAACCGGATGGAAGCGGCGATGTCCGGCCGCGTCGGCAACACGGTCACCCTGAACGGCCAGGTGTCGGAGGCGGAGCCGGTCCGGGCCGGAGAACGCATCCGCCTGCGCCTCGTCAACGGCTCGCTCGCTCGTATCATGGCGCTGCGCTTTGAGGGGCACAGGCCCTTGATCGTCGCGATCGACGGTCAGCCCTGCGATCCGCATGTGCCCGAGCGCGGGCGCATCCTGCTCGGGCCTGCCATGCGCATCGATCTCATGCTCGACATGGAGGGCGAACCGGGTAGGCGCTACGGCGTCATCGACGATTTCTACGACGGACTGTCCTATCCGGTGACGCAGCTCGCCTATGACGACAGGCCGCCCATACGCGAGCATCTTCTCGATACGCCGCTCGACCTGCCGCGCAATCCCTTGCCGGAACCAGATTTCCCCGCGGCTGAGCGGCACACGCTGACGCTCCAGGGCGGCATGATGGGCGGCGGCGCGATGGCCGGCGCCGGTGGCATGATGGGGGGAGGGATGATGCACGGCATGATGGGCATGGGCGGCGGCCCTGCCTGGGCGATCAACGGGATGTCGATGACCGGTGACGGCCATGCCGGCATGAAGCCCGCCCTCACATTTGTCCGCGGACGCAGCATCATACTCGCGATGCACAACGAGACCGCCTGGTGGCACCCGATGCATTTCCATGGCCACAGCTTGGCGGTGCTGAGCCGAAACGGAATGTCCGTACCGCACCGCCAATGGCAGGACACCGTGCTGATGGCACCGAAGGACGTCGTCGAGGTCGCCTTCGTCGCCGACAATCCCGGCGACTGGATGCTGCATTGCCACGTAGTGGACCACCAGATGGCGGGTCTGATGACCGTGCTGCGCGTTGCTTGAAACCAACACTCATTTATCCAAGGAGAAACCGAAATGAACCGTACATTCCGCTTTATGGGCCGCTTCGCCAGCCTCACCGCTCTCATCGCCTTCGCGTCACCTGCACTCGCCGAACCACTTCAGGCGACGCTCTACAAGAACCCGCAGTGCGGCTGCTGCGAAGGCTATGCCACCTATCTCCGCGACAACGGCTTCACTGTTGACGTGAAGCCTACCAACGACCTCCTGGAGATCAGCCACAAGGCCGGCGTGCCGGAGGGGATGGAGGGCTGCCACACCACGTTCATCGACGGTTACGTGATCGACGGACACGTCCCCGTGAACGTTGTGCGGAAGCTCCTCACCGAGAAGCCCGCGATCGCCGGCATCACCCTGCCGGGAATGCCGATGGGTTCGCCCGGCATGGCCGGCACCAAGACGGAAAAATTCGTGATCTATACCGTCACCAAGGACGGCAAGGCACCGTCCGTCTACGCGACGGAATGACTTCGGAACAGGAGGTCATCCCCATGACCCAAATTACAACGGACGATACATCGAGGACGGATAGCCTATCGGCAGCCGTCTCGCGCCGTCGGCTGCTTCTGGCATTACCGGCGGTAGGTTTTGCCGGACTTGCCGCCGTATTTGCCTGGAGCGTCAGCCGTGATCCAAGCCAGCTTCCATCGGCATTGATCGGTAAGACCGTACCGGCTTTCGATCTGCCGCCGGTCGCGGGCCGGACCCTCGGCGTGGCGAGCAAGGATCTCTACGGCGAAGTCTCCCTGGTCAATGTCTTTGCTTCCTGGTGCGTCGCCTGCCGCGGCGAGCATCCTTTGTTCATGCGTCTCGCCGAGCGCAGGACAGTGCCGATCCATGGGCTGAACTACAAGGACCGGCCACAGGATGCGGCGCAATGGCTGAACACGCTCGGCGATCCCTACACCCGCACCGGGGCCGACCGGGATGGCCGCGTCGCCATCGACTGGGGTGTCTACGGCGTGCCCGAGACCTTTGTGGTTGGCGCTGACGGGCGCATCGCCCACAAGCACATCGGGCCTGTGACCGAACAGGCGCTGCGCGAGACGATCCTGCCGCTTGTCGAGCGACTGCGTCAGCAGGCGAAGGGAGGCACCTCATGAGGCGGCTCCTCTTCACCATCCTGGCGGTCTTTGTCATTGCGGGGCAGGGGTTCGCCAGCCCGGCGCAGAATTTCGTGCTGCATGATACGCCGATGCCCCTGCCGGAGCTTCAGTTCACCGATGGCGAAGGAAAGCCGCGCTCGCTCGCGAATTTCCGTGGCAAGGTCGTGTTGCTCAACGTCTGGGCGACCTGGTGCCTGCCGTGCCGGAAGGAGATGCCGACGCTCGATCGGTTGCAGGCAGCGCTTGGCGGGGACAATTTCGAGGTTGTCGCGCTGTCGATCGATCGTGGTGGAGCAGACGCCGTGAAGACGTTCTACACCGAGATCGGCATTCAGCATCTCGCTATCCACGTCGATAGCTCCAGCCAGGTCGGCTTTGCGCTGGCAACGGCGGGACTGCCGACAACATTGCTGATCGATACCGACGGGCGCGAGCTTGGACGTCTGATCGGCCCCGCCGAGTGGGACGCGCCGGACATGGTCGCTTTCCTCAAATCGGTCATCGCACAGGAACGGGATCGCTTGGCGGCCCCTCCAGATAAGGAAAAATCGCTATGAAGACACCTAACTCAGCCGAAGTGCACCCTGGTGCGCGGTCGCAACCGCTGACCGACAGGCTCCCTTCTTGGTTGCCTGGTCGGCAGGGGCTCATCGTACTGGGAGCCCTCGTGCTCGGCCTCGGTGCGGCGTTCAACTGGACCTGGCTGGTTGCGGCCGGCATCGCGCCGCTGCTGCTGAGCATACTTCCCTGCGTTGCCATGTGTGCTTTGGGACTGTGCATGAACCGCATGACTGGCGCTCACAACAGGACATCGTCGACCATCTCCTCGGAAACCGAGGCGGCCGCCGGTTCGCTGGAGACGCCAAGGTCGTGCTGTTCGTCCGAGCAGAGTGCGACAACCACTGCTCTTCGGAGGTGACCCATGCGTGTCCTGCGGTTGGCGATGCTTGTGATCGCCATGATGATGGCCTCGATCGCAGCAGTTCTGGCGCACTCGCTCGAAGAGGTCGATCAGAATCTCCGCGACAGAGAGAAGTATTTCCAGGCCGTCGACAGCGAAGCGCCGGGATTCACATTGCAGGACGCGGGAGGCCGCACCGTCAGCCTCTCCGACCTGCGCGGCAAGGTTGTCGTGCTGAATTTCGTTTATACGAACTGCCCGGACGTCTGTCCGCTGCATGCCGAGCGGATTGCTGAACTGCAGACGATGATCAACCAGACGCCGATGAAGGTGATGGTCGAGTTCGTCACCATCACGACGGACCCGAAGCGCGACAGGGGGCCGGTCCTCCGCGACTATGGCGAGGCGCACGGTCTTGATCCCGTGAACTGGGAGTTCCTGACGGTCGCAACGGACCAGCCCGAGGACAGCACCCGCAAGGTCGCTGAGGCCTATGGACTCAAGTTCACCGAGGGCGAAGAGGGCATGCAGATGCACGGGATCGTCACCCATGTCATCGATCAGTACGGCCGACTTCGCGCCCGCTTTCACGGCTTGCAGTTCGAGCCGGTCAATCTGGTGGTCTTCGTCAACGCGCTCACCAACCGGACGCAGAAGCCCCACGGGCATCAGCAACCAAGTTTCTGGGACAAGCTCAAAGGATCATTCTGATGAAACCCGACGTGCCCAACAATCCGACATCCGGCTCGTTCGGGGTTCCCGACGCTGCGCATGCACACGGGGATGCGGCCGATGCCGCGCGGCTGCCCCAGTCCCCAAAGCCGGCCCGAAGCCTGAAACCCTGGGTGTTCGGTTCCTTCGCTCTTGCCGGGCTCTCGGCCGTTCTTTCGGCCCTGGCGCTGCTGTTTGCTGCAGGCGTCCTTGCGCCCCTTGGCGATGCCACCAATCTCGAACGCCAGCTACGCTCGTATCTCCTCGCCAATCCTGAGGTCATCGTCGAATCCGTGAACGGCATGGACGCCCGCCAGCAGGCCGCAGAAGAGAACGAACTGACCGTCGTTCTCGCGCAACGCCACGACGAAGTCTTCAACGATCCAAGCTCGCCGGTCGGAACCAATGCGAACGGCGATGCCATTCTCGTCGAATTCTTCGACTACAACTGCCCGTACTGCCGCAGCGCGACGCCGATACTGGACAAACTTGAACAAGACGACAAGGGACTGCGCCTCGTCTTCAAGGAATACCCCATCCTCGGCCCCGGCTCGGTCTTCGCTGCCCGCGCCGCGCTCGCAAGCCAGAAGCAGGGCAAATATCTTGCCTTCCACAAGGCCATGATGACTTACCGGGGTCGGATTACCGAGACGTCCAGTCTTGAAATCGCAAGTGAGGTCGGGCTCGACACGGAGCGGCTGAAGAAGGATATGCAAGACCCGGCGATCGACGAGACCATCAAGCGCAATGTCGCACTCGCGCAAGCGCTGCGCATCTCGGGCACGCCGACCTTCGTCGCAGGCAAGGAAATTCTGCGGGGTCTCGCCGACGCCAGCGCGATGAAGCGGCTGATCGCATCGGCACGTGGGAGTTAAAATATCAATGTCGGCGGTCTCCAATATCGGTTTGATAACCGCCTTTTCGGCGGGGCTGATCTCGTTCCTGTCACCCTGCGTGCTACCGCTCGTGCCGGGCTATATCTCATATGTTTCGGGCAATGCGCTCGGTCGAAAGGGTGATGCAGGTGCCGGCCGCGTGGCGACGCTGCTGCTTAGCCTCTGCTTCGTGCTCGGCTTTTCCACCGTGTTCGTGGCGCTGGGCGCGACTGCGACGGCCTTCAGCAGGCTGCTTCTGTTCTATCGATATGAGGGAACACTGATTGGCGGCGCGATCGTCGTCTTGCTCGGCGTGTTTATGACCGGCCTCATCCGCGTGCCGTGGTTCGAACGCGACGTGCGCTTCCATGGCAGCATTCGCGGCGGCCGACCGCTCGGAGCGTTCCTGCTGGGACTTGCCTTCGGCTTCGGCTGGACCCCGTGCATCGGCCCGGTGCTTGGCGCGATCCTGACCGTCAGTGCCTTGTCGTCGACGGCGTCGGCGGGCATTGTCCTCCTGGCAATCTATTCGATCGGCCTGGGCGTTCCGTTCCTGCTGTCAGCGGCCTTTGCCGACCGCCTCATGCAGCGCCTGAAAACCATGCGTCGGCTGGGGCGAACACTGCAGGTCGGGGCGGGCGGCGTGATGGTGGCGATGGGGATTGCCATGATCACCGGCACGATGTCGGCGTTCTCCTTCTGGCTCCTGGAGAACATGCCGGTGCTCGCCCGCATCGGCTGAGGCGAAACGATGATGTCGAGAGTTCGGAAAATTCCTTCCGGTGCGCGAGGCGCAGAAAGTGATACGGCGATGAATGCTGTCGTTCTCGAATCCGCTCTAACCTGCCCACATTGCGGCTTCGCCAAGCTGGAAACCATGCCCACGGACGCCTGCCAGTTCTTCTATGAGTGTTCGAACTGCAAGACGCTGCTGCGCCCCAATCCTGGGGACTGCTGCGTGTTTTGCTCGTTCGGCTCGGTGAAGTGCCCGCCGATCCAGCAGCAGCGCGGATGCTGCGGGTAGGATTGATCGGGTTCTCCGAATTGATGCCCGGTTTGGGGAACCATGGAAAGGTCAAGCCCGATGGCGGGCGGGCCTGTTGTTGCACAGTTCAGATGCTTCAGGCAGTGACGGTAAGGCCTTGACCCACGGAAGGTCGTCATAGCCAGCGGCGAACCTGACCCCGGCCCGCTCGGTAATCGTCCCCCATCTCGCCTGCAAGCACTCGTTCCTCGACGCGGACCTGGAGACGAACGGCAACGAGCAGCCCGATTGTGATCAGAAGCTGAAGGATGGTTGGGAATACGAGGAGCAACCCGACGAATAGCAGACCCTGTCCGACGAGACTGGATTGCGGGATATTTTGAAGGGACCGGTATCGACGATTTCACCGAGTTGGCCCAACGCCGCACCGATCCGCCATATAGTTCTGGGCGTAGAGCGCGAACGCCGCGCCGGCCAGCATCATCGCGAGGCCGATGAGGTCTATCGTCTGGCCGAAGATGAAATCGGAACGTTCCAGGATATTGGCTTCCGACGTGCCGGCCAACCAAGTGGAAAGCAGTGGACAGGCTGCACCGAGGATGAATGCCGCACGGAACAGGAGGGCCGGAAGCCCCTGGCGCTCGCTACCTTTGCCGAAAAGCCAGACCGACTGGCCGTTCCGGCGGCTGGTCATCGCCGTGAGCACGAGAAATGCAATGATGTAAAACCATGTCAAGGCGATTGCGGCAAAATCGGTGGTGGCCATCGCGGTTTCCTTCACTTCGCCGTCGCTGCCAGCATCGCAAGCTTCTTGATCTGCGTCTCTCTCGGTTCGTGCATGTCGAGCGTCCCCTGAAACGTGCCGTCGGCCTTCATCAGCCAGACGCCTGCCGTGTGATCCATCGTGTAGTTGCCTCCGTCGAGCGGGATTTTTTTGTAGTAGGCTGCAAACACTTTGGCCGTCTTCGCCGTCTGCTCCGGTGTGCCCCTCAACGCGATGATGCGGGGGTCGAAGGCGGTCATGTAGACCTTCAGCATTTCAGGGGTGTCGCGTTCCGGATCGACCGAGACCATGAGAGGCGTGATCTTGTCGGCAGATGGTCCCATCTCCTTGAAGAGAGCTGTCAGTTCGAACAGAGTGGTCGGGCAGACATCAGGGCAGTTCGTGAAGCCGAAGAACACGAGATAGGGCTTGCCCTCGACATTGGCTTGGGTGAACGGCTTTCCGTCGGTGGTCGATAGTTCGAATGGACCGCCAAACGCCGCCGTTCCCGTGTACTGCACAACGGAGGACGCAAGTCGGCCCGGCGGCCCGAATATTGCGGTCGCGACCAATGCCACCACAACGGCCGCAACGGCTGTCCAGGCGGCATAGCGGATGATCTTCAGGGCGTTCACGGAACTACTTTCCGTGCTTCGAATGATCTTCAGCCTTCGCCGGGACATCGCCCATGCCCTGGACCGCGAATTCGACATTGATCGTGCCGGCCTTCTCGAAGACCAGCGTGCCCGCGAATTTCTGACCTTCTGCGGGGCGCGCTGTCGGCGAGACGAACATGATGTGCGTACCACCTGGCTGCAGATCGACCGTTTGACCTGCGTTGATCACGAGGCCGTCCTTGAGCGGTCGCATCTTCGCCACGCCATCGACGAGCGTGGATTCGTGGACCTCGAACTTACCTGCGATCACGGAGCTCCCGCCGATCAGACGGTCGGGTTCGCTTCCTGTGTTGATGATCGTGACATATCCGCCGAGTACGGGAGCAACGGGCGGAGCGACCCGCGACCAGGGATGCTTCAGCTCGATTGTGCCCGACTTGAAGTCATGGGCGAAAGCTGGCTGTCCAAGGACTGTCGCGGTCAATAGCGCGAGGACGAAGCGGCTCCGTTGCGTGGTGTTGCATTCCTTTATGCGGACTTGTGGCAGGTGTCAGATTTTGACAAGCATGGCGGTGATGTACATGAAGGCGACACCTGCTGCCAAGCCGCCGAATGACGCAGGCGCCACCAGTGCCCTGATGCCCTGGCCGTTCGAGCGGCTCATGAGGCCGCAGACCTCGACGATGACCTGAGCGATCGCGCCGGCACCAACGGCAAGTGCGATGGCGGTCCACTGCGGCGCGTAGGCGAGGCTGCCCGCCCATATCCCGATCACCGCGGGTCCGCCTGCAAGCAGAGCCAGTCCGACAAACGACAGCAGGCTCGGCTTAACCTTGAGGATCGGAGCCGCGATCCCGATGCCCTCGGTGATGTTGTGCAGGGTGAAGCCAAGCACGAGGAACGTACCCAGACCCGCGCTACCCGCCGCAAATGCCGCGCCGATGGCCAGGCCTTCCCCGAAATTGTGCAAGCCTATGCCAAGTGCGATGAAGGTTGCGAGCGCCAGTCCCGTCGGGGTGCCGCGGCGGCGGCCGACAGCCATCAGGAGAAGGAAGCTGGCCGCCGCTGTCAGAGCGACCATGACACTACCCTGAAAGATCGGAGCCGACGCGTTTGCGAACTCAAGCGCCTCGACAACCGTATCGACCAGCAGGAAGGCAAGCAGCCCGACGGTCAAGGCGAGGAGAAACGTCATCGTTCCCTGGCCCGCGCCGCGTAGGGCCGGATAACACATCAGGCCGATCGCGACGGGCAGAATACCGACAAAGGCTCCGAGAATAGCCTGTGACCAGAGGCTGCCGAAGGTGGCCACGGGTGTCGGCACGGCGACGGCGATCTGATGGTCGAAAGTGGTCCCAGTGTTGGTCACAAAAGTCATATTATGCGTTTCGCCAAGCACCCAAGGGTAGGGGAGGCTGATCCAGGCCGTGTCGCCGCGGGCAATCGGACCTTGCGGCTCCTGGCTGAATTCCCAGTAGGCGGCATCGACCTGGACCTGCGCGACCGTCATCGGGTCCGATCCTCCGGCGCGGACAAGCAGTCGCACTCCGTCGTGATCGAGGATCGTGCGCTCGATCGTCAGATTCTCGACAGGGGGAGCGCCGTTGTTGAAGCCTTGCAGCGGGTTTGTCTGGAGCAACCAGACGATGGCAACCGCGAGAACCGCGACTGGCATCAGCAGCCAGAGATAACGAGACAAACCGGAGGCTGGAGCCGCAGCGTTGATCTTCTCGTGAATCATGACAGCGTCTCCTGAACGTCGAACATGCCCATCCAGCCAAGTTCGGTGAATTCCGATTGATGCGCGTGGAACATGTAAAGCCCCGGCTCGTGTTCCTCGAAGGTGAATTCGAGAATGCCCCGCTGGGCCTGGCACTGCACGATCAGATCGACCGTCTTCAGTGTCGGTGTCAGCGTCGTTCCCTGGTCGTAATAATCGAAGAAGTTGGCATGGAGATGAAACGAATTGATCGGATCGAATTCGACGATGTTGACGAGGTAGATGCGGACCGGCCGGCCCTTGACGACCTTGATCGGCTCCTTGGCGTAGCAATGCGCGATCGTGTTGCAGGCATAGAACTCGTTCTCGCCATCGAAATTGGTGTCGAAGGCGTTCATGACCATCGCCATTTCCTGCCATCGCGCATTTTCCGGAGAGCCGAGAAGCCGTGACTTGGCGACTTCGAGGTGATCGGGGTGACGGGCCGGATCGGGATCGATCACGAACAGGCCGTACATGCCCTTGTGGATGTGACGGGCAAGCGGCAGCGCATGGCAATGATAGAGATGGCAGCCGAAGGGCTTGGCGGTGAACTCGTAGACGAACTCCTGGCCGGGGCCGATGACGCCTGCGCCGGGCACACCGTCCATTCTCGCTGCATGAATACCGTGGAAGTGCAGTGAATGTGGGTGCGAACCATTGTTGATGAGCCTAATTCTCAAGCGCTCGCCTTCGGTCGCGCGAAGGGCGGGGCCGGGGACACGGCCGTTATAGGTCCAGGCCGGAAACATGACACCGGGCGCGATCTCGATTTCCTTTTCCTCGACGGTAATTTCGAAGCTGCGCAGCTTGCCCCCGTCCGGCAAGTCGCTCAATTCGCCCGTATACCAATCGGTGAGCATGCTCGTCGGATCGAAGCCATTGCGGGCGTTGTCGACCGTTCCGACGGTGATCATTGATCCGTGGGCAGCCCTGTGGGGCGGAATGGCCGCTGGGTCACTCGTGGTCGCAGTTCCCTTGCCCATGTCCATGCCTGCATGGCTGCCGGCACCGGCATCTTGGGCCGCGGTATTGCTGGCGTAGATGGCTGACGCCCCTAGCGCCGCAACCCCACCACCCAACAGCCTTCGTCTACTCAAGGCGGTCTGTGCCCACTTCAGCATTTTAGCGGAAACTCCAATTAGCAATTTAAATGAAATAGAGCATCATAACATGATTATAGCAAGAGCTATATTCCTGCCCGCGAACGGAAACGGCAAGAACTGCGCATCCGACGCAAATGATGATTGGAAATATAGCCGTTGCTATGTTATCGTGTGCGGAGGTTGAAATTTAACTAGGCGGAATTGAATTGAACGAAAAGAAGGGTCAGTCGCTCAAAATCGAGAGTTCTCTTGTCGCCGCCGATACCCAGACGGAGAGTTTCAGGCAGGCACGGCACAACCGCCGCAGCGAACTCGTGGAGGACTACGTCGAACTCATCGCCGACCTCTTGGCTGACGGGGGCGAGGCCCGGCAGGTGGACATTGCCCAGCGCCTCGGCGTCGCGCAGCCGACCGTCGCCAAGATGCTCAAACGCCTGATTGCGGAAGGATATATCCAGCAGCGCCCGTACAGGGGTGTCTTTCTCACGGACACAGGGAAGATACTGGCGCGCGTCAGCCGCGAGCGGCACCAGATCGTCGAGTCGTTCCTCTGCTCGATCGGCGTCTGCGTCGAGACGGCGCGGATCGACGCTGAGGGCATCGAGCATCACGTGAGTCCGGAAACGCTGGATGCCCTGAGGAAATTTACTCCTTCGCCGGGATCCCATTAGTTAAGTGGTGCAAGGAGCACTGAAAATCTGCTCCGTGTTTAACGAGCGGGCGAGGTACGAGTGCGACCGCATGCCGCGGATTAGGTTAATGCCTCGTCGTTGTGTTTAAATATTTTGAAAGCCCGTCAAACTAACCTCCTGCGCTGTCCGGTATTGTTCGGTCACAAGGAGAGTTAGTGTATGCCCGCGGCCAAGCCAAATGCGGATACGACGAAAACACTTGCGAAGAAAACCTGGAGGTTTCGTAAGCTTACCCTTGTTCTTGCAGGCGCCGTCCTCTTTTCGGGCACGTCCGCTTCGCTTGCCGTCTACCTCAAACCCGAGCTTGTTTTTCGCAACGCTGAGGCTGTTTCGGTTTCGGGTGTTGCCTGCACCGTCGTGCGCACGATAAAAGCGAGGAGAAACGGTCAGAGGTGGATCCGACAGCATATAAAGGTGGCTACGACGGATGAGGCGAGCCGAATAGCAACCGGACTGAGGATCGTTGGGCTTCTGTCGAAGAAGGAGAAGGCCGATCTGTACCAGATCGTAGTGATGGACGCCGCCGCGCCAGGAGAACGGGCGGCCGTCAGAGGCGGCGTGAAAGGGGTTGACGTATTATTTGCACCTGATCCAATGAAATTTGATGGCTTTGGCACATCATTCCAAGTTACCTATAGGGAAGGCGCCGCCAACACGGTCGGCGTCTACAATGGACAGCTCCGCTCACTCTCGATGGAGCAAATCAAGACGGTCATGATGTCGATTTCGGAGCCGTTCCCGTGCGTCGACCCGGAAATGTCCGTGTCCGCAACTTCCGTCGAGGAAACAGAAACGGCGAAGGCTTCGATTGATGGCGAGGAAGCATCACCTGAAAAAAGCGCGGTGGAAGAGATTGCAGAAAAGCAATCCACCTCCACACCAGCGGAAGATTGAACAAGTCTACCGTCACATAGCCGCCAGCCGGGCAGATATTCTCTCGACCCTCTAGCTGCTAGAACAGCTAAACTCTATCTGAGGGGAAACTAGGTGGATGCTGATAACTAGAGCGCGAGGCAGCGAAAATGATAAAAAAAAGCGGTTTGTGCTTGTCATAGGCGGCGGTCAGTCAGGACTAGCTGCTGGCTACTATTTGAAGCAGGCTGGCATTCCCTATCTGATACTGGAAAAAAACGCTCGAGTTGGCGATACCTGGCGAAGTCGATATACCTCTCTGACACTGTTTACGCCCCGGTCTCTTAGCATGTTGCCTGGGCTCATGCCTGCTGGCAATCGCGAAAGCTATCCGACACGGAATGAATTCGCGGACTATCTTGAACGGTATGCATCCACGCATGGGCTGTCTATCAAGACTTCAACGAAACTCATACGATTGACGCTGAACGCCGCCGGACAATTTGAAGCAGATCTTGGCACCGGCGAACGGCTTTACCCAGTAAGCGTCGTCGGCACGACGGGGGGCTTTCAAACCGTGTTCGTGCCTCATTTTTCTTCGATTGATCCGGATATCCAACAGCTGACGGCGACCACCTACCGCGATCCCTCGCAGATTGTCCCCGGTCGAACGCTCGTCGTCGGCGATGGAGCTTCCGGCCGTGACATCGCTACGGAGCTTTCCGCAACCCACAAAGTATTGCTCGCAACTGGAAAGCCAAGAAAACTCATCCCAGAGTTCTTCCTCCGCAAGAACGTATGGTGGTGGCTTTCAATACTTGGTGTTCTTTCCGCGAGAACAGACTCTTGGCTTGGAAAGCGAATGAGAACGGCTGACCCGTTTCCGGACCGCGACAGAAGCCTCCCGTCCCTGCAGACGCGGGGTGTCGAAATCATGCCTCGCCTTGTCTCCATCACTGGGCGTAAAGCAGGCTTTGAAGGCGGGCAGGCGATTGATATCGATTCTATAATATGGGCCATCGGTTATCGAGACGATATCACTTGGCTTCAAGTGCCAGGCACCACGTCCGCCGGTGGCGAATTCCTGCACGATCAGGGTATCTCGCCGATCCCTGGTATCTACTACGTGGGACGCCCCTGGCAACGAAACCGAGCATCGGCTCTAATTTCAGGTGCTGGTCCCGATGCAAAAGAAATTGTGCAAGCGATTGTACGCCGACACAAGGAACTGGGGTGAGGGCCGACGGATTTACCATGAATATATGCGTGAATCGGTGCTGGTTTGAAAGGCTGCCACGTTGGCTCGCAATGCTAATCGTGGAAATCTTGGCGTCCGGTTATTTGAGCAGCTGTCGTTGAGACCGAATCCGTCTCGCAAGAGCGTCGGCGACCATCAACTTGAAATTTGTTCGTGGTAAAGGCGTGCCGAAATTACCTGCGTAAAAGCCGCGGCTGAGCCACAATTCCAACGTAGGTGACAATTTTCAACGCATGGAAACTGAGATGCGCCTTTGCCTTCCGCTATTTCTACTCTTTGCCGCAACTTCGAACGCAAATGCTCAGGACATTGAAGTCGGCAGGGGGGAGGCGGTCATTATCGAGCACGCGGAAATTGTCCGCGAACCTGGTTTCGACCTGGTTTATCTCGCAATCTGGAATGGAAGCGGTACTCCGAGAGTTATCTCAAAAATTTCGGCCTCTGGATACACTGATATCCGATTTGCTCGAATCAAGTCAGAGGAGACCTCATATCAAAGCGTAGCCGCAGCGGTGCTTACGATCCCGAGCCGTTCGGAAATTGTAATGACCCCCAGCACTGTATTCCTCTCTATGGTTCCAAGAGAAAAATATCTCCTACCTGTCGACATAATGATCGAATTTCAGACTGGGGATACAATATCCGCGACCGCAACCGAGAAACCCTCGTCGTCAGACCTTGTCCATCACGACCATGGGGTGCCTGAGTGATGCCGGGCATGAGGGCGATCTAGCTGACTTTCCCGCGACTTCCAAGTCAACAGAGCCTCTGCGCCAACCGCAAGACCCAATATGACGGATGTCGTCACGCCCCAGATCGCTTCCATTTGTGAGTGGCCGCCGATCCAGCATACGCCTCGAAACGAGACTGACAACAATGTGAAACCGAGGACTGAGAAGCCAAGAAATAACGCGGCTAATCGAATGATCCTGTTCATCTTCGCCCACCTTCCTTTCGCCAAGGTAAGGCTCAAGCAGATACAAACCAACCGCAGCCACGATCAACTTGATGTGTCCAGAGCAGCGGCGAAAATTCCGACATTTCACCCAATACGGCACTTGCATCTAAAGTTGCTAGAGGCTTTACCATGGCGCGATTCGGAGATCCCCATGAACAGGGGTCGCTCCTACGGTGACAGCATCTTGGCGATGATGAAAAACAACTACGGGCAGGACGAGCAGTCGTGGGTCATGGTTGTTGAAGAAATTCGGACGGGAGCTTCGGAAACGGGGAGCCACCGACTATTGTGACACGAAGCAGAAGTAAGAATATCAACGGACCCTGTGGCGTGAGCCTGAAAACTGTAAAAACCATCAATACGTACACGGTCGTGAAGTCGAACCATCGCTCCGATTGGCATTCAACTGCCGTTCAGCCGGCTGGCGTGCGAATTCGTGCCTTACTTGAAAAGAAGTGTCAAAGATCTCGGCCCGTGCGAAAACAAAACCTTGTGGCGAAAAGCTGATGCCAGATCTTACCGTGTGTGAATGGAATCAGCACGGTCTCGCGCTTGGGGTTGAGCAGTGACAATTTCAAACCGGTGGACCGCAATATTTCGCTGCGTATTACTCTTCACCCTGGTCATCCAGGGAGTGCTGCATAGCGATATCGCGTCGGCGGGCTATCAGAGATCAGATTTCCTCACAAGTGTTGAAACCAAGCTGGCAATTTCCTTGCAACCAGCTGACACCGCCGATCAACGATCCTTTCTGACATCGGAGCACTGCCATCAGCAGGTTCTTGAAATTGAGCAGAGTGAAAGTTGTCCGGTCGAAATTGGCTTATCGAATGTCGTCGCACGGCAAGAGCGATATGCGAGAGAGTTTCTCGGCAATGTTATTCCACGCCCTCCCAAAATATTGGTCGCGACCTATTCCGACTTCGACCATTTTGGGAAACTTTTAGATGATAAAACGACGTGACGCGTTTCTCGGTATCGTAGCCTCTCTCGCTCTTGGGAAAGATGCAGCGGCATCGAGCAAGAAGAACGGAGTGTTTGCACTCGATCCTGTCTATTTGCCGCAGGTCGTGGGTATATCTACCGAATACCCTGCCGGAACCCTCCTTGTTGATCCAGCTAACCGCTTTCTTTACTTGATTGAAAGCCTTTCCAAGGCCAGACGGTATGGCATTGGGGTCGGCAAGGCGGGCCTTGCTTTTACAGGGACGGCAGTGGTGGGGCGCAAGGCAAAATGGCCGAGTTGGCGTCCAACGCAAAACATGATCAAGCGGGCGCCTGAAAAATACGCAAAATATGCGGACGGTCTTCCAGGTGGCCCTCTCAACCCGCTTGGCTCACGCGCCCTGTATTTGTATCGGGATGACCAGGATACCCTCTATCGCATTCACGGCACAACGGAGCCTTGGACCATCGGAAAGGCCGTATCGAACGGCTGTGTTCGCATGGTCAACGAGCACGTAGAAGACCTCTATGAACGCGTCCCAATAGGCGCGTTAGTCGTCGTGGTCTGAACAATGGTGCCATTCCCTGCCAAATCTGGAAATCACGGCTCCCTGCAGACATAAAACACGACCTTGCCGTTAGCCTTCAGAAGGCTGCGGTCGTTTAGGTTGTTGGAAAATTCTCGTGATTGCGCGCTTGATCGCGTTGCCAGGGAACGAACAGTATGAGGATGAAGTATTGACAGAACTTAATATGGGTCGACGCGCATTTGTTTTTGGCGCCGCCGGCATTGGCCTTGTCTCGGTCGCCGGTTGTACCACCTCAAACAATTCTGTAGAGATCTCGGCAGAGGCCCCGCCCTTGCCTCAGAACACCATATTTTCCGACATGTATGCGGCAAAGCCGGATGAGCAATTTCCGCTGCCTGCTATCCCATATCGCAAGATCAAGCCCCGATTTTATCGTCAGTTCGTTGACGATCCGACCGGTGAACGCCCGGGTACTTTGGTCGTCGATACGGCCAACCATTTCCTTTATCTCACCTATGAAAACGGCAAAGCGATGCGCTATGGCGTTGGTCTCGGACGTGCGGGGTTCGAATGGTCAGGCAGAGGGGTCATTCAATACAAGCGTGCATGGCCAAGGTGGACGCCACCGGATGAGATGATCGCACGACAGCCGGAACTTGAACCTTATAGCGCCTCGAATGGTGGCAAGCCACCGGGCTTGGACAATCCTCTCGGCGCGCGCGCTCTTTATATTTTCCAGGACGGGCAAGACACGCTTTATCGCATTCACGGGTCACCGGAATGGTCGAGCATTGGAAAATCCGTATCGTCAGGCTGTGTGCGAATGATCAATCAGGACGTCGTCGACCTTTTCAATCGGGTTCAAAACAAAACGCCGATTGTGGTAACCAGCCTGCCCGAACCCCTCATGCATTCTGCGTGACGGATGAGACGACGTGCCGTATTTCCAAAATATGGCACTCGGCTAAACTGCAGTTTCTCCCGATCACCACCCCAGTTAACCATAGTGGTTTTATGACAAGATTCAAACAGTTGACAGTGGCTTTTCTGGCTGGACTTTGCGTCTTGGCCACCGACCAAGTGGTAAAGCTTGTCGTCGTCGAATTCGTAATGCAGCCCCCGAGGGAGATCCCGGTCCTTCCGTTTCTCAACCTCATTTTGGCCTTCAACCGGGGTGTAAGCTTCGGAATGTTTGCAGATCAGTTGGCAGACATCCCTGGTATCCTTGGTGGCGTCAAGATTCTCATTGTGCTGGGTTTGCTTATATGGGCGTTTTTGAGCAAGACCGCCGCTGAGGCGGTCTCACTTGGATTGATTGCTGGCGGCGCGGCGGGCAACATCGTAGATCGGTTGCGCGACGGGGCGGTGACCGATTTCATAGATATGTATGCCGGAAGTTGGCACTGGCCGGCATTTAACTTTGCTGACGTTGCGATTTTCTGCGGCGCGGTCTTGCTTGTTTTGTCAACGCGGTCGTCGAAAACTGCAACGCCCTCTCGATAGAGACTTCAACGTGAAGGATGTTAAAGGCCGAGATGTTTAATACGCCTCACCAAAAGAATATTCTGGGTCCCGAGCCATTAAGTCGCTCCAGAAATCGGCAAAATCGCATCTTTTTGCTTGTGCTGTTGACGTTCGTTGTAGCTGTTTTCTCATTCAGCTTTGTCCACCTTGCGAAGGAGACAGGCCGTAGTGTACCCGTAGATGCACCTAGGCAACCAGAGCACCAAGGCAGTTAGCCTTGGACGAAGCTCTCCCATTGATTTGGATCTGTCGCTGATTGGCGCTTTGAGTAGTAAATCTCGGCCTCTACTTGGTGGTTTCCTCGGTGCCTTTAAGGCCATCGGTTGTTGCCTTTCATGACCCGGTAATCGGATGGGATTGACCGCCTTCGGCGGACGGTGCTCCTTGCTCCAGGCCAAGACTGTAAGCCGGGCATATTGGAGTGTGTTGGCTATCGTGCCGCAGCATCGACATCGAGCGGCTCAGGAGCCGGACTTCGCGGCCTGTATTTCGGTTTTGACCAAGTCGTAGAGTCCCTGCGGGCTGAACTCGGTGAGCGGCTTGCCGTTCACGAAGAAGGTCGGTGTCTGCTCGACGCGGTTGGCCTTCACGTCGGCAACGTCCTGGGCCAGCACGGCATCCACTTCGGGGGTGGTTGCGTCCTTGCGGGCGGGTTCAAGGTCCAGCCCCGCTCCGGCTGCGATCTGCCAAGCCTTTTCGATATCGGGCGCACCATGGACGGCCCATTCGGCCTGGTTGGCAAACAGGGCCTCGAGGACCGGCTGGAATTTTTGTTGCTTCCTGGCAGCTTCCAGAATCCTGACGACCTGGTCGGAGCCCTCGTGAAGGGGAGTGTAGCGCAACACGAGCCGCACGTCCTCGCCCGTTGCTTCCATGATCTGCTTCACGATCGGATAGAAAGCGCTGCACGCCTCGCATGAAGGATCGAAGAACTCGACGATCGTGACGGGTGCGGCCTCCGGCCCCATGACCGGAGAATGCGGCCTGACCAAGCTGTCGCCAGATGAGACTGCAACGGCCTGTGGTGCAGCGCCTTCCCTGCTGCTGTAGAGCATCGCAGCCCCTCCGAATACGACGATGGCAACGAATGCCGTGAGCATGACAAGGGCACGTTTGGTCAAGACTGGATTCTCCGACGGACGATGAGCAAGAGGGCGATGATGGCGGTGAAAGCCGCAAGGGAAAGAAGTGGAAGCGGAACTGTTCCAAGCAGCGTCATGGCGTCGCCCGAGCAGGACGGCCCTTGGCCGCAGGGCTTGATCGCAGTCGGCACAAGCTTGAAATAGACGAGGTTGTGGAACACCGCGATCAGCCAGCCGACGAGGGCGACAGGAATGGCATATCGCCACACGTAACCATCCGAACGGAAGCCCGCCACCGCAAGGATCACGACCAGCGGAAACATGAACGCGCGTTGGTGCCAACAGAGATCGCAAGGAAGCTGCCCCATGACTTCGCCGATGAAAAGCGCGCCGAGGGTCGCGACCAAGGCGACGATCCACGCGCCGAAAAGAGGCGCCCATGCGGTGTCCGGTGAGGGAGTTGTCAGTTTTTGCTCCATTCGGCGTCTTTCAAGCGGTGTCGAGTCACTGAGATGATGAACCCTCTACCAGATGCAAGGTCAAGAGCCTGCCTCACCATCGCAGCGCTGCGCGATCGGTGATGGTGAGGCAGCTCAAACGACATTCGTCGGCGCGAGCGAGCAATCCATCCCTCCGGACTCGACCTGCAGTGTCGCGTGGTGGATTCGGTAGCGCTCGAGCAATTCGGTGCGGGCGTCGACGAGAAACTGGTCACCAGATGTTCCATCCGGCACTACCAGGTGGGCCGTGAGCGCCGTCTCCGACGTGCTCATGGGCCAGATATGAAGGTCATGCACGTCCGAGACGCCAGGCAGGCCCGCCAGACAATCCCGAACGCCTGCGGCATCTATGCCCTCCGGAACAGCGTTCAACGACATCGCTACGCTGCCTTTCAACAGGCCCCAGGTGCTCCACAGGATCACCACGACGATGACCAGGCTCACTGCGGGATCGATCCACGCCCACCCCGTCTTGAGGATGAGAAGCCCCGCGACAACCACGCCAGCCGACACTGCGGCGTCGGCTGCCATATGCAGATATGCGCCGCGGATGTTCAGATCGCCCTTGCTGCCGGAGGAGAAGAGGTATGCCGTCATGCCGTTGATCAGGATGCCGATACCAGCCACGATCATGACGGTAAGGCCAGCGACGGGTGCGGGATCAGAGAAGCGGCCGATGGCCTCCCAGGCGATCGCTCCGACGGCCACCAGAAGCAGCATCGCGTTGGCGAGTGCGGCCAGGATGGAGGAAGCTCCCAGTCCATAGGTGTACTTTGGCGTCGGAAGGCGCTTTGCGAGCATCACCGCTATCCACGCCACTACGAGGCCAAGGACGTCGGAGAGGTTGTGGCCCGCATCCGCGAGCAGCGCCATGGAGTTCGCATACAGGCCGTACCCGGCTTCAACCACGACAAATATGGTGTTCAGAATGATGCCCACCGCGAAAGCCTTGCCGAAACTCGCCGGGGCGTGCGCGTGACCGGGGCCGCCGTTGTCATCATGCTGGTGGGTCATCGACCTCGTCCCTTTCGATCGCTCCGCATTCTGTCCAGATCAACATCCTCTTCCTACATCTCGCTCACGATACATCCTCTTGCAACTAGAGGAGCAAGTGTTGGATGGGCAGGTTCCCTGTCGCCAAACGCAGCAGCGCGCATCGACACTTCTACCATCGGGAAGAACGGGAACAAAGCAGGGGAGACCGCGTTTCTTGGTAGTCGATGAGCAGAAAGGAACACGCCATGACACAGGAAAAACCAGGACCTCATCACGATCATCCGGGGCATACTCCGGGCGATCTGGACGAGCATGGCCACCGCGACAAATCTGTCACGGAAAAGCCGGGTCCTCATCATGATCATCCTGGCCACCAGCCCGGCGATCTGGACGAGCACGGCCACCGCGACAAGAGCGCGCCGCCGAAACCGTGACCGCATCGTGGCGGGGGAACGAACGCTCCTCCGCCAAATTCTTAGGCCAATAACGATCAAGAATGGTCTGTCTCGCAGAGTTCGTGATTAGCCAGCGCCCTGATCACATAGCAATCCTTGACTTGCGTTCCGTGGCAGTGGCTCGTGATCCGCTCCAGTTCTGTTTCCAGCTTCCTCAGTTTTGCGATCTTGTCGCGCACCGCCACAAGCTGCGTCGCTGCGATCCGGTCCGCATCGGCGCACGGCCGCTCGGGATGCTGGCTGAGATCGATCAGTTCCCGGATCGCTTCGATCGTCAGCCCGAGTTCCCTGGCATGGCGGATGAAGGACAGGCGCTCCTGCTCGGGCCTGGAATATCGCCGCTGGTTTCCCTCCGAACGCTCCGAATGCGAAAGCAGCCCCATCTGCTCGTAGTAGCGAATCGTTGGTATCTTGACGCCTGTCGAGCGTGACAGATCACCAATGGTGAACATGAACGGCCTCCCAAAAAAGCTAAGGTGACTAGAGATGAGAGCGGCGGTGCAAAATTAGACCACGGTAGCGGCGGGATTGTCCCGCTTCGGGCGGCGTAAAAGTCGGCCACCTATTTCTCTTCTGCAATGAGCGCAGGAGGGCCTGGGGATCTATACCGTGGAATTATATCTGAAGGTTCGACTGGCTTGCTCGGAAGGCATGAGCCGGCGTCAGGCTGCAAAGCATTTCAACATATCGCGCGACAGCGTTTCCAAGATGCTGTCCTATTCGACGCCACCTGGCTATCAGCGACAATCACCGATCCGGCGGCCCAAGCTGGATGCGTTTGTCTCGACGATCGATCACTGGCTGGACGAAGACAGACAAGTGCCGCGCAAGCAGCGCCATACGGCCAAGCGGGTGTTTGACCGGCTTCGAGACGAATGCGGGTTCACTGGCGGCTATACGATCATCAAGGATTACATGCGCGAGCGGGATCAGCGCCGCCAGGAAGTGTTCGTGCCGCTGTCGCATCCGCCCGGCCATGCGCAGGCCGATTTCGGTGAGGCGATGGTGGTCATCGGCGGTGTCGAGCAGAAGGCGCATTTCTTCGTGCTCGACCTTCCGCACAGCGACGGCTGCTACGTGCGGGCCTATCCGGCGGCAGTGGCCGAGGCCTGGGTCGATGGCCATGTCCATGCGTTCGCTTTCTTCGGCGCCGTGCCGCAATCGATCGTCTACGACAACGACCGTTGCCTGGTGGCGAAGATTTTGCCTGACGGCACCCGCAAGCGCGCGACGTTGTTCAGCGGCTTCCTGTCCCACTACCTTATCCGGGATCGCTATGGCCGTCCCGGCAAGGGCAACGACAAGGGGAACGTCGAGGGTCTCGTCGGCTATGCCCGGCGCAACTTCATGGTACCGATCCCGCAGTTTGCGACATGGGAGGCGTTCAACACCTTTCTGGAGGAGCAGTGCCGGAAGCGCCAGCGCGACAGGCTGCGCGGCGAGAGCGAGACGATCGGCGAGCGCTTGCGGCGCGATCTGGCTGCCATGCGCGCCTTGCCAGCCTCGCCATTTGATGCCTGCGACCAGGCAAGTGCCAAGGTGACGGCGCAGTCGCTGGTGCGCTACAAGACCAACGACTATTCCGTCCCGGTCGCCTATGGCCATCAGGATGTGTGGGTGCGCGGCTATGTCAACGAAGTGGTCATTGGTGGCCGTGGCGAGATCATCGCCCGCCATCCTCGGTGCTGGGAACGGGAAGACGTCGTCTTCGATCCTGTCCATTACCTGCCGCTGATCGAGCAGAAGATCAATTCGCTGGATCAGGCAGCGCCCCTCCAGGGCTGGGACTTGCCGCAAGAGTTCGCTACGCTGCGCCGGTTGATGGAAGGCCGCATGGCCAAACACGGCCGGCGTGAGTACGTGCAGGTCCTCCGCCTGCTGGAGAGCTTCGAACTCGCCGATCTGCATGCGGCGGTGAAGCAGGCGATCCAGCTTGGCGCCATTGGCTTTGACGCCGTCAAGCATCTGATCCTGTGCCGGGTGGAACGCCGGCCGCCCAGACTGGACCTGTCCATCTACCCGTATTTGCCGAGGGCGACGGTCGAGACGACATCGGCGAAGGCGTATATGCGTCTCCTGTCGTCGGATGCGGGAGAAGTCGCATGAACACCCAAGCACCCGAGATCCTTCTCACCCATTATCTCAAAACCCTGAAGCTGCCGAGTTTCCAGCGCGAGTACCAGAAGCTGGCCCGGCTGTGCGCCACCGAAGGCGTCGATCATGTCGGATACCTCACCCGGCTTGCCGAGCGGGAGATGATCGAACGGGACCGTCGCAAGGTCGAGCGTCGCATCAAGGCGGCCAGGTTCCCGGTCGTCAAAAGCCTCGACAGTTTCGACTTCGCCGCCATCCCAAAGCTGAACAGGATGCAGGTGCTGGAACTGGCGCGCTGCGAATGGATCGAGCGCAGGGAGAACGTTATCGCTCTCGGCCCCAGCGGCACGGGCAAGACCCATGTGGCGCTCGGCCTCGGCCTGGCCGCCTGCCAGAAGGGCCTGTCCGTTGGGTTCACGACAGCGGCCGCACTGGTCAGCGAGATGATGGAGGCGCGCGACGAGCGGCGTCTCATCCGGTTCCAGAAGCAGATGGCCGCCTACCAGCTGTTGATCATCGATGAACTGGGCTTCGTGCCGCTGTCAAAGACCGGCGCGGAATTGCTGTTCGAGCTGATCTCGCAACGATACGAGCGAGGCGCGACCCTGATCACCAGCAACCTTCCTTTTGACGAATGGACGGAAACCTTGGGGTCCGAGCGCCTGACCGGCGCTTTGCTCGACCGCATCACCCATCACGTCAGCATCCTCGAGATGAACGGCGACAGCTATCGTCTCGCCCAAAGCCGCGCCCGAAAGGCCGGCTGACGCCCTTCGAAAATCGCAACGCGCGCATGAGACCCCCGCTCGGGCCTAAGCCCTCCCGGCGGTCTCATGCGCGCGCCACAAGTGGCCGACTTTTGCGCCGCCGCGTGGCAGGATTTTACTCCGCCGTTGACAATCGCGGTGCCTCAGCTATTTTAATACACGATGTTGACGACGTCATTATGCACGAGTCCTGTATCATCGCGCGCGCCCGGCAGGCGGTGGCAAGCCGGTGGATACGATGTTTCTAAGACGATTTGAGAAGCTTGCAGTCAGCAAAGACATCGAGAGACCGATCGTAGACGCTGGTATTGATGTTGAGCATGCTTAGGACGCTGTTAAAGAGATTGTCATGCGAGCGCGGTGACGTCCTATTGTTCATCAAGCACGCTTTGTCCACGCCCATCGACGCCTGAAACGGTCGATCCATCCACAAAACGAAAGGTATCTTTGTTTGGACATCTGGTGCAAGCATATATGGTGCACCATGGAGGTATAATCCTTGCTCGCCTAAAGACTCACCATGATCCGACATATATATCATGCCACCTTCGACGCGGTCTGAACTCGCTTTCAACCGTTCTATAATGCTCGAGAGAATGAAATCAGTATATAGGATCGTATTGTCGTATGTGTTTACGATTTCCTCAGGCTTGCAGTCTCCAAGCTCGGCGGTGCGGCAATCCGGAGTGAAACGCCTGAAAGCGTCGGGATAGCGCAAGAAATAGGCGGGGCCATGACTGCCCATCTGATGAAGGACCAGGACGCTGTCTTGTTTGACATCACGAAGCCAGGTTTCGAGTTTGTCCAGAAAAACGCCGTCCTGACACTCGCCCGTCTTGCAGTAGCGTGTGTCCTTGGATGCCGATAGATTGACGAAGGGTATTCTATCGGCAATTCCCTTGCTGCCCGTGCTGTTGTCCCACCATTCGACCTTAATGCCCGAATTCTCGATGACATCAACCAGTGTTTCGTTTTCGAGACCCTTTTTGTGTGTGTAGTCGACACGCTTGAACTTGGAGAACATGCAAGGTAAGGACGTCGCCGTCGCGGTGCCGCAGCTATAAGTTTCAGGGAAATAAATGATATCCTGTTTCGCCAGAAGCGGGTTCGTGTCACGTTGATAGCCACCCAGCGAGAAATTCTGGGCGCGGGCTGTTTCGCCCGCAACGATGACGGTTACGCGCGGTTTGCGGGAGCCATTAATCGGTGGAACGACCTTCGCGTCATGTCCGAGCGGTTGGGCAACTATTTTAGCTTCGGCCCGTACCTGGGTGAAAAGTTTTACCGCACTCACGAGAGGTGTCACCGGGTTCAAAGCCCTGGCGATATCTCGGTGCTCGCGGACGGCAGCAGTGTAGGTCGCGGAATAGGAGAATGCTGCGCCGGCGAAGACAAGCATGCACCCAATAACGACAGCGCAATTGCGAGCGATCTTCCCCAATATTGGCCGATGAACAACGCGAACCCAAAGAATAAGACCCGTTGGTAAAAATGCGAATAGGGCAAGATGCCCCACAAAGCCCCACGTAATGAGATGCTGTGCTTCGGCTGGTGTTGTCTGATACGCGTTGCGCATCATATCGCTATCGATAACCACACCGAACTGATCCACAAACCATGAAGCCGTAGCGGATGTCATCACGAGAAAAATGAAGAACGGCTTAATGACGTACTTGGCCGAGAAAATCGTTAACGCAGCGATGAACAAAGCGCTCATGGCTATGTAGAGCATGGCAATCGCCACAGGCTCCTGTGCCAGATACGCATTGATCTTCGACCAGAACGTCCTGTTGCTCGTGAACAGCAGAAAGAGCGCCACACATACGCTCAACATGACACTGCCCAGGTGCGGCCTGTAAAGAGGCAATTTTTTAAAGCCTGTTTTCTTAAACTTCATGTTCTAACCCATCCTGTTCCGAGTCTAACGACCGACGAGGGCTGAGGCGCTTGTTTCACATTTCACACATCCCATCTCGCAGTGTTCAGAACCGGCCACACTCTCTAGCCGCTAGAGCTGCAAATAAAAAATCTTGAGCGGTGGAGAACCGTGCAAATTGATCTGGCCACGAACAGGCCGTTTGCCTGTAGCATCGAAGCTTCTGGATAGCCGGAGTTTGCGTCCCATACGTTCATGATAAATCGACTAGGACGTTGGCGAGATTGAAAGACGGCCAGTGTGATACACCGATACAGAAATCCAGATAATCGGTGACTGCGCGTTAAAAAAGCGGTCGGCGATACTTCCCCTTCACCACGTTTTGCGCAGAAAGTTCCATCGTCAAAGGGTCGAATTGCGCTAGTCATCCGAACATTACTGCCTGACTACAATTTTCGCCTTGTATGGGACCCGGGCATAGAGATCGATAATGTCCTGGTTGATCAGGCGCACGCAGCCCGAAGACACAGCCTTGCCGATCGAGCGCCAGTCCTTGTTGCCGTGGAGTCGATAGAGCGTGTCCTGTCCGTTCTGAAAAATGTAGAGCGCACGCGCACCGAGCGGATTGTCGAGACCGCCGGCCATGCCGCCATTTTCGATGGAATATTGTTTGAGTTCGGGCTGGCGCGCGACCATCTCGTTCGGTGGTTTCCAGCGCGGCCAGGCTTGGCGCCAGTGAATGACGCCATCGCCCTGCCAGGCAAATCCGTCGCGGCCGATGCCCACGCCATAGCGCATCGCCGTGCCGCCCGGTTCAACGACATAGAGAAAACGTGAAGGCGTATCGACGATGACGGTTCCGGGCGCCTCTCCCGTCGGGTCGATGACCCGCTGGCGATAGAATGTCGGGTCGATCTGCTGATATGGCGTTGCCGGAATGAGAAACCCACCGTCCTGAAGTGGCCCGTACATAGCTTCAAGTTCAGCTGAGGTTGGCGGGCCGACGGGCCGCTTGACCACTACCGGTAAGGGGGCAATGCGGCCTTCGGGTGATGAGGTTGCGCAACCCGCCAGCGTTGCAACAGACGACGCGGCAACAATAAGAAAGCCGCGCCGTGACAGATTGGTTTCGAGCGTCATGGAGTGAGTGAATCCGCTTTGAAATGCTTAGGATTTAATGGGGCGAAGGAGACGCAGCGCGTTGATCGTCACCAGAACGGTTGCGCCGGTATCCGCCAAAATCGCCGGCCACAAGCCGGTTATGCCCATGATCGTGGTCACGAGAAACACCGCCTTCAATCCCAGCGAAAGCGTGATGTTCTGGAAGATGTTGCGCATCGTTCTTTTCGAAAGATCGATCATCTCGGCAATGTCGCCGACGCGGCCATGCAGGATAGCTGCATCGGCTGTTTCGAGCGCCACATCCGTGCCGCCCCCCATGGCAATGCCGACATCGGCGGCCGCAAGCGCCGGCGCATCGTTGATGCCGTCGCCGATCTTGCCGACCACGTAGCCTTCCTTTTGAAGTTCGCCGACGATGCGTTGCTTGTCTTCCGGCATCAGCTCGGCGCGAACTTCAATGCCAAGCTGAGCGCCGATCGCCTTCGCCGTGCGCGCGTTGTCGCCCGTCAGCATGACGGTCTTGATGCCCACATCGGCCAGTGCCTTCAACCCGGCCTTCGCATCCGCCCGTGGCTCGTCCCGCATGGCGATGGCACCGGCAAGCATATCGCCGACAATCAGCACCGACACAGTTTTGCCCTCGTCATTCAGCCTGGCGATCAGCGTCAATTGATCGTTCGACAACGGCATCCGATCGGCTGCCGACTTCGGCGATCCGAGGAAAATCTCGATACCCTCAACGGTCGCGGTCACACCTTTGCCACCGAGAGCTTTTGCATTTTCGGCCGCCGGAACCTGAACCTTTTCCTCCGCGGCCTTGCCGAGAATGGCCATGGCCAGCGGATGGCTGGACCCGGTTTCGAGCGCTGCGGCCAAGCGCAGCACATCGGCTTCATTGCGGTCGAAGGCGATCACGTCGGTGACCTTTGGCTTGCCTTCGGTCAGAGTGCCCGTCTTGTCGAGCGCAATGGCCGTCAGCTTTCCGAGGGTTTCGAGAACCGCGCCACCCTTGAGAAGAAGCCCGCGCCTCGCCCCGGCGGAAAGCGAGGCGGCAATGGCTGCTGGTGTCGATATGACCAAAGCGCAAGGGCAGCCGATCAGCAGAATGGCAAGGCCCTTGTAAACCCATTCCGACCAGACGCCGCCCATGAACAGCGGCGGAATGGTCGCGACGAGTGCGGCAACCACGACCACAGCCGGCGTATAGTAGCGGGAGAAGCTGTCGATGAACCGTTCTGTCGGCGCCTTCGATTCCTGCGCTTCCTCGACGAGCTTGACCACACGAGCAATGGTGTTGTCGGCGGCGGCGGCAGTGACGCGGACTCGAAGTGCTGCATCCCCATTGACCGTGCCTGCAAAAACCTTGTCATCCAAACCCTTGGCGACCGGTGTGCTTTCGCCCGTCACCGGCGCTTCGTCGATCGAGCTTTCGCCGGAGACGATCACGCCGTCGGCCGAGATCCGGTCACCCGGACGCACGAGAATGACCGCGCCAACGGCGAGGCTTTCCGCCGGCACTTCGCGCGTCTGCCCGTTCTCCTCCAGCAGAGCGTTCTTCGGAACCAGTTCCGTCAGGGACTGGATGCTCGCGCGTGCCTTGCTTGCGGCAACGCCCTCCAGCAGTTCGCCGACCAGGAACAGGAACACGACCGCAGCCGCCTCTTCGGTCGCATTGATAAACAGCGCGCCGACAGCCGCGATTGTCATCAGCATTTCAATGGAAAACGGCGTTCCGGCCAACGCCGCCATCACGGCGCGTCGTGCGATGGGTATAAGGCCGACGAGCATCGCAGCCGTAAAGGCAAAGAAGGCAATGGCCGGAAAAAGATGGCCTATCCCATAGGCTAAAACCAGCGCACCACCGGCAACGATCGTCAAGCGCCCCTTTTTACTTTTCCACCACGGGCCGCTCATCGGTCCATGGTCATGCCCGTGCAGGCTTTCCGGTTCGCCGCCAGCCTTGCCATGAGCATGGCCGGAATGATCACGATTGTCGCCCGCATCCACGGACGCGGCCTTCGATTTGTTTTCATCGGCAGCCAATGACACAACCGAATAGCCCAGCCCTGCGACCTTCTTGCCGATCGCGTCGAGATCGCTTGTCCCATCATGCTTCACCGTCATCGTACCGGCTGTGACCGAAACCGAGACATCCTCGACACCGGGCATCCGCCTGACGGCCGTGTCGATCTTTGTTGCGCAGGACGCGCAATCCATGCCCCCGACCCTGAATCGTATCTGCGGCGCCTCGACAAGCGGGGTAACGGGGCTCTCGTTTTTGCCTGCTTGATTGCGATCATGACCTGCGTGATCGTGGTCGTCATGACCGTGACCACCGTGATCGTGGCCATCGTGGTCGTCATGATCATGCCGGTCATGGTCATGACCCGCGTGGTCGTGCGAACCGGCGCCGTGGTCATGGCTACAGCCCGGGCCATGCACATGCGCAGCCTTTGCGACCGGGGCAGCAGTGGCTTTATCGGCGATAGGAACTACATTGTATCCGAGCCCGGAGACTTTCTTGCCGATCGCCGTCAGGTCACTGCTTTCGCCATGCGTCACCGTCATCGTGCCGGTGGTCACCGAAACCGAGACATCCTCGACGCCGGGCATTCGCCTGACGGCCGTATCGATCTTCGTCGCGCAGGATGCGCAATCCATACCACTCACTCTGAATCGTGTCTTTACTGGCTCGGTCATGGGATATCCTTGAATTCAATGCCGCCACCATAGGACCTCAAGCGACTAGAGCTACAAGTGGAAAATCTGTTCCTGCTTAACTAAATTGGCGGACAGCACGAAGACCATCCGCCGGATCAGCGGCGTAAGCCGACCAAGAACCGCCGTGCCTTCGCCAGGATCAGGGGAACAGCGACCAGCACCAATGCACCGATCGCCCAGACGACGATAATGGCGGGCTTCAGAACGATCTTTAGCAAGGCAATCGCGCTTCCTGCCAAATCGCCGAGATTGAGGCCTTCAATGACAGTGATGGCGTCCTTACCGACGCCCGCTGCCCCGGCGATGGTCTTGCCGTTTTCAACAACGGTATAGGCGTTGCCGGCGATCCAGTTCAGAATCCCTTCGGCAGAGACGTAGCCGATCCACGCCAGAAACGACCAGAGGGCGAGCCCGATAACAATGACGAACCAGACCACCGGCCCGCCGGCTTTCGTCGGGCGTCCGCCTGTCGTTGGCTGCCAGGGCGGATGGCCGTATTGTCTTGCGCTTCTGTCGCGTTCATACATGTCGACGTCCTTAGCTCGGTTGATGGAGTTGTGCGGTTGGCCGAACAGATCGGCACCGCTAGATTTTCATCTCGCCTTCCGCCTCACGCATAACCTTATCCTCCACTTGGATCGTAACGTGCGACAAGCCGAAGCTTTCTTCCATCGTGCTGCGGGCGCTGGAGAGGATCGAACGGACCTCCGCCATATCGGTAACGACGAGGTGACAGCTCATGGCATCCAGTCCAGATGTGATTGTCCATACATGCAGATCGTGGACGGCTTCGACGCCGGGAATGCCCATTAGCTTCACTTCCAGCAGAGACATGTCAATTTCCGGTGGCGTACCCTCCATGAGGATATGAACGGCTTGCTTGAGGAGAACCCATGTCCGGGGAAGGATGAACAGCCCGATGGCGGCACCAATGATTGGATCTGCAAGCGACCAACCGGTCAGCATCACCACACCGGCGGCAACGATGACGCCGAGTGATCCCAGCATATCGCCGAGCACCTCGAAATATGCTCCCTTGACATTCAGGCTTTCGGACGATCCGGCGGAAAGCAGCTTCATGCTGATCAGGTTGACTGTCAGGCCGATGACGGCGACGATCAGCATAGGACCGCCGAGAATTTGGGGTGGATCGACAAACCGCTCATACGCCTCATAGAAAATGTAAATGGTCAGCAACATGAGAATCACTGCGTTTGCCAGCGCGGAGAGAACCTCCATGCGGACATAGCCATAGGTCTTTTGCGGCGTCGCGGGTCGTTCTGAAAACCGGATCGCGATCAGCGCCAGAGCCAGCCCACCGGCATCCGTCAGCATATGGGCCGCATCCGCCAAAAGCGCCAGGCTGCCCGTCCAGAGACCGCCGACGACCTCGACCAGCATGAACGCTACCGTCAGTCCCAGGGCCGTCGCCAGCCTGCTTTTGTGCCGCCCAGCGGATGTGCCTGTGGGACGTGCCGCCGTGTGAGAATGGCCAGCGCCCATATGTTAGCTCCTTGTCTTTTTGAATAAGCGATTGAGACAAACTCTTTTGGTGAAGCCTATTCCATCTAGTCGAAGAGCCGCCCCAGGAACGATCCGTGACGGCGGTTCTGCCCGTGGGCACCATGGCCGGAACCATGGCCGCCGTCACGATGATCCTCAGCGGGATAGTGCGGCGCGAACGGCTGCGACTTTGCGATCCCCGAACGCTGAGCAACCGGGGGTTCAGCGGTAAGGCTGCGATCGATAATCTTGTCGAGTTCTCCTCTGTCCAGCCAGACGCCCCTACAGTTCGGGCAATAGTCGATTTCGATCGACTGACGCTCGCTCATGACAAGATTGACCCTGCAAGCCGGGCAAAGAAGCCCCTGTGCTTTGTCCTGCACGTCCGGGGTCGCAAGATCGTTCATCGTCGTCTCCTGATGTTTTCGGCGTTATCCGCCAAAGGGATTGGCGAGCGCAAAAGAGAGTATGGGATCTCGAGTACCTAGAGGTTCAAGGGACACGCTTCACGATTCGTTACCGATCGTCCAACAGCCGGCAGTAGAGCAGTTCCGCTTTCTGCAAGTGAAGCGCCCCTGCATGCGTTATGCACCTACATATTGACGACGCCTGCTTTCATCGCCAGATCTCTAGTCACTTCAGTTCCCATCGGAGACCATTCATGCTGACCATTGGAAATCTATCACCCTCGACTGGCGTCAAAATACCGACTATCCGCTACTATGAACAGATGGGCGTGCTGAACCCGCCGAGCGCTCAGAGGGCAATCAGCGGCGCTACAGTGGGCGTGAGCAGGAGCGTCTCTCCTTCATCCGCCATGCCAGAGAACTTGGGCTCACGATTGAAGCGATCCGGGAACTGATCGACCTTAGCCAGCATCCGGAGCGGCCGTGCGCCGATGCCGAGCGGATCGCGGCGACTCAGCTTGCGGAGGTGCGCGAGTAGATCGTCAGACTTAGAAAACTAGAGACAGAGCTGGAGCGGATCACCAGCCACTGCCACGGAACGCAAGTCGAGGATTGCTATGTGATCCGGGCGCTGGCCAATCACAAACTCTGCGAGACCGACCATTTCCGATGTCGCCCCTGTGTGCGATCAAGCTCCTGACTCTTGCTCTTCTCATCGACAGACAACACGATGGCATGGGTCGGCGGTGGCGGAGAGGCCGACCACATCACGTATGTTTGAAAAGCATCACCGACGATCTCGCTGTGCGGGCCGGCCTCACCTTGACGGCCACGGACGTAGCGCTGGCGGCGGATAAGGCAGCGCTCGCCGCTTGACCCGCAGAATCGTATCGACTTGCGATTTGGATGCTTCAGCGATAAGAGATACTCCTCTCACGTCAAGCAAGAAATGTATGTTGAGGAGGATCAAGTCATGAAACCGACAATCATCGACTCTTCCCCCAGCCTCCTTACTGGCGAGCCACCGAAAAGTACCGTTCCGGCGATACCGATGAACACGGGGGCCATTGTGCTCAGCGAGGCGCAAGTGCTGGAAGCCGAGAAGGCGCTTGCCGCTCTCGACTTTCCCGCCATGCAGTCGGGCGACGTCATCAGGATCGGTCTGGAGGCCGAGCAGGCATTGCAGCGGACGCTGGACGGCTTCTTGGCACGGCTCGACAAGAACAGCGCGGCCGCCGTCTTCGCGCTGTTCGGCCGTCTCGAACAGGGCGTCGAGGATGCCGATCTCCCGGAAATCCTCGACAAGCTCCAGAACGGCGAAAAACCGGGTTTCCTGAGTTCGTTGCTGGGAAGGTTTCGCGGCAAGCGGCCGGAGGAGGTCGCGGCGGAATTTCTGGCGGAAATCGGCGACCTTATCACCGGACGAACCAGGACGCTCGCTGACCGGATGATGAAGCTCGAAGGCGAACTTTCCGGCGAAATGCAGAAGCTGTTCGGCGAGTTGCAGGCGCTCGATGCCCTGAAGCAGAGCTATGGCGCGCATTTCAGCGATTTCACCGTGGCTGCGGCAGTCGCCCGCGCTTTCCTCGACAAGGCGCGCGCCTATGTCGCCGACGAGGAGGCGCAGCTCAATCCGGCCGATCCGGTGGCGCAGACCAGAATGATGGAGTTCAAGGACAGGCTGCGGCTGATCGAGAGCCGCGCGCTGGCGCTGGAAGGCACCTACACGCGGCTGCCGGCCGACCAGCTGGTGATTCAGCAGATCGAACAGGCCGGCATTGCGACCCTGCAGGAGACCGCCACCACGGTGGCGTCGCGGTTCGCGTCGATCAAAATGACGCTGCTGTCGATCCATGGCGCGTTCGCGGTGAAGAGCGTGCAGCAGCTGGCCGGCCGCCAGGCCAAGCTCGACAAGCAGCTGACCGAGATGCGCGGCCGCGCCCTGAAAGACATCGCGGTCACCGCCGCGCAGGCGCCGGGCGACAACCGCCTTGCGCAGGCACAGCAGATCGAGCAGATCATCGCCACCACCAGCGAGATCCACGGCCTCGTCGCGGCGGCGAAGAAGTCGACCGAGGAAAAATTCGAGCAGGCGCGGCAGAAATTCGCCGCCGCCCGTCAGGAGCTTGCCGCCCTGTCGTCGCGGTAACGCGCTCGCCGGCTTCCCCGCGCCCAAACATGGGCGCAGTCAGATCACAGGAGTTTCACAAGCATGCTGACCCTTTCCCTTGAAAAGCCCGGCACCGCGACGCCAAAGCTCAAGCTTTCCCTCAACAAGGGAGCGCAGTTCACCGTGAAGGTTGAGTGGATGTGCGATGCCGACCACGCCGATGATGTCGACGTTCACGCGCTTGAGGCGCGGAGTGACGGGAACGGCGCGAAGGTGAGGGAACTTACCAGCGTGCTGTCGACCTACAATACCACGCGGATGAACCCGAATGGCGGCACCTTGCCGTCAAACCCCGAAGGATCTTTCCAGACGCCCAGCGGTGGGCTGTTCCACAGTGGTGACAAGAGAGTGCAGAACAACACCGAGACCATAGTCATTGACGGCTCCAAGCTGCCGGCGGGGGTCAACGAGATACCGATCTTCGTCACCGTCCATGAAGCCGAACATGGGGGCAGCCACGAGACCGAGCAGGGCGCCGAACAGGAGGAGGAAGCGGCGTTCGGCGACATCGACGTCTGCACCATCACACTGTCGGACGGCAGTGGGAAGCAACTCGGCGCCTACAAGCTGTCGGACGAATTCAAAGAGTTCAATGTCGTCCAACTAGGCAGCATATTGCTCGGCCCCGAGGGCTGGGAATACGCGGCCGTCGGCCGAGGCTTCACCGGCACGTTCAACGACGTTCTCGCGCACTTTTCCTGAGAGAGCGATGCCCCAGAACAAAGCCCCTCCCTCGCGTGGTACCATGCCGGATGATCGCCAGGGCAGGCTTCGCCCCACGGTGATCGTTCCGCCGGCTGAGCGGTCACGGACGCCAAGGGCCGAGCCAGGCGAAGCGGCTGGGACTGATGCGCCCGCCAAGCCAACAATTGTGGCGCCCGCCAGTACCCGGAACGACAGTGCGACTGCGACGGCGAAAACTGGACGGTCCGCGCAGATGCCGCTGGTGGCAAAGCCGACTGCGATCCCCGGCGTGGAACGCAAGCGGATCGCAGTCGAGCTTTCCGACATTCGGAAACTGTCGCCGTTGGCGAGACCTGAGGTGCTGGAGCAGGCGCTCCGGCTGATACAGTCGTTCGTGGTCGAAAGCGCGCGGGACAGGCAGGCGGTCCTTTGGGGCCATCGCCTCCAGCAGGATTACAGCGACCTGGTGTCGCGCACGCTCGAACTCTCGCAGGCCGATGTGCTGAAGAAGGCGACGGGATATATCGGCCGAATGACCGACATCCTTGGCGCGATCGACATCAAGGCCGTCTGCGGTGCCCCTGCAGCGGCTGGAATTTTCGGCGAGTATTTCAAGAAGGCGAATAGCAGGATTGACACAGCTGGCGAGCTCCAAGCGGCGCGCATCGAGCTCGACCAACTGGTCCGGCTGATGGGCGAGGTGCTTGAGCTACTCTTGTCATTCAAGGAGACGCTGGAACAGCACGCCCGCCGGATCGAGGGCATGGGGGACGAAGCCGAGGCCTCGGCACTCGCGGCGTCCTTTCTGTCGGACCATCTGCGCGTGAGCCGGCCGCCGCTCTCGCAACGTTTCCTGGAGCGGGCCATGAGCCTGACGCAAACCGTGGCGCAGATCCGCAGCGGCGCCTCGATGCGCGACGTGCAGATCGAACAGCCGATCCGGCTCATCGGGGCGATCCAGAATGTGGCGCTCGTCATGGTTCCAGGCTTTTTGGGAAGCATCGCGTCGCTGACGACGATGCTGGAGAACAACCGCAAGCTGACCCCGACCGAAGCCGGCGAACTTTCCTATCAGCTTCGGAACATCCTTCAGCAACTCAAAGAGTGAGGACCGATCGGCCATGGCACTGCAACTCAACCTCAAGAAGTCGGCGGAAACGCTGCGTCTTTCTCTCGACAAGGCGGGTGTCGCGGCTGACATCAAGGCCGAACTGATCTTCGACATGGACGTTTCGGGCTCTTTCGAGCACGAGCATGAGGAAGGCACCACAAGCAAGCTCGTCGCACGGCTGGTGCCCTACGGCATGGTGCTCGACCCCGACGGAAAGGTGGACGTCTTCAGCTTCAGCAACGGCAAGGGCCACGTTCACCATGTCGGAACGGTCACTCCGGACGATTGCGAGAACTACATCGTCCGCAACGTGATCGACAAAGTGCCAGGCTGGAAGGGCGGGACCACCTACAGCTATGTGCTGGAGCGCAATCTGCAGCATTTCGGGTGGTTGCCACGCGAAAAGGAACGCGAAGGCTTCTTCAGCCGGTTCTTCGGCGGGAGCACCAAGGAAGCGCCGGTTTCGGCAAAGAAACGGTCGGTCGTCATTTTCGTTACCGATGGTGAGAACGATCCTTCGGATGAAGAACGGACCATGTGGGTTCTCGAGGAATCGGAGAAGCGCGGCGACCAGGTGTATTTCCTGTTCATGGGCGCCTGCGAGCATACCGTGGAATTCAAGTTCCTCGAAACGATCGCCAAGCGTTTCAAGAACACCGGCGTCGTCATCGTGCGCGACCTCGACGGCTTCGTCGAACTCTCCGACGAGCAATTGAACGCGCAGCTTCTTGGATCCGAATTGCTGCAATGGCTCCGATCCTGACATTGGACTCAAACGCGATACGGAAACGGCCGCTTGTCCGGATGGTTCTTGTAGCCGACGCCGTTTTCGCCGCGCAGCAGCATCTGCAGAAGCAGATTCTGTGCATTTTTCGCGCACCTTGGCAAGACGCTGCCACGGATCTTCCGTGAGGAAACGCATCGAGACGTCAAAGGTCGCGCCGCCCCAGCATTCGAGTGAAAACCGGTTCGGCAAGGCGCGGGCATAAGGTGCCGGCGATGTGGGCGATATCATAAGTGCGCACGCGCGTGGCGAGCAGCGACTGATGACCGTCTCGCATGGTCGTATCGGTAAGCAGCACGCGCTTTTTGGCGCGCGCCCATTCGGCGAATTTCTTCGGGCCGAGCGCATCGAGGTTCTGCTTGGTGCCGTCGACGATCTCGCCCTTGATGCGCGGGATGACCGACTTGGCAGCATCGGCGTTCCTGCTTTGGGCGACCCTTGGCTTCGGGATGTCCATTGACGGTGACATCGGCGAGATAGGTGAGCACTTGCTGGCCCGGTCCTGGCGCTTCACCTGCTGGAACAGTTCCGGCGTGGTGTCGATGAACCGGGTCGTATAGGTATTATCCTTGAACTTCGGGTGCGAAATGATCGCTTCAAGGAAGGTCAGGTTCGTGGCGACGCCGCGGATACGGAATTCGCGCAAAGCACGGTCCATGCGGGCGATGGTTTCTTCAGGGCTAGGTGACCAGACTGTGACCTTTCGAGCAATGGATCGTAGTATCGGGTAACGCCGCCGGAATAAGCGGTGCCTCCATCGCGGCGGACACCAAAGCTCGAGGCCTGTCTGTACATTGTCATCGTCCAACTGAACTCTCTCACTGAAGCGCCGGCAATCTTATTTCACCTAGGCCTGACGAATCCAGACGCGCGGCTCCTGGGAGCGGATGCAGAAAACATCATCCGTTCCATCGAATGGTTTAACTGCCTATCGAGTGCGGTTCACGCGGTCGCCGTCCGAATGATCTGGCGCGCCGACTTTTTCTTACCGGATCAATCGATGTACGAGCCCTTGGTTCATAAAGGAGAGGAGCACTTGGCTTCCGCGTTTGCGCTTATAGAATCCAAGTTGACGACCGAGATTGGGCCGTAGGAGAGTCCTATTCAATCGTTGATCCGTATTTGCTCGTCTTCTACAGGTGGGGAAATCGTATGGCCGTTGACATGCGAAATACCTATCCCGCTTGGACCTCTCATGCACGTCGGCTGGAGGAGCGGGCTGCTGTGCAACGAGCCTTAACCCAAGAGGGAATATCCCTCTGGGAGTAGTTGCCGCGTTGCCGAATCCAAAAAATTCGCAAGACCATCGATCCTACGCGGTCGTGCTTAAATGTCTGGTAGCGTTGTTTAGCGGGAAACCAACGCTACGGCCTCGGGATGGTCGGGATCAAGCGCATTGTGGACGTGTTCGATTTCATCCGGGTCATTGGCAGGCCACAGGCGCGTCGCCGCGACAGGCGCGACTGCGGCCATGATCGCGAGCGATGCGAAGGTAAACGGCAAGCCGACTTTCGCTCCGAGCCGTGATGAAACGGCATGATTTCTGGGGCCGCAGAGCAACCGGAACGAGGTTTTCGCGCGCCTAGAAACCGAAGAAGATGATGCCGATGCCCAGAAGCAAGATCATCGTTCCCAGAATGCCGCTCTCGTAACGTTCGAGAAAACCGAGCTTCAGACGCTCCGTGCCGGTCAGGGTCAGCCATGTGAAAACCACCATGCCAGCGATGGTCGCAAACGCCAGAACCGCGCTGAGGAGGATGAACCCGGCCCAACCGAAGGCAATGCCGGAGACGTAGACGGGTAGGAATCCTTCACAGGGCGAAAACGTCAACAGCGTAAAAAGTCCGAGGATAACGGTGCGATCCGATTTTGCCGGCGCCGATTTTGCAGCGCCTGGCTTGCTGACAACAGCCGCAGCGGCCTTGTGTGGGCCTTGGGCGTGCTCTTCGAAATCGATCGCGTGTTCATGCGCGTGGCTTCCGTGCGAGAGCGAGACTATTATTGCCCGGAATTCGTGCGGTTCGGGAATTTCATCGATTGATTCCAGAAAATCACCCTTGTCGAGGAATTGAAATGTCTGGTGCGTCCCATCCGGACGGACGGTTTCCACCGAAAGCGTGCCCTGTTTGGGAAGCAACATGCTTTTGCCTTCAGGCTTCACCCGGAACCGGGGCGGAACGCCTTCCTCGAAGATGTCCAGGATCAGGACGCCATGGCCCGTATCGATCCGTTTTGCTTCGTCGTGACCATGACCGGCATGACCGCCGTTTACGTGGCTGTGTCCTGTATCGTGTGAATGATCATGGCCGTGGTTATCTTCCCCTTCATGGCTGTGCCCCTTGCCGAAATGGTGATGCCCGTGTCCTTGGCCTTGCGCTTGACGAACGAGGTAATAGAGGCCGAACAGAACCAAGGCCCCACCGGCGATCCATGGAAAAATATCTCCTGTCCATTTGCTGGTCTCGATTCCCAGCCAGACAAGCAGGACCCCGAGAGCCGTCGTGAACAGCACATGGCCGAGGCCGCAAAGAGCCACGACCGCGAGTGCCTTCGATCTGGACCAGCGTTGCCCGCGGGCGGCCAGCACGAAGGGCAGCCAATGGGTCGGAATGGCTGCGTGTGCGAATGCAACGACAAAGCCGGTTGCCATGATGGAGAGCAGAAATGTCTGGTTCATGAGGTGGCCCTGTTACAAGTATTTCGTGATCGTCTTGAACTCGTCGATCGTGCGGCGCTGCTCGCTGCCGAGGCTCCCGACTGCATCCTCGAGGCAATGATCCAAGTGATCCTGTATCAATGCCTTCTTTGCCTGGCAGACGGCCTTTTCCACCGCATGAAGCTGCTGGGCGATATCGACGCAGGGACGGTGCGCCTCAATCATCGCGATCACGCTGCGCAGGTGGCCCTCAGCGCGTTTCAGCCGCTTGATGATATCCGGATGGGTTTCGTGCATGTGCGCTTGATCTGTCATGCGGCGGTGCTATCCCCCTGGAGGGGATATGGTCAAGCGCTATATTGTTTCAGCACTTTGCATTCTTCTGGAAACTGGATAATAATTATCTCGATGATGGTTCGATTGGAAAATCAGAACCGTACACTGGATGGCTATACAATTAGTTCCATAAATATGCTTATGCGATTTTCTCTAAGATATTGAAATAGAAAAGATACTACCATCTCCCTATCATTCGGATTTTGTGGCAACTTACCCCTGTCGCCACCGGTCTCGAGAGATTGATGATCCGCTTCCTCACACGATGGCTCGCACATCGCCGGGCAATACGGCGGCGATGGCAGGCTGATGCCAGGCTTCTCGCAATTTCGGATCCAGCCGGATCTCACTACGAAGCACAACGCCGTGCGTTCGATAGCCGGTCCAGTGGTGATCCCGACGAGTTCTGGCACTGGTCGAAAGTCGCCAGTGAGATAGTCCGGATAGAGCCACGCGCGGAGATGGACTTCGCTGTTCTCAAAGCCTTGTCCGATCACGCGAAAGCGGGCCGTCGCTGACTTCTGGGCTGGTCAACAGATGCTCGGCAACAAATGCTGAGCTGGCTTCCGTGATCGATCTCTGCCGGACACCTCAATTCCCGCCGAAGCAAACCAATCCCGCTCTTTATGGATGGCGTCCTGGACCAGGCCCGGATCTCCGTCGATCAACCCACTATCGGGGTCGGCTAGCAAGCTGCCGCCGCTCCGCCTTCGTCTTCGCGGTGATCGCGACCGTCCCCGGTCCTTTGAGGAGCCATCGAGCGGGATCGGCCCGCTCCGGACGGAGGTTTCTCACATGGCACAGGATCTTGCACTCGCCCAAAGCCACGCATTTTCGCTTTCCCGCATCCTCATGGTTCCCGTCACCCTGTTCAAATCCGGGGACGAATTCGGCGTCCTTCCGTCCGACGAACTCGATGACGAAGACGATCTTGAGATCGTGCATGAATATGAGCCGTGGTGACTTATGTTCACCTCAGGCTGGGGGGCCATCAGCGCGAGGAGCTTTGGCCGAGCGGCATGAACATAATCTTGGTAATGAGGAGCGCGGGGCGACGCTGGCGGCGAGATCTCGCGTGCATTGAAAGCAAATTGGATTGGCAATCGCGTTGCTCCTATTCGATGGACCAAGGTATTGTCTGGAAACAGCAATATTTGTAGATGGTGGACGACAACACCACGACATCAGGAAGGGTTTTCGCGTGCCAGAGTGGGATGACTATGAGGCAACGCTACCGCCTCCTGCGTATGGGAAGACCTGGGAGCTAAAAGAGGTCTTCACGATCATGCATGTCCGTGAAGCAGTCCGTACGATCGATGATAAGAAGATTTCCGCCCGGCTTGTATATGACGAGAGCCGACTGAATACTGCAAGGCTCCCCGTCGTGTGGTCGTCGGCCAATCATTGGCATCGCGGATCGATGTATGGGACGGTAGGCTTTCATTTCAAATGGGAAGAACTCATCGCTGGAAAGAACTTCTACTGGATCGAAGCAATCGAAGCCTACAACCCGACCGCCTTCCGTATATTGATTTGTGACCCGGCGTTGACGCCTCCGCCCGCAGCATCCACTCCTTACGATCCGCACAGGGACAAAGGCCCGCTGCGCTTTTGGAACGGTACCTGGTACTGGAATGGGACTTACACGTCGGAGTTCATGTACGCTGACGATCTTAGCCTTGAACGTCTATCGGGATTTTCTTTCTTCAAACACCACGATACTCTATGCCGATACGAAGGAAGCGCATGCGGCGAGCGCGCGCAGCATCAAAGCAAGACCGGTGCAATTATTCTCGCGCACGTACTTGCCTGTCAACGGCGGAGTAAAATCCTGCCACGCGGCGGCGCAAAAGTCGGCCACTTGTGGCGCGCGCATGAGACCGCCGGGAGGGCTTAGGCCCGAGCGGGGGTCTCATGCGCGCGTTGCGATTTTCGAAGGGCGTCAGCCGGCCTTTCGGGCGCGGCTTTGGGCGAGACGATAGCTGTCGCCGTTCATCTCGAGGATGCTGACGTGATGGGTGATGCGGTCGAGCAAAGCGCCGGTCAGGCGCTCGGACCCCAAGGTTTCCGTCCATTCGTCAAAAGGAAGGTTGCTGGTGATCAGGGTCGCGCCTCGCTCGTATCGTTGCGAGATCAGCTCGAACAGCAATTCCGCGCCGGTCTTTGACAGCGGCACGAAGCCCAGTTCATCGATGATCAACAGCTGGTAGGCGGCCATCTGCTTCTGGAACCGGATGAGACGCCGCTCGTCGCGCGCCTCCATCATCTCGCTGACCAGTGCGGCCGCTGTCGTGAACCCAACGGACAGGCCCTTCTGGCAGGCGGCCAGGCCGAGGCCGAGCGCCACATGGGTCTTGCCCGTGCCGCTGGGGCCGAGAGCGATAACGTTCTCCCTGCGCTCGATCCATTCGCAGCGCGCCAGTTCCAGCACCTGCATCCTGTTCAGCTTTGGGATGGCGGCGAAGTCGAAACTGTCGAGGCTTTTGACGACCGGGAACCTGGCCGCCTTGATGCGACGCTCGACCTTGCGACGGTCCCGTTCGATCATCTCCCGCTCGGCAAGCCGGGTGAGGTATCCGACATGATCGACGCCTTCGGTGGCGCACAGCCGGGCCAGCTTCTGGTACTCGCGCTGGAAACTCGGCAGCTTCAGGGTTTTGAGATAATGGGTGAGAAGGATCTCGGGTGCTTGGGTGTTCATGCGACTTCTCCCGCATCCGACGACAGGAGACGCATATACGCCTTCGCCGATGTCGTCTCGACCGTCGCCCTCGGCAAATACGGGTAGATGGACAGGTCCAGTCTGGGCGGCCGGCGTTCCACCCGGCACAGGATCAGATGCTTGACGGCGTCAAAGCCAATGGCGCCAAGCTGGATCGCCTGCTTCACCGCCGCATGCAGATCGGCGAGTTCGAAGCTCTCCAGCAGGCGGAGGACCTGCACGTACTCACGCCGGCCGTGTTTGGCCATGCGGCCTTCCATCAACCGGCGCAGCGTAGCGAACTCTTGCGGCAAGTCCCAGCCCTGGAGGGGCGCTGCCTGATCCAGCGAATTGATCTTCTGCTCGATCAGCGGCAGGTAATGGACAGGATCGAAGACGACGTCTTCCCGTTCCCAGCACCGAGGATGGCGGGCGATGATCTCGCCACGGCCACCAATGACCACTTCGTTGACATAGCCGCGCACCCACACATCCTGATGGCCATAGGCGACCGGGACGGAATAGTCGTTGGTCTTGTAGCGCACCAGCGACTGCGCCGTCACCTTGGCACTTGCCTGGTCGCAGGCATCAAATGGCGAGGCTGGCAAGGCGCGCATGGCAGCCAGATCGCGCCGCAAGCGCTCGCCGATCGTCTCGCTCTCGCCGCGCAGCCTGTCGCGCTGGCGCTTCCGGCACTGCTCCTCCAGAAAGGTGTTGAACGCCTCCCATGTCGCAAACTGCGGGATCGGTACCATGAAGTTGCGCCGGGCATAGCCGACGAGACCCTCGACGTTCCCCTTGTCGTTGCCCTTGCCGGGACGGCCATAGCGATCCCGGATAAGGTAGTGGGACAGGAAGCCGCTGAACAACGTCGCGCGCTTGCGGGTGCCGTCAGGCAAAATCTTCGCCACCAGGCAACGGTCGTTGTCGTAGACGATCGATTGCGGCACGGCGCCGAAGAAAGCGAACGCATGGACATGGCCATCGACCCAGGCCTCGGCCACTGCCGCCGGATAGGCCCGCACGTAGCAGCCGTCGCTGTGCGGAAGGTCGAGCACGAAGAAATGCGCCTTCTGCTCGACACCGCCGATGACCACCATCGCCTCACCGAAATCGGCCTGCGCATGGCCGGGCGGATGCGACAGCGGCACGAACACTTCCTGGCGGCGCTGATCCCGCTCGCGCATGTAATCCTTGATGATCGTATAGCCGCCAGTGAACCCGCATTCGTCTCGAAGCCGGTCAAACACCCGCTTGGCCGTATGGCGCTGCTTGCGCGGCACTTGTCTGTCTTCGTCCAGCCAGTGATCGATCGTCGAGACAAACGCATCCAGCTTGGGCCGCCGGATCGGTGATTGTCGCTGATAGCCAGGTGGCGTCGAATAGGACAGCATCTTGGAAACGCTGTCGCGCGATATGTTGAAATGCTTTGCAGCCTGACGCCGGCTCATGCCTTCCGAGCAAGCCAGTCGAACCTTCAGATATAATTCCACGGTATAGATCCCCAGGCCCTCCTGCGCTCATTGCAGAAGAGAAATAGGTGGCCGACTTTTACGCCGCCCGAAGCGGGACAATCCCGCCGCTACCGTGGTCTAATTTTGCACCGCCGCTCTCATACTTGCCAATGACCATCATGGTATCGACGGCTACCTCAAGCATTCGGAGGTACCCAACTCGGTCGGTATGTCACTTCAGTTCGCAGTGTCCGGTCTTCAGCTCATCTTTGACAAGCCTGCACGTTTTTCTCAGAACAAGGTGCCGACGACGTATGCAAATCGCATTCTGCTTGGAGCGTTCTCGCTTCTTGCTTCCGGCCAGAAAGAGGCTGCACAGCAGCTTGTTTGGCAATCCATGACGCATAAAAAGTTTGAGAAAGCTTTCTTTAGCCTGATCTTAGCACATTTCGATCTGCCTCCGGACGCATTTAAATAACCGCAAGTCCGCTTGACTTCCTAAAAATATCTATTATTCTGGATATATGGAAATCATCACTGCAATAACGGCCCTTTCGGCCTTAGCTCAGAACACGCGCCTCGAGACGTTTCGTCTACTCGTGCGGCACGAACCCGACGGTATTCCGGCAGGCGAACTCGCCCGGCTGCTCGAGGTCCCGCAGAACACCATGTCGGCGCACCTCGCTACACTTTCCCGTGCCGGTTTGGTTAAGAGCGAGCGCCAGAGCCGATCAATCATCTATCGGGCCGACCTCGACGGTCTGCGCGACCTGACACTTTTTCTGCTGAAGGACTGCTGCGGCGGATCGACAGAGCTTTGCACACCCCTCATCGCGGAGTTGACGCTCTGCTGCGCTCCGGAGGCGAAGCGATGTTAAGCGCGATCACATTACTCGAAGTGCGCGGCAGCAATGCCCGTCTCCGCGAAGCGCTGCACGCCGCAGATCTTCCGACCGATGACATCGAAGATGGAGGCCGCACCTTCTTTGAAGCCGTTTCGGGTGGCGACGAGATTGTCGGCTATGCCGGCCTCGAACAGTGCAGCGGCGATTACCTGCTGCGGTCCGTTGTAGTGCTGCCGGCGCATCGCGGTCGTGGGTTTGGCCGAGCGATCGTTGAGGCAACGTTGCGAGGTCTCGATGTAAACGGCGGCATCTATCTCGCGACGACGAGTGCCGCGCCATTTTTTTTCGACCATCGGTTTCTCTGAGGTGTCGCGGGCCATTGTACCTGCGGCTGTGCTCATGACCCGCCAACTTTCTTTCATCTGCCCATCGACTGCGACCATCATGAAGCTCAACAGGTCCCCGACCTAACAACGGAACAAGACCATGACCGACAAGATCTACAACGTGCTCTTCCTGTGCACGGGCAATTCCGCACGTTCTATTCTCGGCGAATCCATCCTGAATCATGAGGGGAAAGGTCGCTTTCGAGCCTACTCCGCGGGGAGCCATCCGAAGGGCGAGGTGAACCCCCATGCGATCAAGGAGCTGGAAGCGCTCGGCTATCCGTCTACCGGTTTCTCCTCGAAGAACTGGGATGTGTTCGCGGAGCCGGGCGCGCCGCAGATGGATTTCATCTTCACTGTCTGCGACAGCGCGGCTGGTGAAGCATGCCCTGTCTGGCTGGGGCATCCAATGACGGCGCACTGGGGTGTCGAGGATCCGGCCGCAGTCGTGGGAACGGATATCGAAGTCCAGAGAGCTTTCGCACAGGCCGCCCGTTTTCTGAAGAACCGCATCGGCGCCTTCCTAAGCCTTCCACTGTCTTCGATCGACAAGCTTGCGCTTGAGCAGAAGCTAAAGCAGATCGGCCAGATGGAAGGGTCGACCAGCAGCCAGGAAAAGAGCGCCTGATGTCCGCGTTCGAACGCTATCTCACTGTCTGGGTCTTCCTCTGCATTCTCGTCGGCATCGCGCTCGGTCATCTGATGCCGAGCGTTTTCCAAACGATCGGCGCAGCCGAGATCGCCAAGGTGAACATTCCCGTCGCCGTGCTGATCTGGCTGATGGTCATCCCGATGCTTCTCAAGATCGACTTCGGCTCACTGTCGAAGGTCGGTAGCTATTGGCGCGGCATCGGCGTGACGCTGTTCATCAACTGGGCCGTCAAGCCGTTCTCGATGGCGCTGTTGGGCTGGCTGTTCGTGGGCTGGCTGTTCCGGCCATACCTGCCTGCCGACCAGATCGACTCCTACATCGCGGGCCTGATCATCCTCGCGGCCGCGCCCTGCACGGCTATGGTGTTCGTCTGGAGCAACCTGACGAAGGGCGAACCTCATTTCACCCTGTCCCAGGTCGCACTCAACGACGCTATCATGATTGTCGCCTTCGCACCGATCGTGGGTCTGCTTCTGGGTCTGTCTGCGATCACAGTGCCGTGGGACACCCTCATGATCTCAGTGGCCCTCTACATCCTGATTCCGGTCGCGATCTCTCAGGTTCTAAGGCGTGCCCTGCTGGCCGGCGGGAGCACCGCCGGGTTGGACCGGCTGTTGTCCAAGCTTCAGCCGCTGTCGCTTGTCGCATTGCTGGCGACGCTGGTGTTGCTGTTTGGCTTCCAGGGCGAGCAGATCATTGCGCAGCCTACGATCATCGCACTTCTGGCAGTGCCGATCCTGATCCAGGTCTATTTCAACTCCGGCCTCGCTTACATCCTCAATCGGATTTCAGGCGAGCAGCATTGTGTGGCTGGCCCCTCGGCACTTATCGGGGCCTCTAACTTCTTCGAGCTCGCGGTCGCCGCCGCCATCAGCCTGTTCGGGTTTCAGTCGGGCGCGGCACTTGCCACAGTGGTCGGTGTACTGATCGAGGTGCCGGTCATGCTTTCAGTCGTCTGGATCGTGAACCGCTCAAAGGGCTGGTACGAGGCATCGCCCGCCGTTTCCCGCAACACCATCACCGAAAGGACCTGACTATGGACGCCACCATCTATCACAATCCGGCCTGCGGGACGTCTCGCAACACGTTGGCACTGATCCGCGCAGCCGGGATCGAGCCTACTGTCATCGAATACCTTCAGAACCCGCCATCGCGTGAGCAGCTCTCGAAGATGATTAGGGACGCCGGTCTGACTGTTCGTGACGCGATCCGCGAGAAGGGCACTCCTTATGCCGAACTCGGTCTCGACAATCCGGACCTGACCGAAGACCAGTTGCTGGACGCGATGCTCGCGACCCCGATCCTGATCAATCGACCATTTGTCGTCACGGCGCTCGGCACCAAGCTTGCCCGCCCGTCAGAGGTAGTACTCGACATCCTGCCGACCGATGCCTTCAAAGGTTCGTTCACCAAGGAAGACGGCGAACAGGTTCTGGATCAGGAAGGAAAGCGTATTGTCTGATACCTTCCCCGCACTGCACGACCAGCTTCTTCAGCCCATCGAGCCGGAATCGCTCCGGCCGATGTTCTCGACACATAAGCCCAGGATCTTGATTCTCTACGGTTCCCTGCGGGAGGTTTCCTATAGCCGTCTGCTTGCCTTCGAAGTTCGTCGGCTTCTCGAACGGCTGGGATGCGAGGTTCGCGTGTTCGATCCCGCCGGGTTGCCGCTTCCGGACGAATCTCCGGTGAGCCACCCCAAGGTGCAGGAGCTCCGCGAACTGACCCAGTGGTCTGAAGGCCACATCTGGATCAGCCCGGAACGCCACGGTGCCATGACCGGGATAATGAAGTCCCAAATCGACTGGATCCCGCTCTCGGTCGGTTCCGTCCGGCCGACGCAAGGCAAGACGCTGGCGGTGATGGAAGTATCCGGTGGCAGTCAGTCCTTCAACGCCGTCAATCAATTGCGCATTCTTGGCCGCTGGATGCGAATGATCACCATCCCCAACCAGTCGTCCGTCGCCAAGGCGTTTCAGGAATTCGATGCCGAAGGACGAATGAAGCCGTCGTCCTATTACGACCGCGTCGTGGACGTCTGCGAAGAGCTGGTGAAGTTCACTATCCTCACCCGCGATGTTTCGTCCTATCTCACCGATCGCTACAGCGAGCGGAAGGAAGACGCAGCCGAGCTGGAGAAGCGGGTTTCGCTGAAGTCGATCTAGTAATTCTAGACAGTTGCGGTGGCTGGTCGCCGACAGGATACTGCCACCGCAACGAATGCCGCTATGCTGACCGCGCCGAGACACGCGTTTCCAATGAGCGACAAGCTCAGGCCCAGGTTCTCCATGGCCGCCGCGAACGCGAAAGGTGCTCCGGCTCCGAGCGCCAGTCGAGCCGCCGCCATCTTGCCTGTGATCGCTCCATATCCGTCCGATCCGAATAGATAGAGCGGCAAACTCCCCTGCGCGATGCTGTTGATTCCGGAGCCAAGCCCCAGGCAGATGGCGAAGGCGACCGCACCCGGCAGCCAGTTCCCCGTCACCAGCAGGATCAGGACGCCGAAGACGATCAGCACGGCGGCAAGTACGGCAAGTCCCGGCGGCGACAGGTTCTTCCCGAAGACCATGTTGATCAGGCGGCTCAGAACCTGCGCAGGACCGAACAGTGAACCGATAACGACGGCGGCTGCCCCCAACCCGATCGAGCCGAGCATCGGCACCATATGGGCAAGGATGGCTGCGAGCGTAAAGCCGAGGAGCGCGAAGGCCAACGAGACGATGACCATGGCGCGGCGCCTTGCATGAGGTGCGATCGCGCCGATCACCGTTTCGCGTGTGCGGATGGTCGTTTCGCCAGCATTCTGTCCGAGACTCCGGATCCAGAAGTGCAGCGGCATGCAAAGGAAGAGGTTCAGCGCCGCAAAGACGAGATAGATTTCCCGCCACGAGAGATATCCCGTAAGTGCTGACGAGATCGGCCAGAAGATTGTCGAGGCAAATCCACCAATCAGCGTAAGATAGGTAATGCTGCGGGAAGCGCTGCGGGGATCGCTTTCAACCAGAGCTGCGAATGCAGCCTGATACTGCACCATTCCCGATGACACCTCGAGCAGGATGATGGCGATGGCGAAGATTGCGACTGAGGGCGACCAGGCGCAAAGGGCAAGTGTCAATGCCGCGAGCGCTGACCCTGCCGTCATGATCGTCGCGGCACCGATCCGGTCCATCTGCTTGCCGATATAGGTGGCCGACAGACCGCCGATAAACAGGGACACGGAGAACACACCGAATACCTCTGCCAGCGATAAGCCGAGATCCTCCGCCATGCCGGGGGCGAGGATGCTGAAGCTGTAGTAGAGCGTGCCGTAACCGATGATCTGCGTCAGGCCGAGAGCCGAGACAATGCCTGCAGGGATTGTGGAACTACGCAACGACGTCATCCTTGCCGGCTGGGCTACAGCAGTCGCCGCCACGCTCGACACTCTCTCTGATCACCTGATGACCAGCGCAACAGTCCTCCATCAGGAATTTGACGAGATCGGCAAGCGCGTCGTAACTCGCGTTGTAGATGATTGAGCGGGACTCCCTTCGCTGGGAGATCAATCCTGACCGCTCCAGTTCCTTCAAATGGAAGGAGACGTTCGTCGCGGAGACGCCCATGCGTTCGGCGATCACACCTGCGGCCAATCCCTCCGGGCCCGCAATGACCAGAGCACGGACGATCGCAAGGCGGGTCTCCTGGGACAGCGCCGCGAATGACGAAAGAGCTTGACGTTCATCCATATTTCAACAATCCTTGAACTATTGGATAGAGGGATAACGCACATGAACGCGATCGACAAGACAATTTCGACAGACATCAGTCTCGCCCATCTCCTCGATGTCCTCGCCGTGGCTCCAGATGCGCCGCTGGTGTTCAGCTATGACGGCAATACCGTACGTGCGGGCTACCACGTCACCGAAGTCAAGGCCGGGATTTTTTCGGCGCTCGATTGCGGCGCCAACCCGGAAGCCTGGGCAGAGATCTTCGTGCAGCTCTGGGATATCGACGAAGATGACCGGACGCATATGCCGGCCGGCAAGTTCGCGGCGATCATCCGCAAAGTCTCCGACCATGTGCAGCTTGAGCCGACTGCAAAACTCACGTTCGAGATCAGCGACGGAGAGCGGCCGATGGCCCTCTACTGCGCGTCAGCACCGCGGCTCGTCGCCGGCACCTTCGAGGTGTCTCTTGTCGCTCGACCAGCAAGCTGCAAGCCGCGGGATCGCTGGCTGGCGGAGGAGCAGGCCAAATCGTCCTGCTGCGGGCCAGCTAGCACGACGTCGAAGTGCTGCGCCTAGCCTCCCGGCTGGGGTGCGCTCCCGGGCGTCACGCCGGGAGCAACGAGCTTAAAGCGCTTGGAGGAATGCCATCAACTTGTCGGGCGGCCGGTAGCGAACACCTGTCGGGCTGACCGGCTGAAGCCGGCTGAGCGCTTCTTCCTTCATCGCAAGGTCAGCCTCCATGTAGATATGCGTCGTGCTGATGTCCTCGTGTCCGAGCCAAAGCGCGATCACGGTCAGGTCGACGCCGGACTGCAGCAGATGCATCGCCGTGGTGTGTCGGAAGGTATGCGGCGATATCGCCTTTGCCAGGATCGATGGAACACCTCCGCCGGCAGCGCCGACGGCGAGGTCGAGGCGCTGCCTCACACTGGAACGGGATAGGCGCGTCCCCGAACTGTTGGGAAAGATGTAGGCATCCGGTCCACAATCATGAAGATCCTGAATCCATCGCTTCAGCGTTCGTGCGGTCTCATTCCAGAGTGGCACGCTCCGGCGCTTGCGCCCCTTCCCATGCAGGTGCACGACCGGTGCAGTCTCCAGAATGACACTGCCAATCCGAAGGTCGATAGCCTCGGACACACGCGCGCCAGTATTATAGAGGAATGTAAACAGTGCCCGGTCGCGCCTGCCGGCCCATGTTTTGGGATCGGGCGCGTTGATGATCGCCTCGACCTCGGGGCGGGCCAGGTAGCCGAGAACTGCCTTGTCATGCCGCTTCTGCGGGACGGCGAGGCTGCGCTCGATCACCGCCAGCGCAGTCAGATCCTCATGCGCGGCATATTTGAGGAAGACCCGGATTGCGGACAGCCGTGCATTTCGGCTCCTGACGCTGTTGGCCCGATCACGCTCGAGGTGATCCAGAAAGGCCAGGATCAGATCGGCATTGAGGTCGGGCAAGGTCAAGTTCGTCGGGGATTTCCCGATCCGTTTCTCAGCGAAGGCCAGCAGGAGTTTGAACGTGTCGCGGTATGCCGCGACGGTGCATGGGCTCACCGCTCGTTGCTGGCGCAGATGATCAACGAAGAAGCGCTGCAGCAAGGTCGGAAAGGAAGGTGTGGTATCACTCATCGAAGTTGCCTCCAACGATAGCTGCACCTTCGAAACGATGGCCGGCAATTGCCATAAGCTCGGGCACGCCCTCGATATACCAGTAGGTATCGCGCAGATTGGCATGGCCGACATAGGTAGACAGCATCATCATCGCCGCATCGATCTCCGTTCCGCTTTGCTGCCAGAGGATAAGCCGGCGGCATATGAAGGTGTGCCGAAGGTCATGGATACGCACGAAGGAATGGCCACCGCGCGGCCGGATTCCCAATCTCTGGGTGATCCGGAACCAGGCGTGCCAAGCGTTCATGTAGCTCAGCTTCTTGCTGGACAGCTCGCTCATGAAGACTGGATCGGCCGGTCTCGATGGGAATAACGCGTTTCGTCGATCAAGGAAGGTCTCGAGCGCGGCAACAGCGGTTGGATGGAGGGGGACCAGTCGCTGGCGGCCATATTTCGCTTCCCGCACCAGGATCTGCGAAGCTTCGAGATCCAGATCTCGGATCTGTAGGCCGAGCGCTTCGGATATACGCAGCCCAGTCGAGGCCAGCAGGCCGATCAGGGCAGGCATCATGAGCGTCCCGGCAGCCTGAACGCGGCGAATGTGATGCGCTTCGGCGATAACGGCCACGATTTCCTCGTTCGCGAAGATATGTGGAGCAAGCCGACGCTTCGTCCGCCCAAAAGGATTGGTCGCCGGGAAGGTGGTTTCACGATCCTCTGCCGCGAGAAAGGCCGCGAATGGCCTCAACACCTCCAGTCGTTTTGCCCAGGTGAAAGGGTCGGCAATTGTCGCTCCGGTCTTCGCCCAGCGGAGCGCGATATCGGACGAGAGCGCCCCTTCGTGTCCTCTGTCGTCGGCATATCGTGCAAAGGAGGTGATCTGCCTTGCCGGAGTTTTCATCTTGAAGCCGAGGCTTCGGCGATGTGCGAGGTAGGCCTCGGCACGAGATAGCATAGTGGCTGACCCGGTCATGCGCTCGCTCCCGGCCAAGGCAGGGCTACGGCCGCCAGCCTGTTTTGATCGACGCGGGCGTAGCCCGCAGTCGTCACCACGCTCCTATGCCGCATGATGTCCGCAACCTGCTTCAGGGGCACGGCATCGTTGACCAGTCGACTGGCAATCGTATGGCGGAAGATATGGATACGGGTGCAATCCCAGCCCAATCGGTCGTAGACCGCATAGACTGCTCGCTGTACCGAGCGCGGAGTGATCGGCTCTCCAAGGGGCGCAACATGCCGGACGAAGACTTCCCTGTGTTGCGTGGCTTGCCTTTCATGCACGATATAGTCGGCGATAGCTTCGCCTGTAGCATATGGAAGCGGCATAGGATCGGACCGGCGCGACTTGGTCGAGCGCACCCGGATCATACCTTTTTCCCAATCGATATCGTCGAGTGTCAGGCTGGTTATCTCGATCGACCGCATCCCGAGGTCTGCTAGGCACCTGATAATGGCATGAACTCTCTTCCGGGTTCGGCCGATTTCTGCAGAGACTTCCAGCAATCGCTCCAGCTCCGCCGGGCTGAAGCCCGTTTGCAGTCTGGCCGGCGTTTTCACTGCGGGTGCTGGTATGGCCTTTACTAGCCGACGGACATCGTCGCCTAAGAGTGCTCGATATCGAAGATAGCACCTGATCGAGACAGAGTAGCTGCGGATGGTTGCTGGTTTCCGTCCCTGCTCGCCGAGCACGAACTGACGAATGTGCGAGTGGTTGAGGTTGGCTATATCGACACGGCCATCTTTCACACATCCGACCAGAAGCCTCGGAACAACATTGCGATGCTTACGGCGTGAACCCGCGGACAAGCCCCAAACTTCTTCGAGCATTTTATCGAACGCCAGGACTTCACGATCTATCGCCGCGAGGTTCATCGGCGGGATCTCGCGAAGTGCCCTCATTCTGACGGCGAGGTTCAAAGCTCGACGCATAGCCTCCACCTCCGTGCGCATTTTCCAAAAGCATGAGCAGGAGCAACCATTCGCGTGATCCGTCAGGAAGCTTTCAATATGTTCAGTGGTGAAGCTTTCCGTGGCGACACCACGCTCGAATAGCCAATAGCCAAAGTGAAGGACGACTGCGGTATATTGGCGCTTGCGCCTAACGTCCAAATTTCGGCGCTCGCATTGGTCATGGACCATTCGAGCGAGCGGCGAAAGAATATTGTCCGGGTCTTCGGTTCGAAGACGGAGGTGCAGTGGGGTCGGCAATCGCGTTCTCCTTTTTCGCTGAGTTGCGACTGCAGGTTGCCTTCATTCGGATGCCCGACGCTGGGGATTGAAGGCTCAAAGAGCTGATTATGTACAGTTGGAAAGCGGGGATGCCCTATAAAGCAGGGCGATCGAGCCTGAGGTGACCATAAGTCACAACGGCTCATATTCATGCTTATGCGCAGCTCCGCATAAGCATGAATATTTCCCCCGCGGGTCTCATTGAGACCCGCATGTCCCTGCCGCTGGCGACCTGTCGGCCGCAAGGGAAGCTTCGCCGCGGCCGGTGCAAATCTGCACCTTGATTGCCGCGCCCTTGCCCCCTCCATTCTTCGCGGCGGAAACGAGGATGGCCGCAGGTATGCGGATTGGAAAAGAAGGGCGATCGATAAGTGATCGGAAAACAATGAAGAGAGAAGAGTTGGAGGCGCTGCGCGCCAAGGTGAGTTGCGAAGCCGTGCTGGAACGAGCCGGTTACGAAATCGATCTGAAGGAAAGCACGCGACGCGCCGTCAAATATCGGCGTGGCGGCAACATCGTCATTGTCACGCATGACGGACGCGGCTGGTTCGATCCGCTCAGCGACGAGAAAGGCGATGTCTTCGGCCTTGCCATGTTCCTGGAAGGAATTCCATTCCCGTCCGCAACGGACGCGGTCGCGTTACTTGTCGGGTATCAGCTCTCCCGGCCGGAATGGAGGTCCTCGCGGTCTTCAGTGCCAGTAAAAGACATTTGCGACCGTTGGCGCAGCCGGCCCACGCCTTCGCCCGGATCCGGTGCCTGGCGCTATCTGTGCTGGGGGCGCTGGATTCCGGTTGCCATCGCCCGGCAGGCCATCCGGGAGGGTGTCCTGCGGGAAGGACCCTTCGGCAGTATGTGGGCGGCCCATGTCGATAGCGAGGGTCGCGTCGTCGGCTGGGAGGAGCGCGGTCCCGACTGGCGTGGCTTTGCCAGCGGGGGGTCGAAGGTTCTCTTCCGTTTTGGACCATGCGATGCTTCTCGTCTCTGCGTTACCGAGGCCGCGATCGACGCGATGAGCCTTGCAGCGCTCGAGGGCTCGCGCGAGCAAACTCTCTATCTCAGCACTGGCGGTGGGTGGTCTCCGGCGACAGATGCGGCGCTTGCCGAACTTGCGGTGCGGCCGGGACTGACACTGGTTGCGGCCACGGATGCCAATTCCCAAGGGGATGTCTATGCAGAACGATTGCGGGCGCTCGCCGAGGCGTCCGGCTGCGATTGGCAGCGGCTGCGTCCGCCGGCGGAGGATTGGAACGAGGTTCTCCAAAACAGGGAACGGGAAAAACGGGAAAGGAAGACCGAAGGGGATAACGAGGCCTGCCGCATGCGCGCCGGCCGCATCAAGGGAGGCTCCGCCCGGCATGCGCCGGCCCTTGACCCGGCCGGACACGAGGCCGGCAGCGCGGAAGGGGTCATGAAGGACTGAAGAGAATGGCGAGGTCGAAACGACTTGTGCTGCCTTCGGTCCAGACCCCCGAAAGGATCAAGCTGATGACCTCGATAGCCCTTCCCCGCAAAATCTTCCACGGCGTGGCCAGGCGCGCCGACATGTTTCGGATGTTCGACAGGCACGCGATGCGCCCAGACCGCTTTGATGGTGACCAGTCTGCCGTCTACGCCGGCGAATGGTTTGAGATCGACGAAACCTCCTACTCCTATATGCTGGACATTCTGCCGCCGCTCTGGATGCGCGGGCCGATCTTTGCGATGCGAGAGTTCATGACCGGTTCGGTGACCTCGGTGTTTTATGTGATCCGGATCGATGAAGCCGTCCGTTACTTTCACACCTACTGCGACCTCTCGGACCCGAACTCTGTGGAGGCGATGCGCTCTGCGATCCTTGATCGCGAAACCCGACCAGTCCGGGCGATGAGCCGCGAAGAACGGCTTGAGCACATCTGGAGCACAACCACCGACGACTATCGCGGTTATGCCGGCGACAACTGGCCGAAGGCGATGCAAGGCCACCGCACGGTGATGCTCTACGGTGGCAGTGAAGGCACGTTTCTGAAACTGCTCGACACCCTGTCCGACGACGAGATCGCGGCAAAGCTGCCGGTCCATTTGCGCCACCTCCCCGCATCGCTGGCCGCCTGAGCCGGATCATCATTCGCAAATTTCGCGCCGAAAGCGGCCTTCTCGGTGGCCGGGCGAAGGCGCACGCCCTCAATCCAAAGGAGCTTTTCCATGAGCAACGATCCATTTACATCAGACATGTTCGGCTCGAGCGTGCTTTCGTCCGGCTTCGGCCTCGGGCTTGGCGTGACAGCGTTCGGCGAGTTCTCGCCTGATGCCGCCAATGACGACGATCCGGATCCCCTGCCGCCAGCACCGGCGCCCGCCCTCCCCGTCGCTGGAACGCCTGCCAGGCGCGCGAGGCTTCGGGCAAACTTCTATCTCGACGGCGACCGCGGGCTGGCCGCCGCCTGGAAGGATCGCGCCCGCGCCAATGTCGCGGCGATCCTCATTGCCGACGGCATTGCCAAGCAGGAGCGGCCGGCGACGGCAAAGGAACAGGCGCAGTTGATCCGCTTCACCGGCTTCGGCGCCAGTGAACTGGCCAACGGTATGTTCCGTCGGCCAGGCGAGGTCGATTTCGGCCAGGGCTGGGACGATATTGGTTCTTCGCTCGAGAGCGCGGTTTCCAAGAGCGACTACGCGTCGCTTGCCCGCTGCACCCAATATGCGCATTTCACGCCAGAGTTCATCATCGCAGCAATCTGGGCTGGGGTCCAAAAATTGGGCTGGCGCGGCGGCCGGGTGCTGGAACCTGGCATCGGCACGGGGCTGTTCCCTGCCCTGATGCCAGAGCTATATCGCGACGCCGCCTATGTGACCGGGATCGAGCTCGATCCGGTCACCGCTCGTATCGCCCGCCTGCTTCAGCCAAAGGCGCGGATCATCAATGGCGACTTTGCCCGCACGGATTTGGCTCCGATCTACGACCTCGCCATCGGCAATCCGCCCTTCTCCGATCGCACCGTCCGCTCGGACCGCGCCTACCGATCGCTCGGCCTTCGTTTGCACGACTATTTCATCGCCCGGTCGATTGACCTGCTGAAGCCCGGCGCGCTTGCCGCCTTCGTCACATCGCATGGCACCATGGACAAGGCCGATACCACGGCACGCGAGCATATCGCGAAATCCGCCGACCTGATTGCGGCTATCCGCCTGCCCGAGGGCAGCTTCCGTCGCGAAGCCGGCACGGATGTCGTCGTCGACATCCTGTTTTTCCGCAAGCGGAAGCCGGGAGAGCCGGAGAGAAATCAGCCGTGGCTCGATGTCGATGAGATCAGGCCGGCCACCGACGACGAAGGCGCCATCAGGGTCAATCGCTGGTTTGGTCGGCATCCGGACTTAGTGCTTGGCACACACGCCCTGACCTCCGGTCCGTTCGGCGAGACCTACACCTGCCGCCCATGCGAAGGAGAGGATCTCGAAGCCGCCCTTGCCACTGCCATCGAACTTCTGCCGGCCGATCTCTATGACGGCGAGCCGACACCGATCGATATTGATCTGGAGGAGGAACTCGGCGAGATCGTCGATCTGCAGCCGAAGGGCGGGACTGTTCGCGAGGGCAGCTTCTTCCTCGACCGGTCGAAGGGCCTGATGCAGATGCTCGACGGATCGGCCGTGCCGGTCACGATCCGCAAGGGCCGCTCAGGCAATGGGGTCCCGGAAAAGCACGTCCGGATCGTCTCAAAGCTGATCCCGATCCGCGATGCAGTGCGCGAGGTCCTGAAGGCGCAGGAAACCGACCGGCCTTGGCGCGATCTCCAGGTGCGATTGCGCATCGCCTGGTCGAGTTTCGTGCGCGATTTCGGGCCGATCAACCACACAACAGTCTCGATCCAGGAAGATGCCGAGACGGGTGAGGTCAAGGAGACCCACCGCCAGCCGAACCTCGCACCGTTCCGCGACGATCCCGATTGCTGGCTGGTCGCCTCGATCGAGGACTATGATCTGGAGACCGACACGGCGAAACCGGGGCCGATTTTTTCCGAACGGGTGATTGCTCCGCCGGCCGCACCGACGATTACCTCACCTGCCGATGCGCTCGCCGTCGTGCTGAATGAACGAGGCCACGTCGATATCGACCATGTCGCCGAGCTGCTGCACAGCGATCCTGCTGATGTGGTCGATGAGCTGGGCGAGGCCATTTTCCGTGATCCGGCCGACGGATCGTGGAAGACGGCAGACGGATATCTCTCAGGGGCCGTCCGCACAAAGCTCGCCGCTACGCAGGCTGCCGCAGAGCTCGACCCATCATATGAGCGTAATGTCCGCGCGCTTCTAGATGTTCAGCCGGCCGATCTGCGTCCCTCGGATATCACAGCCCGTCTCGGCGCACCGTGGATCCCGGCCGCCGATGTCGTCGCCTTCGTCAGGGAGAAGATGATGGCAGAAATCCGCATCTACCACATGCCGGAGCTTGGGTCCTGGACGGTGGAGGCACGGCAGCTCGGTTACAGCGCCGCTGGCACATCTGAATGGGGAACGAGCCGCCGCCACGCCGGCGACCTGCTGTCTGACGCGCTGAATAGCCGGGTCCCTCAGATCTTCGACGTGTTCAAGGATGCCGACGGCGAGCGCCGGGTCCTCAATGTCGTTGACACCGAAGCCGCGCGTGACAAGCTGCAGAGGATCAAGCAGGCTTTTCAGGACTGGGTCTGGACCGATCCAGATCGCACCGACCGGCTGGCCCGTGATTACAATGATCGCTTGAACAATATCGCGCCGCGGAAATTCGACGGCTCCCACCTGAAACTTCCTGGCGCCTCTGGCGCCTTTGTTCTTTATGGGCACCAGAAACGCGGTATCTGGCGGATCATTGCCGATGGCTCGACCTATCTCGCCCATGCCGTCGGCGCCGGTAAGACGATGACAATGGCGGCGGCCATCATGGAGCAGCGCCGGCTTGGACTGATCGCCAAGGCCATGCTGGTTGTGCCCGGCCATTGCCTGGCGCAGGCCGCTCGCGAATTCCTGGCGCTATACCCGAATGCTCGCATCCTCGTCGCCGACGAAACCAATTTCACCAAGGACAAGCGGGCCCGCTTACTTTCTCGGGCGGCAACCGCGACCTGGGATGCGATCGTCATCACGCATTCGGCTTTCCGATTTATCGCGGTGCCCTCCACCTTCGAGAGCCAAATGATTCAGGACGAGCTGCAGCTCTACGAAGACCTGATGGCCAAGGTCGATAGCGAGGACCGCGTCTCGCGCAAGCGTCTCGAGCGGTTGAAGGAAGGTCTTCAGGAGCGGCTCGAAGGTCTGGCGACCCGCAAGGATGATCTTCTGACCATCTCGGAGATTGGTGTCGACCAGATCGTCGTCGACGAGGCGCAGGAATTCCGCAAACTGTCTTTCGCCACCAATATGTCGACGCTGAAAGGCATCGACCCGAACGGCTCGCAGCGGGCCTGGGATCTCTATGTGAAGTCCCGCTATATCGAGACGAAGAACCCCGGCCGGGCTCTGGTGCTGGCGTCAGGAACGCCGATCACCAATACGCTTGGCGAGATGTTCTCGATCCAGCGCCTGCTTGGTCATGCAGCCCTTGCCGAACGCGGCTTGCACGAGTTTGACGCCTGGGCATCGTGCTTCGGCGACACGACCACCGAACTCGAAATCCAGCCATCGGGCAAGTACAAGCCAGTCAGCCGCTTCGCATCCTTTGTCAACGTGCCGGAGCTGATCGCCATGTTCCGCTCGTTTGCCGATGTGGTGATGCCCGAGGATCTCCGGCAGTATGTTAAGGTGCCTAACATCTCGACCGGCCGGCGGCAGATCATGACTGCCAAGCCGACGGCAATGTTCAAGACCTATCAGCAGACCCTCGGCAGCAGGATCAAGGCGATCGAGCAGCGCGAGGGGCCCGCCAAGCCCGGTGACGACATACTGCTGTCCGTCATCACTGATGGGCGCCATGCGGCGATCGACTTGCGCTTCGTCATGCCGGCGGCCGACAACGAGGAGAACAACAAGCTCAATCTGCTCGTCCGCAATGCCCACCGGATCTGGAAGGATACCGGCGAGGCGATCTATCGACGCCCCGATGGCAAGGATTTTGAGCTACCGGGCGCTGCCCAGATGATCTTTTCCGATCTCGGCACGATCAATGTCGAAAAGAGCCGAGGCTTCTCGGCCTATCGGTTCATTCGCGACGAGCTGATCCGGCTCGGCGTGCCCGCCTCGCAAATCGCCTTCATGCAGGAATACAAGAAGACCGAAGCCAAGCAGCGACTGTTCAGCGACGTCAGGGCCGGCAAGGTTCGTTTCCTGATCGGCTCGTCGGAAACTATGGGCACGGGCGTCAACGCCCAGCTTCGGCTGAAGGCGCTCCATCACCTCGATGTGCCATGGCTGCCGTCGCAGATCGAGCAACGGGAAGGCCGGATCGTCCGCCAGGGCAACCAGCACGATGAGGTCGATATCTTCGCCTATGCAACGGAAGGCTCGTTGGATGCCAGCATGTGGCAGAACAATGAGCGTAAGGCTCGGTTCATTGCCGCGGCGCTGTCTGGCGACACCTCGATCAGGCGGCTCGAAGACGTTGGCGAGGGGGCGGCCAACCAGTTCGCCATGGCCAAGGCCATTGCCTCCGGTGACGAGCGCCTGATGCAGAAGGCTGGGCTTGAGGCCGACATTGCCCGGCTTGAGCGGCTGCGCGCTGCCCACGAGGACGATCAATACGCCGTACGCCGGCAAATGCGAGATGCAGCGCGCGAAATCGAGGTCTCGACCCGGCGGATTGACGAAATCGGCCAAGACATCGCGCAGCTACAGTCGACCACCGGCGATGCCTTCACCATCACGGTGCTCGGTAAAGAACATGCCGAGCGCAAGGAGGCCGGCCGGGCGCTGATGAAGGAAATCCTCACGCTTCTGCAGCTTCAGCATGAGGGCGAGGTGCATCTTGCCACGATCGGCGGCTTCGATCTCGTCTATAAAGGTGAGCGTTTCGGCAAGGGCGACGGCTATCGCTTCGAGACGCTGCTCCAACGCACCGGAGCCGATTACGAGATCGATCTGGCGATCACGGTGACGCCGCTCGGAGCCATCTCACGGCTGGAGCATGGACTTGAAGGCTTCGAGGAGGAGCGGCGTCAATATCGCAGGCGTCTCGAAGAGGCTGAGCGCCGGTTGAGTTCGTATCAATCGCGCATCGGCAGCGCTTTCCAGTTCGGCGACGAACTCGGCGCCAAGAGGAAGCAACTTCGCGACATCGAGGTGGAACTAGCCGCTTCCGCGGTCGCCGATGCAGACCAGATTGCTGCATGAGAAACCGAAGCCCAGGTCGGTCTCCCTGCCTCGGGCTCTATCCCACCTGGGCATTCACCAAGGGATAACTGGGTCATGTGCCCACGGCGCTCGCCGGAGCTTTCGATGTCGTCCGGGATCTGAAAAGGGCGCTCCCCTCGCGGGTTGAGCGCCCTTTTTGCGTTTTAGTTTGCTGGCAAGTTCCAGCGTGCCGTCGCGCTTGCCCGTGCGCGATCGGGTGCTCCGATAGAAGCGAGTAAAAGAAGGAGAGAGAGAACCAGTCGCCGATCGGTCCTCCCGCCGACGCGTGCGCTCAACCGCCGCCTGCGCCATCCCGGCCACTCGTTCTTCGCAGGGCTGTCAGCCCCGCTCGTCCTTCGCAGCAGGGATGCTCGGTCGCAGTTGCGTCAGTCCGGCCGTTCGGCGGTCCTGGAGGTGTCTTCGAGAAAAATGAAGACAGGAAGGGCTGGCATGGCGCCGGTCCGGAACCCTCTAGACAAGGACAAATCCCATGCAGATCATCAAGGTTGACCCGCGCGCTCTGAAAGAAAACCCCAACCGGATGCGCCAGTCTAAGTCGTCGCCGCAGGCCGATGCGCTGATGCTGGCGACGATCAAGGCCGTCGGCATCGTCCAGCCGCCGGTGGTCGCACCCGAAACCGATGGTGGAAACGGCTACATTATCGACGCCGGGCATCGTCGCGTGCGTCTCGCCATCGCGGCCGGTCTCGAAGAAATCGAAATCCTCGTCGTTGATGCAGCCAACGACAATGGCGCGATGCGTTCCATGGTTGAGAACAGCGTTCGCGAAGCGCTCAATCCGGTAGACCAATGGCGAGGTATTGAACGCCTTGTTGCACTAGGCTGGACAGAGGAAGCGATCGCCGTCGCTCTCGCTCTTCCCGTCCGCCAGATCCGCAAGCTGCGCCTGCTTGCCAATGTCCTGCCAGCTATGCTGGAGCAGATGGCGTTGGGCGACATGCCGTCCGAGCAGCAGCTACGGGTGATCGCGGCCGCCGGCCAAGTCGATCAGAAAGAAGTCTGGAAGGCGCACAAGCCAAAGAAGGGTGATACGGCGCCATGGTGGCAGATCGCCAATGCGCTGACGAAAAAGCGCATGTATGCCAGGGACGCGAGCTTCGGTGACGATCTGGCTCGGGCCTACGGCATCGAATGGGTGGAGGATCTCTTCGCACCGGCCGACGAGGACGGCCGCTACACCACCAATGTCGAAGGTTTTCTTGGCGCCCAGCACGAATGGATGACCAGCAACCTGCCGAAGCGCGGCGCGATCGTCGAGGTCAACAGCTGGGGCCAGCCGGAACTGCCGAAGAAGGGATCCCAAGTTTACGGCAAGCCGTCCAAGTCCGACCATACGGCGCTCTACCTCGATCGTGACGGCAAGGTCCAGACGGTGCATTACCGCATGCCCGAGGCGGCGAAGCCGAAGGGTGCTGTTGGCGACGGATCGGTCACTGGCGGCGATGACACCGACGCAGTCGCCACGCCGAAAGCCCGGCCCGACGTCACGCAGAAGGGCCACGACATGATCGGCGATTTCCGCACTGATGCCCTGCACGATGCGCTCGGTCGCGCGCCGATCGAGGATGATATGCTGATGGCGCTGATGGTCCTGGCGTTCGCCGGCCAGAATGTCCGCATCGACTCCGGCGCAGATGGCACCTTCTACGGCGGCAAGCGCTTCTCGCGTCATGCCGTCGGACTGTTTGACGAGCATGGCAAGCTCGCCTTCGATCAGGACACGCTTCGGGTCGCCGCCCGCTCGGTGCTGATCGACGTCCTCTCGTGCCGGCGGGGCATGTCGAACAGCGGCATGGTCGCGCGCATCGCCGGCGAGGCGATCGGCGCCGACGCGTTCCTGCCAAACATGGGCTCGGAAGATTTCCTCTTGTGCTTGTCGCGCCAGGCACTGGAAGCCTCTTGCGCTGAGGCATCGATCCAGCCGCGCCCGAAGGTCCGCGAGACGCGTACAGCGCTCGTCGAGCATTTCGCAACTAAGCACTTTGTCCATCCGTCGGGCCGCTTCGCACCGCCGGCTGACGAACTGCTCGACTGGATCCGGGCAGGCTCTGCCACAGATGTCGTCGGCGCCGGGTCGCGCGACGACGGCCGCGCTGAGGATCCCGCTGAGGACCAGGATGGGGAGATCGACAACGATATGGAACGGGAAGGCATGCAGGGGGCAGACCGCCCCGATGACGCTGAGCTTGACGAGGACTTCGATCAGAGGGCCGCAGCATGACTGCCGCCCTCAATTCCAACATGGCAGCATCCACCCCCGATCTTTCGGGGGTGGAGTTTGCCACCAGCGCGGACGGCCTGCCAATGGCCCGCATCGGTGACCTGGTCCTTGGCATGATCACATCACCCAGCGGGTTTGCGTTTGTTGCAAGCGCCGGTGCGATCCGTCGGCCACTCGCAGATCTGACGCGGGCAGATTTCATCGGGCATGACGGCCGGGTCGCCGATGAGGCCGAGTTCCGGGCTCGCGTCGCCGAGACCGCTGGTCACAAACGCGATCTGGCCAAACTGAACCGCGTGCAAACCCGCATGTCGGCCAGCACACCATGGGGCGGATCGCAGATGGCAGTTGTCTACGCAGAGGGCGTCGTCGCCCACCTGACATCAGGGCATGGCGGCTTCCATCTCTCGGCTGACCGAAATGCCTACGTCCATCCATTGCTGCGCAAGGACACGCCTTGGTATGAAGAGGACTGCGAATGGGCGATCGTCGCGATCAGTTTCCCGGACCTCTTCACCGCTTACGAGCGGTCAATGGCAGAAAAGATCTTCCGCAATACCTGGCCCGAAGCTTGGGAGAAAATCCATGGCCGCTCGCTCGCCGAGGGTGAGAGCTGGGCCAAGGATCGCCGTGTGTTCGATCAACGCTATGCGGCGGACTACATCGTTATGTCGGCAATCTTGTCCGATCAGCACCCCGGCATGACGGAGGTCGTGGCGAAGATCGGCGGAGGCCATATCCGCGGTGGTGAAGAACGCCGCTTTCTGGTGGCAAGCGACGAATATGCGGTGCGGGGGCGGTTCGGCTTCGTCATCGATCTCGCTCGTCACGCTGAATATCATGGCCCCTCCTCCCTCATTGGCTGGCGAAGCCGGGGGGATGGGTCATGATCGACATCCGCCTCTTGAGGCCGCTGGCGAAAGCAATCGGCGCCCAGTGCGAGACCCAGCGGCATCTCGATTGTCTGACTCGCCAGATTGCGGCGCGCGCCGGAAGACAGGCGACCACAGTGAAGGTCCGGAGCCGCGCGCGGCGCCGTTCCAGTCCCCGTCTCTACCATCGGGAGCTCGTTGACCGCCTTGCCTTCGAGCGCTGGGTCGAACGCGACACGATCGCCTGCAGGCTGGCGATGCAGGAGCAGGTCATCGGGGCGTTCCGGCATCGCGACCGCGAGCCTGTGCTGCATCCGGCGATATAGGAGGACCCGAGGCGAAAGGACCTGGCGATATCCTACCCGGCTTCGATGTCATCGTCAGGGGCTTGGCCATGTCTGTCGCTTGCCTTGGGATTGATATCGGAACCGTGCCGGACTGCCCTTCTTGTTCGCTGCGGTCTGAACCGGCGGCCGGTCGTTTCAAGGCCGCTGTCGCGCCGCGGGGCGGCCGATCCAGCCTCTCTGCGCGAGGGCAGGCTCGCGGTCTGCTCAGGTCAAGACCTGCTGGCCCGCAACCCTGCCCTGCTGGCTCAGCCGGATCGGACCTGTGAAGCCACCCGTCCCTTGCCGGTTCTGGTCGTCCGCATCGAAGGGCAGACCGGCACGGGCCGGAACCGCTTCGGAAGCCAAGGAAGGAACAGACATGGCCAAGCCCGCTACCCCCAATCGCTCCAACGCACGGGTCTCGCAATCTCGCCGCAGCACCACCCTCGAAATGGTCCGCCTCTCCTGCCCCGACGCCACCCAGGCGTCCAAGATCGCGACAAGCTTCGGCACGGCAGTCGTCGACAGCGATGGCATCCGCAGCCTTCACGAGCGGCTGATCGTCGAGACCGCCGAAAGCCTGTCCGAAGGCCTCGGCGAGAAGGCGATGCAGATCCACCTCCAGCGCATCGTCGGGGCCTTTGTCGGATCCGCGCATGGCGCCGGGCAATTCTACTCCCGCGCCGTCACCGAGGCGCGCGACGCAACGGCCAAGGCGTCCAACGATGCCCGCGACGAGGATCTCGATGGTCCGGTCGGCTATGACAGCGCCGCCCAGCGCAAGCGGGAGTTCGCGGCCGACATGGGTGTCCAATCGCACGCGCTGCGCATGGCAGCCGAAGGCGCGGTGGTGGCCTATGAACAGGTCGTCGGCGAGACCTGGAAGCCCTTCGACCGGCCGGTCGAAAATCCAGGCGCATCGCTCGACCGCAAAGCAGCCGAAGCTCAGTTGGCCGCTTTCGGATAACACGAACGGCGGGGTCGCACCCCGCCCCTTCCTTCTTGTTCCTTGGCTGGCGCTCGTGGGCGCCGGCCTTTTTCCATGTTGAGAAGAAAGGCTGAAGACGCGCCTATCGCGGCCCGTCCCGCTCGGCGGTCCTGCAGGAGCCGGGCACCCAAGCAACGGCTTTGCCGTCCTCCACGCTGTTGCGGCCGTTCCGGTGCATGGCCGCACCATCGGCTCCTGACTTCGGACCTCCGTGACGGACCACGATAGGCGCGGTCCTGAGAAAAGGAAAAGAAGTCATGACGAAGAAAGCGGGATCTGAGCGTATCGACATCTACACGCGGATCACAGATCGGATCGTCGAGGAACTGGAATCAGGCGTGCGTCCCTGGATGAAACCATGGAGCGCCGCCAACACGCATAGTCGCATTACACGGCCGGTGCGCCACAATGGCCTCCCCTATTCCGGCATGAACGTGCTGCTCCTGTGGTCGGAGCAGGTATCGCGCGGCTTCTCCTCCTCGATGTGGATGACCTTCAAACAGGCCCTCGAGCTGGGCGGGGCCGTGCGAAAGGGCGAAACCGGCTCGACAGTCGTCTTCGCCAGCCGGTTCACAAAGTCGGTGGCCGACGGAAACGGCAATGATGTCGATCGAGAGATACCGTTCCTCAAGGCATATTCTGTGTTCAATATAGAGCAGATCGAGGGTTTGCCCGACACCTATCATGCTCCGCCGGCCAAGGTGCGGGATCCTGTCGAGCGAATAGAGCGCGCCGATCTCTTCTTCCGCAACACCGGCGCCGCGATCCGGCACGGAGGCAACCAGGCCTATTATTCGCCGATCATGGATTACATCCAGATGCCGCCGTTTGAGACGTTTTGCGATGCAGCCGGATATGCGGCTGTCCTTAGTCATGAGGTGACCCACTGGACGGCGGCGGAACATCGCGTCGGACGAGATCTTTCGCGCTATGCGAAGTACCGGACGGATCGCGCCCGAGAAGAACTCATTGCCTTATCTTGACAGTCTGCACCGACTGGCGGCTTCTTACCGAGGTTGATGCACACGCTGACGGAGGCGCTTTCCAGGCCGGACGCAGCGCTCCCAAATAGCTGGCGGAGGCCGGCCTGGAGAGTGCCGGGCAAGTTGAACTCCTTCGTTGATGCTGGGCTCCCCGGATGGGGGTCTGGGGGAAGGTTGAACGACTTGTGGACAGTGTAATCACAGCTTCAAGCATTACTATTCTGGAGCTCAGATCAGCGGAGGGTCTGGACGCGCATGTCCCGATGATCCTCCGCGACGGGGCACTATACGATCCTGATCTGGATCGCTTTTTGCGCGACCTCCCTCTCAACGGCGTTCGCTCCCGCCATTCTCTCCGTGCCTATGGCTATGACGTTCTCGTCTGGGCTCGCTTTCTATCGGAAGCCTGCGCCAAGACGATATGGCAGGCTGACCGGTATGATGTCCTTGCCTATCATCGCGTCCGACGCCGCGCCGACGCGGGTCAACGCATTTCCGCTGCGTCCTGGAATCGCGCCGTTGCCTGTCTCGATCGGCTATATCGCTGGGGGGTGCAGGAAGGACTGATTGCGGACGTACCCTTCACGCATCGCTCGGTCTGGAGGCAGGGGTACGGTGGGCGCCGGTCGCAGGTGGTAGCGCGGAACGATGCCTATGAACCTGCCGCGCGTCGAGCGGACGTCAGTTTCGTCACGCTCGATGACTACCGACGGTTTCGGGATGTTGGCCTAAAAACGCTTTTGCCTGACGGCCACGCACGCCCTGGCGCCCGAGATCGCAACGGTATCCGCAATGCGCTGTTCTCGGATCTCCTGGTGACTGCAGGGCTTCGCCTTGAAGAAGCGTCGTCTCTCTTCACCTCCGATCTCGTCTTCGCCGATCACCGTGCCGGCCGTCAGGTCTGGCTGGATTTGCCAGATGCCCAAACCAAGGGTGATCGCGGCCGCCAGATTCTTGTTCCCGCTCGACTGCTCGAGCAGGTGCGCGCCTATGTCGATGTCGAACGTGCTCGTGCCGTTACGAAGTTCCAGCAACGCTCTGCATGGCGGTCGGTCGACCGACCGATCTTCGTTCATCGGGATCGGGATGCTGCCCGGCTGCGGTTGCTTGATGGCGGCGATATCGTACTCGACCTGCTCAACCCGGAGGAACGCGGTCGGATCATTATTTGCGACAGCGAGGGCACACCGAGCGAACCGGCGATATTATGGCTTTCGGAGATCGGCTTGCCGGTGCAGCCGAACTCATGGGAAGTCGCTTTCGCGCGTGCCTCCAGCCGGTGCAGATCCTTCGGTTTCGATATCAGCATCAGCCCGCACCAGCTCCGTCACACCTTCGCCGTTCACATGCTGGCGATGCTCATTCAGCACCGCCTCCGCGATGCTGCCTTGCCTGCCGGGGCGATGGAGGGATATCGGCAAGTTCTTGGCGATCCTCTCCAGCAGGTGCAACGGCTTCTGGGCCATGCCAGCCTGACGACAACATATATTTACTTGGACCACATCGCGACGCGCGCCGATACCGTCGATGCGGCTGTTGAAGAACTCCTGGGACTGCTCCCCTCGGAGGCCATGCTATGAGGGGGCGCCCACGCAAGGGAACTGCGGTTCGCTTTGAGCCAGCCGATGGCGTTGTTCCTCCACACGCCAGCAATCCGGTGCTGGGTCTGCGCTTCAACATCGAGGCGCGCTATGGCGGGACCGTCGAAGTTGATCTTGTCGGCGAGCATCCGAGACCCATCGCCCTCGCGTTTGCAGGAGCTCTACGCCGGCAGTCCGAGCTCGGCGGTCCGCTCGGCGCGCGCAGCACGATTAAGCAGCATCTCTCGGCGTACCTTCGGTTTTTCGAATACCTGCGCGAGCACTCCACGGCAACCACGCCAGCCGGTCTGCGTATTCATGATATTAATGGGTATGAAGATTTCCTCGAGGCTGGCGGGATGTCTCCGATCCACCGACATGTTGTTCTTGCCAAAGCTATACTTGCCTTGCGCTCGATCGACGCCGACCAGCCAGGTCTTCTGGATGAAGGTGTTCGTCGTCGGCTGAGCTACACCAGCGCACACTCGGCCGGACGATCCAGACCACGTGATGCCTATAGCCCACTCGTTGCACGGCAGCTTCGCGATGCTGCCCGTGGCGACATCGCCAAGATATTCCGGCGGATCGGCAACCTGCTTGATGAAGACGACAACTATCCCAAGCTTCGCAGACTGACCGACGAGGCCAATGCCCGGATCGTCGCGTCCGGCAGGCTCAGCAGCGCAGACCCCTCCTTCAAAAAGCTCTATTTCATGAGGCTGCGTCGTAGTCTTCCGGTATCGGCACTTTCCGAGGATCTGCACGCCCGTTTCCATCTGCGCGCAATGGATATTCCGCCTCTACTGACCTTCCTGTCATTGGAGACTGGCCTCGAGATCGAGTGCTGCAAGGCATTGACGGTCGATTGCCTCCAGAACCCTGGACCTGGCACCGTCGAGATTGCCTATGTCAAGCGCCGGGCCCGCGGCGCCGAGCACAAACACATTCGCGTCCGCGATGGAGGGGCTGGAACACCGGGCGGTTTGATCCGCAAGTTGATCGAGGCCACGGCCTTCACCAGGCAGTTTGTCCCGAGCAATTGCCTTTGGCTTTACTACTATACCGGGCCAACGCAGCTCCGGGCGGGTATCGAGCATCCACAGGAGCTCGTCGACCGATGGTCCGCAGGCCATGGGATCGTCGATGACAAAGGTGAACCTCTTCGTCTCCTTCTTTCCAGGTTGCGCAAGACCCACAAGGCGCTCTGGTATCTGAAGACTGAGGGTCATATGACCCGCTTCGCCATCGGCCACACGCCGGAGATCGCCGCTCGCCACTACGCGGATATCCCCTCGCTGCGACAGCTACACGAAGCCACCATTACCGAGGCATTCTCAGAGGTCGCGGCCGCTTCAGGTCCGGTCGTTCTGGCGCCTACGGAGGAAGCTTCCTGGCGGCAATCCGATGCGAGGCCCGAAGCGAGCGAGAACATAGACGGCATCCTCAGTGGCGAGCAGGACGTTTGGCTGGCGGCATGCTCCAGGTTTGACCGCAGCCCGTTCGGAACCCCAGGCGAGCCTTGCCCACAACCGTTCTGGGGCTGTCTCGAATGCCGTAACGCTGTCATCACCGCGCGCAAGCTGCCGGCGATCATTGCGTTCCTACGGTTTATCGAGGAGCAGCGGGCGGGTCTCTCCGCGGCGGACTGGGCCATGAAGTTTGGACGTGCCCATGCTCGCATTGCCGGGCAGGTTCTGCCAGGATTCCCTGATAGTGTGGTTGCCGCAGCCCGTCGCGAGGCGGAAGTGTATCCCCTCTATCTCCCGCCAGAGGCCCGCCAATGACGGGACTATCGCCAGCCGCTTCCTCCCGGCATTACGAGCGCCCGGTTCTCGCGACCGCTCCGCTGAAGCCTGGTTTTGATCGAGACGCTCTGTCGCGCTACTGTGATCCGAGCTGGGATCTCGGCCCGGCCGTGTTTCGCGAGAGCGCCCGTCGCTGTCACGTCACCGTGCATTTCGGTTCGGTTGAGGATACGGGCGTCCGCGAGGCGTTGCGCGAACTCCTCTATGCCCGGCTGAACGTCGATCTGCCTGGCCATCGCAGGATCCTTCCTCCCGGCAGTGTCCGGCAGGCGTTCAACCGAGCGCGGCGCTTCTTCGATTTCGTGCGTGATGAACTCGGTGTTGTCGATCTTCACCGGGTCGATCAGCCACTTCTGGACCGCTATGCCCGCCATCTCAGTGCCGATCGTGCCCGCCGGCCCGTCATTGTCGCGCAATTATTGGAAGTACCTGCCGATCTCTTCTTCTATCGCGACCATCTGCCCTCCGGAGGACTGAGGTTTCAACCTTGGACCGGAAGATCACCAGCGCGTGTCGCGGGCTATCGTCAAGTCCGGGAGAACCGGACGCCGCGCATTCCCGAGACAATCATCTCACCGTTGCTCGCCTGGTCGATCCGGTATGTCACCAAGTTCGCCGCCGATATCTTCGCAGCCCGCGAGGAGTTGGACAACCTCGAAGCCCACTGCGCCTCACTCATCGAGCAGGACAGCGTTCTCGAACGTAAAGACCGGCGGCGCAGCAGCGTAAGCGGCTTGAGGACTACTTCGGTCGGTTGCGCAGTGAAGGTCGCGGAGTGCCGGTCTGGGGCACTGCCCATAACGGTATATTTCTCCGGCATCCCGAGACAGGAGAGCTGTCGCCACCCGTCAACGCCACCTGCTTCACCTGCACATCGGTATCGACACGCTGGCCGAGCCGAAGATGCACATTCAACTCACGAACGGCGCTCCACGCCAGATCAGAGCTGCGGTGCTCGAGCTCGTGTCGAGACTGGCGGCATGAATACGCCCGTCTCCATTCTTCCAGAGACCGGCAAGCCCTGGCGGTCTCGTTTCGACGCCAGGACCTTGGCGACGGAAGAGCGCATGCTGCAATCAGCAGCGTATATCCTTTGTGCCTATCTGACCGGCATGCGAGATTGCGAAGTCCAGGCGATGCGGCGCGGCTGTCTTTCCGTGGCGCGAAGCAAAGATGGCATGATCATGCGCCACTGCGTTCGATCCGTCGCCTATAAGGGCAAGTCTGCCCGGGGCGAGCCTGCCGAGTGGGTTACCATCGAACCTGTCGCCAGAGCTGTCGAGGTTCTTGAACGCCTGTCTTTTCCGGCCGCCTCCGCCCGCGGCCTCACGACGCTCTGGCCCGTTCTGATCGCAAGGCCTGTTTGCAAGGACCACCTGTCCGCCGAGATCGTCCGCCAACTCAACCGCTTCCGCGACCACCTCAAACGATCTTTTCGCCACCCCGGACACGCCGGCGGTCCCGAATGGGCCTGGTGATCAGCCTTGGCGGATCACGACGCGCCAGTTTAGGCGCACGATCGCATGGCACATCGCCAATCGTCCTTTCGGCACCATTGCCGGTATGATCCAGTACAAGCATGCTTCCGTCGCGGCGTTCGAAGGTTATGCCGGCTCGAGCCGATCCGGCTTTCGGGCCGAAGTCGAGAACCAGCGTAGCCTTGGCCAGCTCGATGACCTGTTGATCTATTTCGACGAGCGGCAGGCCGGAGCAAGGCTGTCGGGGCCTGCGGCGGCACGGATCGCAAAGACGCTCGACAGCGTTTCGGATGATCTCGGGCCGCTTCCGGCCATGATCGCTTGATCGCGCCCGACTGCGCACCATGTTCGCGAGCCTCCGCGCGGACCCTTCATGTCGGCGTGCTGGCGGATTGCTTCTTCGATCCCGGCACGGCCGTCTGTCTGAAGCAGGCCACCGGTTTCAAAGGGCCGCTGACCGCACTCTGCCAGCCAACCCACTGTCCAAATGCCTGTATTACCTCAAGGCACCGGCCAGCATGGGTCCGGTCCGCACAGGAAGCCGCAGACCTGCTGAAGGAGAAGCGGCTGTCCACGCTTCAGCGAAGCATCCTTCAGCAGGATCTTGAGCGGGCGAACGCGGTCCTGGCCGGCATAGACGAAGCCCGATCCGCACCTGGCTCCTGAACGGAGCCGGGTGGGCTCCTGCGCCGGGGGCCCGCCCGGCGAGCTCGGAGCGCGCGATGCCCGACGCATCCGCGCAACGGCTGACGCCGTCCTCCGCTTGCGCTTCGGCTCTGCGAGTGCACGGCCGCGCCTGAGACATCGCAATCCGCTGCTCCGACGCCGGGACAGGCCCCGGGCGGAGAAGGAGCAACAATCATGACAAGACAAAACATGAAGAACAGCCGCCCGAACGGGCGGCAGGAGAGGAAGAGGAAGGCCGGAGTCGGGCGGTCGGTTGAGGGGGCGAGAGAGGCTCGCGCCGCCGGCCGCGGAGATTCCCCAATGCCCAGCACATCAGCATCCGTCCAGCGCGCTGACGTCTATTCTCGCGTCACGGCCGAGATCATCGCCGCGATCGAGCAAGGTGCCGGCGAATGGCGTGCGCCCTGGTTCCACAACGGCACCAGCATCGCGCGTCCGACCAACATCTCATCCGGCAAGCGCTATCGCGGCATAAACACGCTGGCGCTCTGGGCCGCAGGTTTCGCCGCCGGATATGGCGATGGTCTCTGGGGCACCTACAAGCAATGGCAGGATGCTAGCGCGCAGGTGCGTGAAGGCGAACGCTCCACCACGGTCGTCCTGTGGAGCGAGATCCGGTCTTCCAGGCAGGCCGAGAACCAAGACGATGATGACGGGCATCGGAGGATGTTCGCCCGTGCGTTCTCCGTCTTCAACGTCGCTCAGGTCGACGGCTACGAGCGCCCAGCGACTCCTGTACTGCCCGAGGCCGAACGCCTCGCCCACGCTGAAGCATTCATCGCAAACTTGGGCGTTGAGACCGAATTCGGCGGGTCGGAAGCCTATTACCGGCCCTCGGCCGACACGGTGTTCATGCCGCCCTTCACCTCGTTTCGCGATGCCGCGTCATTCTACGGCGTCTGGCTGCATGAGACCGGCCATGCCAGTGGTGCAAAACACAGACTCGACCGTGATCTTTCCGGGCGCTTCGGTTCGGCCGCCTACGCCGCCGAAGAATGCTGCGTGGAAATTCTCAGCGGGCTTGTCCTGGCTGACTTGGGGATCGCCCATCATCCGCGCCCCGACCACGCCGCCTATGTTGCCACATGGCTCAAGGTCCTGAAGGACGATCCCAAGGCCATCTTCACCGCTGCGAGCAAGGCGCAGCAGGCTGCCGATTGGATGCACGCTCAGCAGCCCCAAGTAGAGACAATGGCGGCGTGATCAACATCGCTTCGCCTCGTCGGGTTTGACCTTGATAGGGCCGAGTGACCTCACTTCGGCCCGTTCGTGCGAGCACGGTTTTGGCAGGAGTGCGCCAACACCGGACATGGGCTTGCTCCGCGTTCAAACCGGAAGTGCAAAAGTCTGCTTGATGACCTCGCTCGGCACGTCTGTCTTCACCGACTGAATACCGTTCTTGCGCGTCAGGTGCGTGGACTGAAAGCGCCGGTAGTCATCGAGATCGGCGACGACAACGCGCAGCAGCGCGTCACTCTCCCCCAGCATGATGTAGCATTCAACCACCTCCGGTAGGCGTCGCATCGCAGCGATGAAGAGGTCAATCGTCTCGGCATCCTGCGCCGTCAGCCAGACCCGCGAGAACATCGACAGGGGAAGGCCGACCTTTGCCTGGTCGACAACCGCGACGTATCGCTTGATGACCCCCGCCTCCTCCAAGACCTTCACCCGCCGAAGGCAAGGGGAAGGCGACAAGCCGACCTCCTTAGCCAGATCGATGTTTTGCATCCTGCCGTCACGTTGAAGAGCCTTCAGGATGCGCCTGTCGATCTCATCGAGCTTTTGAAACATACAAATTTGTCTTCCGTTGGCAGCAAATGCCAATATATTCACTCTGCAAGCAACATTAGCAACCCGATTGCGCTCGCATCCAGATACAACATCGATATGAACGCACATCTGCTCCTACTCTTTTCCGCCACGGTTCTGCCACTGATCTGCACGCCTGGCCCCGACATGCTCTTCATCGCGTCCCAGGCTGTGTCCGGGGGATCGCGAGCAGGGCTTCGCTCAACGCTCGGCGTGGTGCTGGGCTATGGCGTTCATTCCCTTTTGGTCGCCCTTGGACTTGCCGCCGTCGTCGCGGCCTCTCCCGTCCTGTTCGAGGCGATCAGATGGATCGGTATCGCCTATCTGCTCTTCCTCGCCTACAAGCTCATCAGATCAGCCATGCAGTCTCAGGACATCGCCGTATCCGGGCGGAAGGTCGAGAACCAGCTTTCCAAGGGCTTCCTGACGGCGCTCCTGAACCCAAAGGGTATGATGATCTACGTCGCCATCCTCCCCAGTTCATGGACCATCAGGCGGGCAACGTGACCTTACAAGCCATAAGCCTGTCTCTCGCGTTCATGTTCTGGTGTGCGGTCGTTTACTCGATCCTGAGCCTTACCTTGTCCCGTCTCGGCGGTGGCCACCTCAATGACAAGAAGCGCAGGTTGATTGACGGAACGGCGGGCGGAATGATCCTGCTGGCCGCTGGGTTCATGGCATCTGCACAGCGCTAGCTGATGACCGGTTTGGGTCGACAGCGGCTTTGCTGCTTGACTG
>NZ_FJUR01000004.1 GCF_900067135.1 Rhizobium sp. 9140 | reverse complement strand
CAAGCTGATCGCAATCGCCAAGCGCTCCGGCGCGGACGCCGTGCATCCCGGCTATGGCTTCCTCTCGGAACGCGCCGAATTCGCGCGCGCCGTACAGCAGGCCGGCCTCATCTGGATCGGCCCTGACCCTGAGGTCATCGAGGCGCTGGGCGACAAGGTCCAGGCGCGGCGCATCGCAACCAGCGTCGGCGCGCCGCTCGTGGCCGGCAGTGACGGCCCGGTGGAAACCGCAGCCGAGGTCATAGCCTTTGCCGATGCCCACGGTCTTCCGGTCGCGATCAAGGCAGCGCATGGCGGTGGCGGGCGTGGTTTGAAGGTCGCCTGGAAACGCGAGGAGATCGCCGATCTCTACGAATCCGCCGTGCGCGAGGCCACGGCTGCTTTCGGACGTGGCGAATGTTTCCTCGAACGCTTCCTCGACCGGCCGCGCCATATCGAGGCGCAGGTCCTTGCCGACCGTCACGGCCATGTCGTCGTGCTCGGCACCCGCGACTGCTCGCTTCAGCGCCGAAACCAGAAACTGGTCGAAGAGGCCCCTGCCCCCTTCCTCAGCGACGCGCAACGCAATGAGATCCATCAGTCTGCGGCAAAGATCTGCAAAGCTGCCGGTTATACCGGCGCGGGCACCGTCGAATTCCTGCTGGGTGTCGATGGAACGATCTCGTTTCTCGAGGTCAACACGCGCCTGCAGGTCGAACACCCGGTGACGGAGGAAACGACCGGCATCGACCTTGTCGTCGAGCAGTTGCGGATTGCCGATGGCTTGCCTCTCGCCATCACGGAAACGCCGGAGCCCCGCGGCCATTCGATCGAGTTCCGCATCAACGCCGAAGATCCGGGCCGCGGCTTCCTGCCCACCCCCGGCATCATCACCGAATTCAGCCCGCCCTCCGGCCCCGGCATTCGCCTGGACAGCGGCGTCGTCACGGGCTCCGCCATCCCCGGAACCTTCGACTCCCTGACATCGAAGCTGATCGTGACCGGTGCCACCCGCGAGCAGGCACTGGCGCGCGCCCGGCGGGCGCTGGCCGAGTTCCGTATTGAAGGGATTGCCACCGTCCTCCCCTTCCATCGCGCCGCCATCGACACCGCCGACTTTCGTGGCGACGATGGCTTCAAGGTACATACCCGGTGGATCGAAACGGACTTCGCCGCCCTGCCGGACGCCTCCCCCCGCCCCCTTCAGTCGGCCCCGTCCGGCATCGTCCGCACCCACATCGAAATCGACGGGCGCCTCCACGCCGTCGGTCTGCCGGCGATGCTGCTGGCGGGCTTCGGCTCGGGCAACGGCTCGAACGGCGCAACGCCGGCAACGGCACCGTCCGAAACCAACCCCGCGATCGTCGCCGCACCGATCTCCGGAACCCTGCAGGTATGGAAGGCTGCAGACGGCGCAGAGGTTCAGGAGGGCGATCTCATCGCCGTTCTCGAAGCCATGAAGATGGAAACCCAGGTCACCGCTCATCGTACAGGTCGTCTGCATATCACGGCCGAACAGGGGACATACCTGAACGCGGGCACGCCCATCGGCTCGATCGATTGACCCGAGCCCGTTCGCGACAGGCGAGAATTTAGTGAAAACTCGCGCGGGTTCCTCCTGCGCGAGACCAACGGCACGACCTTCAACGCCATCGATGGGCATGGCGCGCCTGAGCGGTCGTTTCGATCGCAGTTCCTCTTTCCCATCCTCGAAGCACTGCTTCCAGCTTCTGCCGTCTGGACCGGCACCGCGGCCATTCTCAATTTGATATCTTGAAGGCTTCTGCAGCACCCCTTTGCCCGGCATCTTGTCAAGCGAGTCAGAGCAGCATTGACGAATGCCGCATTTTGACTTACGACTGACGAAATACAAAATTCGTCAGTCGTAAGGTTTGACAGCATGAGCATGGAAACGATCGAGTTCGACGGCGCGCGGCAGGACACCGTCATGCGCATTCTCGATGTTGCCGAGACGCTGTTCCGACATTACGGATACAGCAAGACCAACGTCGCCGACATCGCGCGCGAACTCGGCATGTCCACCGCCAATATCTACCGCTTCTTCGCCTCGAAGGTGGAGATCCATCAGGCTCTCTGCAGCCGCATGCTGGGGGCCAGCTACGATCTGGCGTTGCGCAGCGCTGCCTTGCCCATGAGCGCGAGTGAACGGCTGCGCCGATATGCGCTCGATCAGCACCGCCAGACCATGGAAACAATGATGGACGAGGAAAAAGTCCATGAGATGGTCATCGTCGCCATAGAGCGCGACTGGCATGTCATCGAACGACACATCGATCGCCTCAATGATCTGGTCGCAAGCATGATCGCCGAAGGCATCGCTGCCGGAGAGTTTCTCGATCAAGACCCCCATATCGCGGCCAAGTGTTTCGGCGCAGCCACCGTGACGCTCTGTCATCCGCAGATGGCGGCTCAGTGTGTCGCGAAGGAAAATCGCGCCCAGCCGGAAGATCTCGTCGATTTCGCGGTCCGGGCGCTGAAGCCATGATTGACTTTCACGACCACGCCGAACACCGGACCTCACGCTCCCCACGCAACAGGAATACGACCATGTCGAAACCATTCGCTCCAGCGACCCGCCACGCGGCCATGACGGCTCTGGTCGTCGCAACGGGTTTGCTTCTTGCGGGATGCTCCGAGGAGAAGGCCGAGGTGAAACCGGAGGTCGTGCGGCCGGTGCGGGTGATGACCGTGGCGCAAAACCAGACCAGCCGCACGCTCGATTATTCCGGCTCGGTCCGCGCGCGCACTGAAACGGCTTTGGGCTTCCGTGTGGCCGGTAAGGTGACCGAGCGTCTCGTGGATGTCGGAGATCATGTACAGAAGGGTGAGATCCTCGCCCGCATCGACACCACGGATTACGCCCTGTCCGTGCGCTCAGCCGAGGCCAATCTCTCTGCCGCCGAACGACAGGTCGAGACGGCGGAACTCTCTCGCAAGCGCGCCGAGGATCTGTTTGCGGCTCAGGTTTCCCCCAAGTCCCAGCTGGAACAGACGCAACTGACCTATAATCAGGCGGTTTCCACCCGCGATTCCGCCCGCTCCGCGCTCGAGCAGGCGCAAAACCAAGTTTCCTACGGTGCACTAGCGGCCGATCGTGACGGGATCGTCACCGCTGTCGATGCCGAGGTCGGACAGGTGGTTGCGGCGGGAACGCCGGTCCTCACCGTTGCGGCCGATGGTGAGAAGGAAGTTTTCGTCGGCGTGCCCGAGACGGACATCTTCGCCTTCACGCCGGGCAAGACGGTCGATGTGACACTCTGGTCGAGCGCCGGCCTGACGCTGCCGGGCAAGGTCCGCGAGGTCGCCGGCAGCGCCGATGCCCGGTCGCGCACATTCGCGGTGCGTATCAGCCTGCCGGAAAATGAACGCGTTCGCCTTGGCATGACAGCATCGGTCACGGCTGCGCAGGAGAACGGCCCTGCCCTCGTCTCCGTGCCGTTGAGTGCGCTCGCCAAGGACGGCGACAAGACGCTCGTCTGGATGGTGGATTCGGAGACGGAAACCGTGCATGCACGGCCCGTCTCGGTCGCCGATTTCACCGGCGTCTCCGTCCGCATCGCCGATGGTCTGAAACCGGGCGACATCGTTGTGACGGCCGGCACGCAGTTCATGCGCGAAGACCTCAAGGTGAAACTGCCGGACGAGGCACTGGCCCATCAGGCCAGCGCCGAGGGATCAGCCGCAGCGACCCGCTGATCGCTTTCGCAAGACTGCATCGAGCATACCGAACCCCAGCCGAAACGCCTGGCCCCGCCTCTTACCACGCGCTGGCAACCGACAACGGAACGACGTCATGATGTCTAAAGGTCCCTTTTCCGGCCCGAAGAACGGCTCCCCGAGCATTTCCGACGACCGGCTATCGTCCGGCACAAGCGGTCGTCAGCGGTTCAATCTCTCGCGCTGGGCCATCGGCCATCCGAGCATCGCGCGCTTCCTGTTCGGGCTGATCATTCTCTCCGGCGTGTTCGGTCTCATGAATATGGGCCAGAAGGAAGATCCCGACTTCACATTCCGCGTCATGGTCATCCAGGCGCTCTGGCCCGGTGCTTCGATCGAGGACATGCAGAACCAGGTGGTCAACAAGATCGAGCGCAAACTGCAGGAAACCCCGCATCTCGACTTCGTGCGATCCTACAGCCGTGCGGGAAGCACCATCATCACGCTGCAAGTGAAGGGCGATACGAACGCCCAGCAGGTTGCCGACGCCTTCTATCAGGTGCGCAAAAAAGGTCGGCGACATCCGCTCCGAGCTCCCGTCCGGCATCGTCGGGCCCTTCTTCAACGATGAATTCGGCGATACCTTCATCACGCTCCACGCCCTGATGGGCAATGGCTACAGCTTTCCCGAGCTCAAGAGCTACGCCATCAAGGCGCGCGATATGCTGCTCTCGACGCCCGGCGTGGAGAAGGCCGTCATCATCGGCGACCAGCCGGAAAAAGTCTTCATCGACGTCTCCTCCAAGGCGCTCGCCGAACGTGGACTGACGCTGAACGACCTCCGTGATACGCTAGCGGGACAGAACGCGATCGATCCCGCCGGAAATGTCGATACCGGAGAACGCTCCGTGCGCATCTCCGTCGAGGGCGACGTTCGCAAGGTCGAGGACATCCAGAACCTGCGCCTGCGGTCTGGCGATCAAGTCACGCGCCTCGGCGACATCGCCGCGGTGACATCGGGCCTGGAGGATCCCTTTGCCCGCAAGTACCGGGTCAACGGGCAGGACAGCGTTCAGCTCGGCGTGGTCATGGCAAAGGGCTTCAACGTCATTGACGTGGGCACGGCCGTGGAAGCGACCTATGCGCGTTTCGAGGCGTCGCTGCCCTACGGTGTCGAGATCGAGCAGATTTCCAACCAGCCGGAGGTGGTGAACGAAGCCGTCGGAGAGTTCATGAAGGCGCTGGCGGAAGCCCTGATCATCGTCCTCGTCGTATCGTTCCTTTCCATCGGCTGGCGCTCGGGTCTGGTCATCGCCATCGCCATTCCGCTCGTCCTCGCCGCCACCTTCGCCATCATGTACGAGATTGGCATAGACCTGCAGCGCATCTCGCTCGGCGCCCTCATCATTGCGCTCGGGCTTCTGGTCGATGATGCCATGATCGTCGTCGAACTGATGGAACGCAAGCTGGACGAGGGGCTCGTCAAGATCGAAGCGGCGAGCTTTGCCTACTCCTCGACCGCCTTCCCTATGCTCACCGGCACGCTGATCACCACAGCGGGCTTCATTCCCGTCGGGTTTGCTGCCTCCACGGCCGGCGAGTACGTCCGGTCGCTCTTCTACGTCGTCGGCATCGCGCTGGTGGTTTCCTGGTTCGTGGCGGTCTATTTCACGCCGTGGCTCGGCTACATGATCCTCAAACAGCGTAGCCACGCCGGCGGGCATCACGACGTCTTCGATACGCGGTTCTACCGGCGCCTGCGTGCCACCGTCAGCTGGAGCGTGCGCCATCGCCTGATCGTCATCGCGCTGACGCTCGGCACGTTCGTCACCAGCCTGTGGGCTTTCCAGTTCATCCCACAGAACTTCTTCCCCCAATCCTCCCGTCCGGAAATCATGGTCGATCTCTGGCTGCCGGAGGGTACGAGCATCAAGGACGTCGAGGCCCAGACCAAGGCACTGGAAGCCCGCATCATGGGCGATCCGGACAAGCGGTTCGTAGCAAGCTATATCGGCGAAGGCGCGCCCCGCTTCTTCCTGCCGCTCGACCAGCAGCTACGCAATCCGAACTTCGCTCAACTCCTAGTTATGGCCAATGACGAACAGGCGCGCGAACGCCTGATCCTGAAGCTGCGCGATATTCTTGCGAGCGACTTCCCTGCAATCCGGTCCAAGGTCGACCGCCTCTTCCTCGGCCCGCCGACCGGCTGGCCGGTACAGATGCGCGTCAGCGGCTCGGATCGGGCTGAAGTGCGCCGCATTGCAGACGAGGTGAGGAAGCGGTTCCAAGACAATCCGATGCTCGGTGCCGTCCACGACGACTGGCTGGAGCCCGTGCCCGCCATGCGCCTGATCGTTGATCAGGACCGCGCCCGCGCGCTCGGCGTGACCTCGCAGCGCATCCGCCAGATGTTGCAGACCACCACGAATGGCGCACCGCTCGGCGATTTCCGCGATGGCGAGGAAACCATTTCGATCGTCGCGCGCGAACCGGACGAGAACCGGAAGCTGCTGTCGGCTGTGAATTCCGTCTATATCCCGACCGATTTCGGCGGATTCATCCCGCTCTCGCAGATCGCCAAGGTCGTTCCGGTGCTCGAACAGGGCGTCGTCTGGCGGCGCGACCGGCTGCCCACCATCACCGTGCGCGGTACCCTGCCCGACGGCGTGCAGCCGAACGATGTGGTGAGCCAGATGTATGCCGGCCTGCAGGATCTGCGCGACGGCCTGGCTCCCGGTTATAAGGTGGAGATTCAGGGCGGTGCCGAAGATGCGGCGGAAAGCCAGGCCTCGATAGCGGCCAAGGCGCCGATTATGCTGATGATCATCGTCATCCTGCTGATGATCCAGCTGCAGCACTTCGGCAAGGCCATGCTGGTGCTCGCCACCGGCCCGCTCGGCATCATCGGCGCCAGCGCAGCGCTGCTGATCAGCGGTGCTCCCTTCGGCTTCGTCGCCATTCTCGGCGTCATCGCGCTGCTCGGCATCATCATCCGAAACTCGATCATCCTGATCGACCAGATCGATCAGGACATCGCGGCCGGCATGAACAGGATGGATGCGATCATCGGCGGTGCCGTGCTGCGTTTCCGCCCGATCATGCTGACAGCGCTGACGGCGGTTCTCGCGCTGATCCCGATCTCGCGCGGCGTGTTCTGGGGTCCCCTCGCCTACGCCATGATGGGCGGGATCCTCGTCGCGACGGTTCTGACCATCTTCGTGCTGCCGGCAGCCTACGCCCTGTTCTTCGGCCGCGATCCGAAGCAGGCCAAGCCGAAGACCGAACAGGAGGCAGAAGGCCGCCCGGACGACCTCAAGGAAATTCCCGCCCTTGCGGCAGAGTGACACGAGAAACGTGGCTGCCTCTGGCAGCCGCGTTTGTCACGGGAACGTCTTGAGATACGCGATGACGTCGCGGATCTCTGCCTCGCTCCACAGACCCCAGAAACGCATGCTTGTGCCCGGCACTTTCTTCTTCGGGCTATAGATAAAGGCGGCAAGCGCCTCGTCGTCCCAGACGAGACCCGCGGCGCCTGCGTCCGTCATAGCTTGTGAATATCGGAAGTCCGGCAACGCGCCCGCCTTCCGCCCGAAGATGCCTTTCAGATGCGGACCGTATTTGTTCGTCTCGGCATCCGGCACGTGACAGGAGGCGCAGCTCTGGAAGATCCGACGGCCGTGATCGATATCTTCCGCATGCGCAACCGATACCGCGATCAGGCACATCAGGCACATTGCAGAAAGAATGTTGGCGGGTGGAAAAGCGCGCATGCTGTCACTCCAGATCGCATGATGGTGTCGATAGCGACAGCTTTCTCGCTCAACAAAAAATCGAGGTAGCAAGCCGCCATATCCTTGATGAACAGTGGAGATTCTGTGGGTGTCCGCCTCCGGTCCCTCTAAAAAAACGCACCACATGTTCATGTTTTTCTAATGTCTGGAACTTGTTGCGAAATCTTGCGTTCTTCGACCGCTCGCACGTCTGCGATACGATCTAAAGGACCCGATGATCATGACAATCCCAGCTTCTCCCTATCGCCCGACCGAAACCGTCTACGGTGGTGTGCCTTCAGTAACCGCGTCTTTGCACAAAGTATCCTGGGGTTCCATCTTCGCTGGTGTCGCACTGGCACTTGCCGTTCAGTTTCTCCTCAATCTGCTTGGCGTCGGCATCGGCGCTGCCGTGATCGATCCTGCACAGTACGATAATCCTCAGGCAAGCACTTTCTCCATCGCCGGCGGCGCATGGTTTGTTGTCTCCGGCATCATCGCTTCGTTTGTCGGTGGCTACGTCGCAAGCCGTCTTTCAGGTCGCGCCAGCAAGTCTACCGGTGGCTACCATGGCGTCACCGCCTGGGCTGTGACCGCTCTCGTTGTTCTCTACCTGTTGACCACCTCGGTCGGCGCGATCGTCGGCGGTGCCTTCAACGGCATTTCCAGCGTCGTCGGCGGTGTTGGCCGTACGGCTGCCACAGCTGCAACAACTGCGGCACCGGCTCTTTCCGACGTCACCAATCCGATGGCCGGCATCGAGCAGCAGATCCGCAATACGACGGGCAATGACCCGCAGGCTCTGCAGAACGCGGCTGTCTCCGCCATTCAGGCTGTCGTCACCGGCGACGAAGCCAGCGCCGAAGAGGCCCGCACCCGTGCTGCCGAAGCTCTGGCCCGCGCTCAGAACATCCCGGTCGATCAGGCTCGCACTCAGGTTCAGCAGTATGAGCAGACCTATCGCCAGAATATGGAAGCTGCCAAGCAGCAGGCCATTGACGCCGCTCAGACTGCTACGGCTGCTGTATCGACAGGCGCCATCCTCGGCTTCATTGCTCTGGTCCTCGGCGCCGTTGCAGCCTGGTTCGGCGGCGTTGCCGGCACGAAGCGCGATCTGGACGATGTCCGCGCCGTCTAAATCCGGCTAACGATATCCGAACCTCGACGCCGCCAGTCGCAAGACTGGCGGCTTTTTCGTATTCGCTAAGCGCCAAGTTCGACGGGAAAGCGCGAGACGAGCGTGCAAACGAGACCGACTGGGACATAGTCGAGCGTGACCTGGCCCTTGAAATCCGCAGCGAGAACCCGGGTTATCAGCCGGGAGCCAAATCCCGACCGCGTCGGCGGCACGACAGGTGGACCGTTCTTCTCTTCCCACCGCAACGCAAAGGCCTGAGCTTCGGAACCATTCGCATTTTGATCCCAGCTGATCACAATCTTCCCGCTCGGCAACGAGAGCGCGCCGTATTTCGCGGCATTTGTGGCCAGTTCATGTATGGCGAGGGCGAGCGAGAGCGTCTGTTTCGGGGACAGCGGAAGGTCGGGACCGGAAATATCGAACTGCGCGGCACCGGTCCGATGCGGCGCCAGTGCCGTTTCGATGACCTCACGGATGCTGCCCTTCTCCTGCGCTTCCCCCATCAGCAGGTCGTGCGCGTGAGCCAGTGTGTGCAGGCGGGCGTTGAACGTGTCGCGCTGCTCCAGAACCGCTTCGCCCTCCAGCGTCTGCGACGCGATGGCGCTGACCATGGCCAGGGTGTTCTTGATCCGGTGCTGAAGTTCGCCATTCAACAGGGCATATTGGCTTTCGGCATCCTTGATGGCCGTGATATCGCGGACGGTGCCGACGAGCCGCTTTGCATCCTTGCCGTCTACAAACCGTGCTCTGGCGTGAATCCAGCGCTCCGGCCTGTTCTCGCCGGACAGCACCCGGTATTCGACATCGAGATGCCCTTCCCCGAGAGGATTCATAGCCTGCTCGACGGATCGGCTCAGTGCTTGTCGGTCGTCGGGATGTACACGGCTGACAAAAGTCTCGAAGGATGGCTGCTGGTCGGCCGGCCGGCCCAGCAGAAACGACGCCCTCGCATCCTCTGTCGTCGAAACGATACGTCCGTTGACGAGAACGGCCTCCCAAACACCCATTTCCGCTGAATCGAGCGCCAGTTGCAGCTGGAGTTCTCTTCGTCGCAGCGCAATCTCAGCACGCTTCAGGTCGGTGACATCATGCCCTTCGATGAAAAGGCCGGTTACCTGGCCTTGAAGATCGCGAATGGGCTGAATGACGAAGTTGAGGAAGATATCCTCCTCACCTCCCCCCTCAACGCGCATCAAACGGATCAACTCGCCCCGACCCGTCATGGCTCACCTGTGGCGTAGACACGATCGAGAAGCGTGATGACCTCTTGGCTCTCCAGTTCGGGCAGAACAGACTGAAAGGGACGACCAACCATCGCGCGCGGACCAATGAGGCGCGAAAACGCGCCGTTGACGATCTTGACGACGTGATGCGGCCCTTCCAGCGTACAAAGGAAACTCGGAGCACTCTCGAAAAGGCGGCGCATGCTGTCAGCCTCTCGTAAGGCCGCATTCTGAAGATTGACGGTGAGCTGTCTTGCCTCTTCCCGGGCGAGCTTCGTTTCCGTGATATCTCTGGAGATCGACAAAAGGTGGGTGGGTTTCCCCCGGCGCCGGGAACCGGCAGGACCTGCACATCCCAATAGCGTGGATTGCCTTTGACGGTGACCGCCGATCCCGAAAACCGCGCGGCAACACCCTCCCTTGCTGACGCTATGGCGGCCTTCGCAATATCATTCCCCTCCCCGGTCCAGAAATCCGGCCAAGGGCAGCCCTTGATCCCGCTGAAATCGTCCACCTCCATGATCTGTTTCCCGCCATCGCTCATAAACTGGAGATTTCCGTCCAGATCGAAGATCTTGATGCAGTCTCCGGAGCCTGAGAACACAGCGGCAAGGAGATCTGCATTCCCAACGAGTACCGGGTCCGCGGCCGCGAGTTCACCATTCATGCGGAAGACGGCAGAAGATACAGTCGCAGGGCTCATCGATATCATGTCCATTATGTGGGAAGCTCGGAGAGCGAGGCGTTCAGGTCAACGCCATGTCGTTCTATGTTAGCTATTGCGAAATGGATACAGGGTAACGGCAGGATTCTCGCTTCTAAGAATCGAGTAGAACGGGACGTCGATTCTCACGTCGAAACATGAGGCAAAGAGGTTATGGGCAACGCAACCGTGCGCTCACCGCGCAATAGCGGCAGCACGAGAGCAGCGCCTGGACAGAGCATAGCACGAGACGTCAATCCGATCGTGCCCCTGCACGTGGCATAGCTTCAGCAGTCGCCGTGTCTCCCGGACAGAGCCGGGAATGGGTCAGCTTACCGTTGGCAGGCTGATGAGTGAATCATCAGCTCATTTTTCCGATTGTTCCAGTGTTATGTAGCGGGACCGCTGGACGGCCCACTCATCATTCTGTTCGAGGAGCAGCGCACCGACGAGACGAACGATGGCGCCGTCGTTTGGAAAGATGCCGACCACCTCGGTGCGCCGCTTGATCTCGCCGTTGAGGCGTTTGATTGGGTTGGTTGAATGAAGCTTTGTCCAGTGTGCCTTGGGAGGGTCATGTAGGCGAGCACGTCCTGCTCGACGCTGCTCATGACGGTGGCGAGCTTCGGCACCTTCGGCCTGATTTGGTCGGCAACATTACGCCATTGGGTGCTTGCCGCCTCTGGCGTGTCTTGACCGAGGGCCGCGGTGATGAAGGCGGAGACGACACGCCGTCCGCTCTTTCCGGCAATCAGGCATGGGATCTAGCTATTGAGCCGCTTCAGTCTCGATCGCCAAGCTTGCTCCGCTTCCGGATTCTTGCAGATCAACGGTACTTCGCCACGAAGGATGCAGCGAATGTTTTCTATCAGGGCAGGCGCTATTGCGGCGACCCCTTCGCCCGTGTGGCCGACGCTGTGCGGCGTCAGGATCACGTTGTCCAGCTTCCGTAGCGGGCTATCGATTGGCAGCGGCTCGGTCGAAAAGGCGTCGAGCGCCGCCCCTGCTATGCGCCTGTGTCGTAAGGCTACGAGCAGTGCTTCCTCGTCGATGATCGCGCCTCGAGCCGTGTTCACGAGGACTGCGTCGCGTTTCATTAGAGCAAATTCAGCGGCGCCGATCATATGGCGCGTCTCTTCTGTGAGACTGGCGAGCACGCTCACCACGTCGCTTTCGCGTAGGAGCGTCGGTAAGTCCGTCTTGGTGACTCCGGGAGGAAGGCTGCCTTGGGATGTTCTTGGGGAACTGGTGACGATGCGCGCGCCAAAGGGTTGGAGTCGTGCGGTGACCTCCTGAGCAATACGCCCAAAACTGAACCGCCCGGCTTTGCCGGAGACCCCAACTCGTGAGAAGTAGGGTCTATGACAAGCAAAACGACGAACAAATTTTCTCCTGAAGTCCGCGCCCGCGCCGTTCGGATGGTAACGGAACATGAAGCTGAATACTCATCGCGCTGGGCGGCGGTATCATCGATAGCGGCCAAGATCGGCTGCTTGGCGCATACCCTCCATGAATGGGTGAAGAAGGCCGAGGTCGACAGCGGCAAGCGTGCAGGTTTGCCGAGTGACGTGGCGGAGAAGATGAAGGCACTGGAGCGGGAGAACCGCGAGCTTCGTCATGCGAACGAGATTTTACGCAAAGCCTCGGCGTATTTTGCCCAGGCCCCTTTCAGCGAATGCAAGCATTCGCTTGTCGGGCAAGGGAGCTCGACCGCCCACTGAAGCGATGATTTCCTTCATCGACGAACACCGCTCGGTGCTCGGGGTCGAGCCGATCTGCAGGCTGCTGCCGATTGCCCCGTCCACCTATTATGAAGTCGTCGCCAAGCGCACGGACGTGGGTCGCCTATCAGCCCGCGAACGGAATGATATTGCCATGAAAGTCGAGATACGCCGGGTGTTCAACGAGAACTTCCAAGTCTATGGCGTGCGCAAAGTCTGGCGGCAGTTGCAGCGAGAAGGTTACGACATCGCCTGCTGCACCGTCGCTCGGCTTATGAGAATGATGGGGCTTCAAGGCGTCATTCGCGGCAAGCCAGTCAAAACCACCGTGTCGGACAAGTCCGCTCCATGCCCGCTCGACCGGGTGAACCGACAGTTCTTCGCTCCAGCGCCGAACATGCTGTGGTTATCAGATTTCACCTATGGTGCGCCTCGCCCCAATCGGGGAGGCATATGACTGGAATGCAAAGAGAAAGGAGGATGTGAAGACTTGCCTGCTCCCTGCTGCGAGGGGGCATGAGCCCAAGCGGCGGTGACCTGCCGTCAACTGGCAGGGTGACGTAGCCCGCAGGTAAAGGGGATTGAGGCGAAGCCGTTACGCCAAGATGGTTCCCGAGGCTGAAGTATTGGAAGGTTGAGGAACACGAACCGGTTAACCCGCATCTGAGGGCTGAAAGGTCGCCTTCGCCTACACGGCTTAACAGGCGAAATGCTGATGAAGCTGCCGGACACGTAAGTCGGCGGCATCCGAATACGGTCGTAGATGTATGTCGCCCGTATGGGTCATGGGGAGAATGCAGCCAGACCATGACATCGGCATCGACTTGCGGAACGCAAGGGAAAAGACTGCGACCGGCAACCTCACCAATACGCTGACGTCCATCATATGAACGAGGGAAGGCATGATGGAATGACAACGAAGTATTGCGTCGCAAGGGAGTTGACCCTGATGTCCATCATGTTGGCGGAGTTCCCGTAGTAGTCCGGGATGGGGAAAGCCCATCACATGGCGAAGGGGAACAGTTCAAACTGCTTGAAGTGCAAACTATCTGACCAAGCGAGGTGAAGACCTTTGATAATCAGCGAAATGCAGCACAAGCTCGCAACATGGGCCGAGAGCGAGCCAAACCGACGGTTTGATCGTCTTCTTCGGTTGATTGCCAATCGGGAATGGCTTGCCGAGGCCGCTCGGATGGTTCTGGCGTCAAGCGGCGCACGAACGCCGGGTATCGACGGAATGGACAAGCAAAAACTGCAGGTCAAACTGGATCAGCATCTGGACGACCTGCGGGCAAGCCTGCTGGAGGAGACTTATTGCCCCCAGCCGGTCAAGCGCATCTATATCCCGAAACCCAACGGCAAGCTAAGACCACTGGGTATTCCGACCCTGACGGATCGCATTGTCCAACGCGCCATGCTGATGGCCATGGAGCCAATCTGGGAGAGCGATTTCCATCGTTTATCCTATGGCTTCCGGCCGGAACGGAGCGTGCATCATGCCGTCCGCACCGTGAGGATACAGCTTCAGGATGGTGCCGACACGACGAGGGGCCGCTGGATCATCGAAGGTGATCTGGCCAGCTACTTCGACACGGTCCATCACCGGCTGCTTCTGAAATGCGTGCGGCGAAGGGTGCTGGACGGACGGTTCGTTGATCTTCTCTATCGGTTCCTAAAGGCAGGCCACATCGACCGTGGCCTGTTTACGGCCTCAAGCGAGGGTGTCCCGCAAGGCGGCGTTCTGTCACCGCTCCTGTCCAACATCATGCTCCACGAGTTTGATGCCTGGTTGGAGGCGAAATATTTGAGCGACAAGGCTCGCAAGGACCGATGGGCATGGAACTTCGGCATCAAGCAGGGCCGCCCCCATCACGGTTCGCGAGAACCGGCAATGGAAACCGGCCGTTGCCTATTGCCGATACGCTGACGACTTCGTCGTGATCGTAAAAGGAACCAGGGCTCAGGCAGAGGAAATCCGCGAGGAATGCCGGGCGTTTCTGGAAGGTGAGTTGAAGTTGGCGCTGAACATGGAAAAGACCCATGTGACACACGTCAATGACGGCTTCGTCTTCCTGGGACACCGGATCATTCGCAAGCGAGGGGCACACGGACGGATGTCCGTCGTCACGACGATACCCAAGGAAAAGGCCAAGGGGTTTGTTCGCAGACTTACCGAAACCCTTTCCGGCAATCATAGTGTCAGCACGGTCGACATGATCTCCAGCCTGAACCGCCAATTGGTGGGATGGGCGGCGTTCTACAAGTTCACCGACTTCACGGCGTACGTCTTCCGGCGCATCGACCATGTTGTGTTCTGGAAAATGGCGCATTGGCTGGGACACAAGTACCGATCCGCATCAAACCCTTGATGCGGAAATGGGTCAGGGTCCCGGAACCGGGCAAGGCGAAAACCTGGCTCATGTTTGGTCGAAATGAACGCGGTAAACCCGTCGGAAAAGCGCTACACCGGCTTATCTCAAGCCCAAGGCGCAATTCCGGTGGCGCAATCCGGAGGAAAACCCATACATCTTCCGGATCGAGAACCGCAGTACCGTCACGTCTCACTACCATGACGTTGCTATGGCCATGGGCCAAGCTTGAACGGAGAGCCGTATGCGCTGAAAGGTGCACGTACGGTTCGGGGAGGAGAAGCGCATCTGCGCCTCTTACTCCACTCGCGACCTGGCAAGGCTTCGTTTACGTGGCCTTTGTCATTGATGCCTTCGCCCGCCGTATCGTCGGTTGGCGGGCAAGCCGAACGGCCCATGCGGGCTTTGTGCTCGATGCCCTCGACCAGGCGCTTCATGATCGGCGGCCTGTCAAACGCGGCGGGCTGGTTCATCATTCCGACCGCGGCTCGCAATATGTGTCTATTCGCTATTCCGAACGGCTGGCGGAGGCGGGCATCGAGCCGTCTGTCAGAAGCGTTGGCGACAGTTACGACAATGCTCTCGCCGAAACGATCAACGGTCTTTACAAGGCCGAGGTCATCCATCGCCGGGGACCGTGGCGAAGCTTTGAAGCCGTGGAGTTCGCCACGCTCGAATGGGTCGACTGGTTCAACAACCGCCGCCTTCTGGAGCCCATCGGAAACATTCCGCCTGCCGAGGCTGAAGAACGATACTATGCCATGCTGGACGCACCAGCCATGGCCGCGTAACTTAAACCAAACGGTCTCCGGTCTAGCCGGGGCGGTTCAGACTGGCACACCGAAACCCTTCACGACACCGTTTGGCGAGGCAGCAAGCGCACCAAACATCAAGCCGAGGTGCTCAAATCTTCTGGAGGCCGCTTCTTCACCCCAGACGCCGTTCCGTTGGAACCCAATCGCTGTCAGCGTCGAAGTCTTGAAGCGGATGAGATCAGCCATTTCCATGGCAAGTCTCGGCGGTGCGTCGACAATGCCGGAGAGCAGATCAGGTTCATCAAGTTCTGCGGCAACGTTTTGATTGGTGCCGGCCGCCGATGGCAATGACCGAGAGGAAAGAAAACTGCTGCCATAGGTGACGCCGGGAAATCGGATGGCATATCGCTGCTTGCTGGCCGCCGCCTGATGGCGGCGATATTCCGTAGAGCCGGAAATGATCACCCGGCGCACCCAATCGAGGATCTCCTCGCGCTTGGTAAAGGGCAGGCTGTTGAAGTCTTCGGGCAGGTGCAGTGAAATCCGTCGACGCTCAGCTGGGCTGATGTCACCGAGATCGTGACCATACAGCGAGCGTGCCTGATGCGGCAGTTTCTCTTTGAAATATCCCTCTGAAAGTCGATAGCGTCGCTCGATGCGGCGGAGGATGTTGAAACTGGCAACAGATCGGCGCACGCGCTCTCCGTGGATCCAGGATAGCAACGTCTTGTTGTCGAAGGTCTCATTCAGATGAACAACGGCGCGGTAGAGCTGGCAATAGGTGTCGCCGAACCGACGCATATGGTAGACCAATGCGTCCTGAAAGCTCGCCGGATCTTCTGTCGCTTCAAATAGTGCTTCTGGGAAAGGGCTTATCGGTTTTGGTGCTGGGCCGGGCGATGTTGACGCAGACCGGACAAAGGTGCCAGCGATCGCCGCGCGTTGTGGCTATCGGGGCGGAGCGTGCGGAAGCTGCCTTCTTGGCGGGCGTCATTTTACCCGTGCTAACTGTCGGCTTTGGTGGTCGTCGTTCTTCGGTAGCTGGTGATGCGCCGAGCCAGCGGATGATTGCATCCAAGCCTGGCCGGACCTGCTTTTTGAGTTCTGCCGTTAACTCGGCTTCGATCCCACAGGCCTGACCGATCATCTTCCAGTCGATATGGCCATTCAGAAGCGGGGGCGATTTGCGGTAGATGATCAAACTGGCAAGATAGGGCCGTATATTTTCGAACACTCGCCTGGATGCGACTGGAGCGATACGAAGCTCGCAGAATTGCGAAATTTTTCGCTGAAAATGTCGTGATGAAAGGTCGTGTTTGGTCATGCTTATTCGTTTTCGCTCGGCACCAGTGCCGAGGGCGAGCGGAAATAGGGGGCGCCCATTAACAAAATATGTTTAGGGCAAGAGGTTAGCTGTCGATCGCTGCTTCTTGAATGGAGAGATGCAGATTGTGGTGCTGAGCGATAGATGGGTTTGCAATAGCTCATTTCCAGCAATAGTTATGAGCTATAGAGAGGGATTCTATAACTCATGAAATGGAACTGGCAAAACACTGACTGGCCAAACTTCAGATACGACACCGCAAGCCTGATATCGTTGGAGCAGAAATTCTTGCAGTCCGCCGGCGAGGTTATCGGTGCTGTTCGACATTTCAACGATGACGACAGCAACCAACTTCGCATTGAGTTGCTGAGCGACGAAGCGGTCAAGACCTCAGAGATTGGGGAATTTCTGGACCGCGTGAGTGTCCAGTCATCACTCCGCCGGCAGTTCGGGCTAAACACTGATGATAGACAGATCCGCCCCCAAGCGGGGGATCGCCGAGATGATGGCGGATGTTTATCGAAGTTGGCATAGGCCGCTGTGTCATGAGGGACTGTTCCACTGGCATTCAATGCTGATGGCCGGAAACCGATATATTGAAACGGTTGGTGCTTACCGCACGCATGAAGACGCCATTGCAGATGTATCGGGTCGATTGGACAAACCCACTATCCACTTCGAGGGCTCCCCATCTCGCCAGGTTGCCGCTGAGATGGAGACCTTCAGCACATGGTTCAATCAATCCGGGCCAGATGGTCAAACGTCGCTTCAAGCTTTGACGCGCGCCGCAGTAGGACACCTTTATTTTGAAAGCATACATCCATTTGAGGATGGCAACGGCCGAATTGGACGCGCGCTCGCCGAGAAATCCCTAGCGCAAAACATAGGGCAGCCAAGCCTCATTTCACTCGCCTTGACAATCGAGAAGCGCCGGAAGCTTATTATTCAGAGCTTGAGCGGCACCAGCGCACGCTTGATATCACCGACTGGGTCATTTTCTTTCAGAAACTATCCTGGATGCTCAACAGGCGACGCTTGAGCGCGTAGATTTCTTCATCCAGAAAGCAAAGTTCTATGATCGTTTTCGGGACAAACTGAACGAGCGGCAAGAAAAGGTAGTCGCGCGCATCTTCAAGGAAGGCACGGCTGGCTTCAAGGGAGGTCTAAGTGCCGAAAACTATATCTCGATCACAGATACATCCCGCGCTACAGCAACACGCGACCTTCAGCAACTCGTGGAGATCGGTGCACTGACGCGTACGGGTGAACGTCGACATACTCGGTACTCACTGTCATTGCAGAAATAATTCGCTACCACTCCAATGAACACCACCAAAGTCATTATCTAGGCGAACGGCTGTTCGAGTCCTTTCAGATATAGCGCGTCAATCAGGATGAGATGCTTGCGACAATCTGGATGAGATTCTTAGGTCGCGGTCGGGATGAAGTTATCATGCTGATTGCCGCTGGCAAGATCTTCGTCGTTTTCTGATTGCCGCTCCGCGACAGGCAAGGCTGAGGTCCTGATTGGCGCGAACGAGGCTGGTCGGCCGCGTTGCCGTTTCTCCTCAAGCGCCGCTCTGCGCCGGTAACTTTCGACATTCATCTCGAAGATCGTGGCGTGATGTACGAGCCGGTCGACCGCTGCGAGTGTCATCGCGGGATCGGGAAAGACCCGGTTCCATTCTCCAAAAGGTTGGTTTGCCGTGATCAGGATCGATCTATGCTCGTATCGTGCCGAGATCAGTTCGAAGAGCACGCTTGTTTCCGCCTGGTCCTTGGTGACGTAGGGAGATCATCGAGGATGAGCAAGTCGTACTTGTTGAGTTTGTCGATGGCGGATTCGAGCTGCAGTTCCCGGGGGCGACCTGGAGCTTCTGCACAAGATCGGTTGTCCGGGTGAACAGGACCCGCCATCCGTTCTCGATCAGCGCAAAGCCGATAGCGGCGGCGAGATGGCTTTTTCCTCCGCCGGGGGGACCGAACATGAGGATGTTAGCTCCTTTGGCGAGCCAAGTGTCGCCGGCGGTCATTGCCATAACCTGCGCCTTCGAGATCATGGGTACAGCGTCAAAGGCGAAGCTGTCCAAGGTCTTTCCGGGCGGCAGGTGCGCCTCGGCGAGATGCCTTTCAATTCGGCGATTGGCACGCTCTGCCAGCTCGTGCTCGGCAATCGCCGACAGGAAACGAGCGGCTGGCCATCCCTCCCGGTCCGCCTGCTCGGCAAATTGCGGCCACAGCGTTTTGATGGTCGGTAGCCGAAGTTCGTTGAGCATGATGGCGAGCCGTGCTTCATCAATGACGTGGGCGTTCTTCATGCGGCTTCTCCCGTCCCGATCAGGGCCTCATAACCGTTGAGCGATGCGAGCTGCACATGAACGGTCGGTAGCTTCGCTGGGTCCGGACCAAAGAGTGTTCGCATGGCGACCAGATCCGGTAGGTCACCGGCGTCGAGTGTCCTGGCCAATTCTTCGGCAAGTTCGCGCTCGCAACCGCGGTCATGGGCCAGCGCCAGGAGTTCGACGGTGATCTTGCAAGCCTGCTTGTCGGGAAGATGCTCGATGAGGGCTTCGAAGGCCTTGCGATATTCCTGACGCGGGAAGAGCTTGTCGCGATAAACGAGGCCGCGGAGCGCCATCGGCTTCTTGCGCAGGGAATGGATGACGTGGTGGTAGTTGACGACCTGATCGTGTCGCCCGTCGGGGTGGCCGCGTCCTCGGCGCAATGTCATCAGATGCGTACCGCCGACAAAGACATCCAGCCGATCGTCGAACAGGCGAACTCGTAACCTGTGGCCGATCAGGCGGGATGGCACGGTGTAGAAGACCTTGCGCAAGGTGAAGCCGCCCGTCCGGGACACCGTGACGACAATCTCCTCGAAGTCGGTGGTCCGGCGCTCGGGCAGCGCCTGCAGATGGGATCGTTCTGCATCGATGCGCTTGCCATGGGCAGCATTGCGACGGCTGACGATCTCGTCGACAAAGGGCGGTAAGAACTGAGATCGTCGAATTCCTTGGTCCCCCGCATCAGCAGGGCATCATGAACGGCGTTCTTGAGATGCCCGTGGGAGCTTTCAATCGAACCATTCTCATGCGCGACGCCCCCTGTTATTGCGCGTCGGGGTCATACGATAATGGGAGCAAAGCTGGTCGTAACGGTGCGTGAGATCAACCTTGGCATCGGCGTCGAGGTTGCGGAAGGCCGCCGATAGGCTGTCGCTTCGATGATAGAG
>NZ_FJUR01000003.1 GCF_900067135.1 Rhizobium sp. 9140 | reverse complement strand
GTCTCCCGTCTCTGCTCGCGGGTCGTCGCCATGGCGCTGGGCAGGGCGCTTGCCGAGGGTAGCCGGCAGAGGTCGCGCGCGATCCCGCTGTCATCGAGGCCTATCTCGGAGCCATGGCATGAGCGCCGTCTCGGCTCCGCCGATGGGTCCGGCACTCGATATTCACGCGCTCGTCGCTGGATACGCGCCGCATCCTTGCAGATCGTCGCAATCGGCGTCGGCCTTTGCGCCATCCTTCTTCTTCGGCCCCGCGGCATTCTGGGCGAGCGCAGCGCGCTCGGCCGCCGCGAAAAACGCGGGCGCAGGCCCGGGAGACGTCCTGATGACCGAGCGCCCTGACCGCATTCGCCTCACACCCGATCTGGAGATCAGCCGCCTCGTCTGCGGCCTCTGGCAGGTCGCCGACATCGAAAAGAACGGCACGACGATCGATCCGGACATGGGTGCAGACGCCTTGCAGGCCTATGCTCGAAACGGTTTCGACACGTTCGATATGGCCGATCACTATGGTTCGGCCGAGGTGATCACCGGCCGTCTCCTGTCGCGTTACCCGAATGCACCGCGACCGGTCGCCTTCACGAAGTGGTGTCCCGAGCCCGGCCCGATGACGCGCGATATCGTGCGGCGCGGCGTCGAGGAACGTCTGACCCGGCTCGGGGTCGAGCGGATCGACCTTTTGCAGTTTCATTGGTGGACCTTCCAGCACCCCGCCTGGCTGGATGCCCTCAACGAGATGCAGCGGCTGAAGCAAGAAGGCCTCATCGGCGCGCTGGGCCTGACGAATTTCGACGCGGGGCATCTGGCGCTGGCGCTGTCCGACGGCATCGAGATCACGACCAATCAGGTCTCGTTCTCGCTGGTCGACCGCCGTGCCGCAGGCGCCTTGTCGGATCTCTGCCAGAAGCGCGGCGTCAAGCTGTTGGCCTATGGCTCGCTCTGCGGGGGCTTCTCTCCGAAAAATGGCTGGGTGCGCCGGAACCGGAAACGATACCCGACTGGAGCCGCTCGAAATACAAGCGCTTCATCGACACGGCCGGCGGCTGGGCCGCGTTTCAGGGCATCCTCGAAGCCGCATCGCGGATCGCCCGGCGACATCATGTCTCTCTGTCGAACGTCGCCAGCCGCTGGGTTCTAGAACATCCAGCCGTTGCCGCCACGATCATCGGCGCGCGGCTTGGAGAAAACGAGCATCGCGGCGACAATCTGAACGTTTTCGGCTTCTCGCTCGACGCGCAGGACCATGCGGATCTTAACGAGGCTTTCGCCGCCACCCAGCCCATCCCCGGCGATTGCGGCGATGAATATCGCAAGCCGCCGTTCCTTACCGCCTCCGGCGATCTCAGCCATCATCTGAGTGCCATTCCCTCGATCTACACCGCCGAGCCGGTTCCGGGCCGGCCGGGACGCAGCCGTGTCTCCTCCGGCAGCATCTGGGAGCCGATCGCCGGCTACAGCCGCGCCGTCCGCGTGGGCAACCGCATCCACGTCTCCGGCACGACGGCCACGCATGCAGCCGACCGCTGCGTCGCGCCGGGGATGCGGGAGCGCAGGCAACCTACATCCTCGACAAGATCGCCGCATCGATCGCCGCGCTCGGCGGATCGATGGAAGATGTGGTGCGGACCCGCGTCTATCTCGCGACGCCAGCCAATGGGAGCCGGTTTCCCGCGCCCACGGCCGCGTCTTCGCACCGTCCTGCCCGCCAACACGATGATGGGAGGCGGCAATCTGATCGGCGATTACGCGGTCGAGATTGAGGCGGAAGCCATCTGCGACGGAGCCGCAGGCGGTAGCATCAGTCTGTAGCCTCAGGCGCGCTTTCGACCGGGCAGCTTCGGCAGCAGGACAGTGAGCAGGCCAAGCAGCGGCAGGTAGGAGCAGAGCCGGTAGACGAACTCGATGCCGTAGCGATCGGCAAACAGGCCGAGGACGGCTGCGCCGATGCCTCCGAACCCGAAGGCGAAGCCGAAGAACATGCCGGCGATCAGCCCTACACGGCCCGGCACCAGTTCTTGCGCGAAGACCACGATGGCGGAAAACGCGGAGGAGAAGATGAAGCCGATGACGATGACAAGCGCCGAGGTCCAGAAGAGATTGGCGTAAGGCAGCATCAGCGCGAAGGGGATGACGCCGAGGATCGAGAACCAGATGACGACGCGGGCGCCAAACCGGTCGCCGATCGGTCCGCCGAAGAACACGCCGGCCGCGGACGCTCCGAGAAACAGGAACAACATGACCTGCGCATCCTGCACGCCGACGCCGAACTTCTCGATGGCAAAAGAATGTGAAGTAGCTTGAAAGACTGGCGAGATAGGCGTTCTTCGTTGCCGTCAGCACGGTGAGGACGGCCAGGGTCCACAGCACCTGATTGCGCGGCAGCGGCAGGGCGCGGTCGAGCGTTGGACGGCCAGCCGTCGCGCGGCGATGGCGTAGATACCATGTGCTGACGAAGGATAGCACGATGAAGCCGACGACGGCGATGATCGAGAACCAGCCAAGCGTCTCCTGCCCGCGCGGGATGACGACGAACGCCGCGAGCAGCGGCCCAATGGCCGTGCCGGCATTGCCGCCGACCTGAAAGAAAGATTGCGCAAGACCGTGCCGCCCACCCGAGGCGAGGCGAGCCACGCGCGAGGCTTCCGGGTGGAAGACGGCGGAACCAACGCCGATGAGGGCAGGCACCGATGACCAGCACCTCGAAACTATGGGCGAAGGCCAGCGTAAACAGCCCAGCGCAGGTGGCAAGCATCGCCGCCGGCAGGGAGAACGGCATCGGCCAACGGTCCGTCACCACGCCCACCAACGGCTGCAACAGCGATGCCGTCACCTGAAACGCGAAGGTCAGAAGGCCGATCTGGACGAAATCGAGCGCATAGTTCGCCTTGATCAGCGGGTAGAGGGAGGTCAGCAGCGACTGCATGATATCGTTGAGCATGTGGCAGAAGCTGGCTGCCGCTATGATCGAAAAGGCCATGGTGTCTGCCCGGACCCACTTGGTGTGGTTACGCTCGCCATGATGGGTCTCCTCCCGGTTTGGGCCGTCCGTTTCGGCGCATAACGCGCCGTTCGCTTTTCCTACAGACCTTGACGCTGGCCTACCTTTGCGCTCTGGTCCACTTCTTTCGTGAGTGGGCCAAATGCGGTTTGTGGATTTTCCGACGATCGGTGTCGATCTCGATGAGCATCGGCAGAGCCTGAAGCGGATCGATGCGGCGCAGGAGCCGCTCTATGCGATCGGCCGGAACTACAAGGCCGGCATGCGCAGCCCCCTGCACTCGCACCGCAAGACGCAGCTCTGGCACGCGCGCCGCGGTGTGGTCGTGGTCGGCACCAGCGACCGGCGCTGGATGATCCCGCCCGGCCATGGCCTGATCATTCCCGCCGGCCTAGAGCATGCATCGGAAACCATAAGCCCGGTCGAAATGCTGTCGATCTACGTCGATACGCAACTGGCCTTCGTCGAGCGGCCGAAGGTGGTCAACGTCACCACACTCGCAGCAAACCTGATGGACGAACTGGTGCGCGATACGCCGCCCTTTCCAAAGCCGCGACGGCGGGAGCTGATCATGGATCTGCTGCTAGACGAGATGCAGCAACTGCCTGAAGTCCCGCTCGGCCTGCCCTTTCCGAACGACCCGCGGCTTGCCGCTGCCTGCCGGGCCTTTCTGGAGGCGCCGCGCGCGGTTGCGAGCATTGATGACTGGGCCGCAACGCTTGCCATGAGCCGCCGCAGTTTTACGCGCTTCTTTCGCACCCAGACCGGCGTCAGCTTCGTAACGTGGCGCCAGCAGGCCTGCCTTTTCGCCTCGCTGCCGCGGCTCGCCGCCGGGCACTCGATCACCAGCGTCGCGCTCGATGCCGGCTATGAGAACATCGCGGCCTTCACCACCATGTTCCGCCGGATGATGGGCAGCCCGCCGCGGCAATATCTCCTCTCGCGCTGATCGAGCAATTTGCACAATCCGGCTGGCACTCTGCTTGGTTCAGCAAGGAATATGACAATCATCTGCCGTTTCAGTGAGCATCTGCGGTTGCTACCATCGACCTCTGAAACGAGGAAACACCCATGTCTGCCCTGCCTTCCGAAAAGGCCCTGATCCCCTTCGTCAGCGTCGAGAACATGATGCGCCTCGTCCATCATCTGGGCATCGAACGCGTCCTACGCGAACTGACCGACACGATTGAGGACGACTTCCGGCGCTGGGAGGTCTTCGACAAAACGTCACGGATCGCCTCGCATTCTCGGGATGGCGTGATCGAGCTGATGCCGACCTCCGACGGCGAGATCTATGGCTTCAAATATGTGAACGGTCACCCGAAGAACATGGCCGCCGGCCTCCAGACGGTGACCGCCTTCGGGCTGCTGGCCGATGTTGCCACAGGCTATCCCCTCCTGCTGACGGAAATGACGCTGCTGACAGCGCTGCGCACGGCCGCAACCTCCGCCATGGCCGCACGGCATCTCGCCCCGAAGGGCACGCGGGTGATGGCCATGATCGGCAACGGCGCGCAGGCCGAGTTTCAGGCGCTGGCGATGAAGCCGTTCTCGGCATCACGGAGATCCGGCTTTACGATATCGATATCAGGGCGACCGAGAAGACCATCCGCAACCTCACCGGTTCGGGCCTCGCATTGCACGCGTGCGAAAGCGCCGAACAGGCGATCGAGGGTGCCGGCATCATCACCACCTGCACGGCGGACAAACAGTATGCGACGATCCTCACCGACAACATGATCGGCAGCGGAGTCCATATCAACGCGATCGGCGGGGACTGCCCGGGAAAGACCGAGCTGCACCGGGATATCCTGCTGCGTGCCGACACTTTCGTTGAATATCCGCCGCAGACCCGTGTCGAAGGCGAGATTCAGCAGATGGCGCCGGATTACCCGGTGACGGAGCTCTGGAAGGTCGTGCGAGGCGAAGCGCCCGGCCGGCGCGATGCGCGGCAGATCACGCTGTTCGACAGCGTCGGCTTCGCAGTGGAGGATTTCTCTGCACTTCGCTATGTGCGTTCCGCCTTGGTCGGGACGGATTTCTTCCAGCAGATCGACATCATCGCCGATCCCGACGACCCACGCGACCTCTTCGGCATGCTCCAGCGCGCGGCGGCCTGAGCCGCCCGCGCGCGACGAGATCAAAAGAAGAAGTCGCCCTTGTCGAAATGGGCGAGCTTCACCCCCTTGAGCAGGATGCTGTCGCCACCGGTGGCATCGATCATCACATCGCTACCCATCTGCCGGGCATGGTTTTTCATCAGGTCGGTGAAGCTGGTGATCGCCTTCACACCGGTCAGGTCGAGAATGTCATGCGCCTTGCCGCTGGCGGCGAAATCGGTGATGACATCGCGCCCGTCGCCGCTGGCAAAGACGAACTGGTCGATGCCGGCACCGCCCGTCAGAATATCCGCGCCGCCATGGCCCCAGATCATATCGTTGCCGACCTTGCCGTCGATCCGGTTGTCGGCACCATTGCCGTGGATCTGGTTCGCCAGCGCATTGCCGGTCGCGTTCACCGCCGCCGTCCCACCCAGCGTCAGGAACTCGAAATTATCGGCCAGCGCGTAGCTGACGCTGGAGATGACGAGATCGTTTCCGGCATTCTTGGCTTCGACCAACAACGTACGGGCGTTGTCGATGACATACGTGTCGTGGCCGGCACCACCCGCGACCTTGCCCATGACGGTGCCACCGCGGCCATCGAAATAGTCGCTGCCGCCGCCCAGAAGCACATCGCCTTTGATCGTGCCGCCGTTCGTCAGCGACTGCTGGCCATCGCCGCCCTTGAACGCAAGACCGGACGCCGAGGACAACACGCCGCTATTGTTGAAGCTGGCGTGATCCGCCTTGGTGAAATCGACAGCGCTGCCCTTGGAGGCGGAAATCGTGCCGCTGTTGGCGCCTCGCGCGGCGTCACCCACGACGGCGATGCCGATGGCACCGCTTATCGTGCCCAGATTGTTGACGATCGCACCATTGGCGGTAACGCTGACGGCCGTGCCACCGACCGCAATCATCTTGCTGTTCGTCACCGTGCCGTTCGCGCCGGAAAGCGCGATGCCATCGACGCTCGCCTGCAGAGCACCGGAGTTCGTGATGACGGCGTTCTTGCCCTTCGCCACGATCGCACTGGCACCGCTGCCGACCGTGCCATTATTGGTGATGATCTCCGCGACGCCGGTTGCCACGATGCCATTGCCGCGCGCGCCGATCGACCCGTTATTGGTCACGGTCGAGCCCAATCCATCAATGACAATGCCAGCGGCCGTGGCAGACGAGATGTCCTTGTTGTTCGTCATGGCCATGCGGTCGCCGGAAAGCTTCACGGCATCCGTCTGTCCAGCCATCCGGCCGTTGTTGACGACCATGGCCGCGGCACCCACCACCGAGACAGCACTGCCGGCTGCCGACGAAATGGTGCCCTCGTTGGCGACATTCGCTTTGCTGCCGACCACGCTGACGCCGGCCTGTTTGCCTAAAATACCACCGCGATTGACGATATCCATGCCGACGGCCGTCGCCGATATGCCGAAGGCGCCCGCGACGATCGATCCGGTCTCCGAGACGACGACGGACCCTTTCAGGTCGCCGGCATTGGCCGCGCCGAACGTGACGCCGGACACACCGGCCGAAATCGTACCATCAACCACGACGGCGCGCGCCTTTGCAAGACCGGACGCAACGATGCCACTGTTGGTGACCGAAAGGATCACGTCTTTGACGAGCACCAGCGTGGTGTCGGCTTCGGTGAAGCTGACACTGGTCTTCGTGTTGTTCGTAAGGAACGTCATGGCCATAGGCGGCACGCTATCACTGCTGTGGGTTGATTGCCTCTTACACGATAAGGATGCGGAAATCGACCGGCGATACACCCGGAGGGCCTCCGATGCCGTCGGTTCTGCGATAAATGCGCAACATGTGTCAACGGCGGAGTAAAAAACCGGCCATGGGGCGGAGCAAAAGTCGGCCACTATGGCGCCGGCCTGAGACGGCCGGGAGGGCGTAGCCCGAGCGGGGGTCTTAGGCCGGCGCGGCGATTTTTTGAGGGGAGTTTTAGCAGGCCTTTCGGGCGCGACTTTGAGCGAGACGATAGCTTTCGCCGTTCATCTCGAGGATGTTGACGTGGTGGGTGATGCGATCGAGCAGTGCGCCGGTGAGACGTTCGGACCCCAGTGTTTCCGTCCATTCGTCGAAAGGCAGATTGCTGGTGATCAGGGTGGCACCACGCTCGTAGCGTTGCGAGATCAGCTCGAACAGCAATTCCGCCCCGGTCTTTGATAGTGGCACAAATCCCAGCTCATCGATGATCAGCAGCTTGTAGGCGGCCATCTGCTTCTGGAACCGGAGCAGACGCCGCTCGTCACGCGCCTCCATCATCTCGCTGACCAGGGCCGCCGCCGTGGTGAAGCCGACGGACAGGCCCTTCTGGCAGGCGGCCAGGCCGAGACCGAGTGCGACATGCGTCTTTCCCGTGCCGCTCGGGCCCAGCGCAATGACGTTCTCGCGGCGCTCGATCCATTCGCAACGGGAAAGCTCTAGCACCTGCATCTTGTTCAGCTTGGGGATGGCTGTGAAGTCGAAGCTGTCGAGGCTTTTGACGACCGGGAACTTGGCCGCCTTGATCCGACGTTCGACCTTGCGGCGGTCCCGCTCGATCATCTCCCGTTCAGCAAGCCGGAACAGGTAGCCGACATGATCGACGCCTTCGGTGGCGCATAGCCGGGCCAGCTTCTGGTGCTCGCGCTGGAAGGTCGGCAGCTTGAGGGTTTTGAGATAGTGGCCAAGCAGGATCTCTGGCGCGTCGCTGCTCATGCCGCTTCTCCCGCATCAGATGACAGGAGGCGCATATACGCCTTTGCTGACGTCTTCTCGACAGTCGCCGTCGGCAGGTAGGGATAGATCGCCAGATCCAACCGCGGCGGCCGGCGCTCGACCCGGCACAGGATCAGATGCTTGACCGCATCGAAGCCGATCGCGCCGAGCTGTATCGCCTGCTTCACCGCTGCATGTAGATCGGCAAGGTCGAAGCTTTCCAGCAGGCGCAGAACCTGCACGTATTCTCGCCGCCCATGTTTGGCCATGCGGCCTTCCATCAGCCGGCGCAGCGTCGCGAACTCGTCTGGCAGATCCCAGCCCTGCAATGGAGCCGCCTGATCCAGAGAATTGATCTTCCGCTCGATCAGCGGCAGGTAATGGACGGGATCGAAGACGACGTCTTCCCGTTCCCAGCATCGCGGATGACGCGCGATGATCTCGCCGCGGCAGCCGATCACCACCTGATCGACATAGCCCGGACCCAGACGTCCTGATGGCCGTAGGCGACCGGTACGGAATAGTCGTTCGTCTTGTAGCGCACCAGCGACTGGGCTGTCACAACAGCGCTGGCCTGGTCGCAGGCATCAAACGGCGACGCCGGCAAGGGACGCATGGCCGCAAGATCGCGCTGCAGCCGTTCGCCAATCGTCTCGCTCTCGCCCCGCAGCTTGTCGCGCTGGCGTTTGCGGCACTGCTCTTCCAGAAAAGCATTGAACGCATCCCATGTCGCAAACCGCGGGATCGGCACCATGAAGTTGCGTCGGGCATATCCGACAAGACCCTCGACATTCCCCTTGTCGTTGCCCTTTCCCGGCCGCCCATAGCGATCCCGGATCAGGTAGTGGGACAGGAAGCCGCTGAACAGCGCTGCCCGCTTGCGTGTGCCGTCGGGCAGGATCTTTGCGACAAGGCAACGGTCGTTGTCATAGACGATCGACTGCGGCACGGCCCCGAAGAACGCAAAGGCGTGGACATGACCATCCACCCAGGCTTCGGCCACTGCCGCCGGATAGGCACGCACATAACATCCGTCGCTATGAGGAAGATCCAGCACAAAGAAGCGAGCTTTCTGCTCGACGCCGCCGATCACCACCGTCGCCTCGCCGAAATCGGCCTGCGCATGGCCCGGTGGATGCGACAGCGGCACAAACACCTCCTGGCGGCGTTGATCCCGCTCGCGCATATAATCCTTGATGATCGTGTAGCCGCCGGTGAAGCCGCACTCGTCACGAAGCCGGTCGAACACCCGTTTGGCAGTATGCCGCTGCTTGCGCGGCATCACCATGTCAGCTTCCAGCCACTGCTCGATCGTCGAAACGAATGCATCCAGCTTCGGACGCCGGATCGGCGAACGTCGCTGATAGCCGGGCGGTGTCGAATACGACAGCATCTTGGCCACGCTGTCGCGCGATACGTTGAAATGCTTTGCTGCCTGACGCTGCGTCATCCCTTCGGAAACAGCCAGGCGAACCCTCAAATAAAGTTCCACGGTGTAGATCCCCTGTCCCTCCTGCGATCATTGCAGAAAGGAAATAGGTGGCCGGATTTTACTCCGCCCGCGGACGGACTATTCCGCCGCTACCGTGGCCGACTTTTCCACCGCCGCTCTCACCTGGGGTCGCGGTCTCATCAGCGACCGGGTGAATCAGCTCCTGGAATCGGAGATCATCGTTGACGGGGAAGCTGGCGTCTCGAGAGGCGGGCGGGCAGCGCGCGAACTTCGATTGAATGCTGGTGCGGGCGCGATCTTGGTTGGATTTGCAAACCTCACACACTTCCACGTGGGTGTGGCCGACCTCGCGGGACAGCTCTTGTCCACCCGCAGCCGTCCCAGCGATTTTTCCGCCGGCCCGCGCGACGCCTTCGCATTCGCGCAGTCGAGCTGGGAATCGATGCTCGCCGAACTCGAAATCGGGCGGGAAAAGGTATGGGGCGTCGGCGTAGGGCTGCCTGCGCACAGCAACCTTGAGACCGCCACCTTGATTGACTCGCCATCTCTCCCGACGAGCTGGATCGGCTATCCGGTGCGAGAGAGGCTGGCCTCGATATTCGACGCACCGGTGTGGCTGGACACGAGCGACAACATGTTGGCCTTGGCCGAGATGAGGACCGGGGTAGCGAAGGGCCAGCGCGACTTCATTTATCTGAATGCGGATCTCGCCATCGGATGCGGTGTTGTCAGCGACTCCAGGGTGATGCGCGGCGCGCAAGGCGCTGCGGGAAACATTGGTCACATTACGGTGGGTGGCGATGAACTTTGCAGATGCGGGCGACGCGGTTGCTTGGAAGCGGTAGCGGGTGGGGAGGCACTGCTCAGAGCGGCGGGCTCCGCGGGCAGAAGTGGCGAGAGTGCGTATTTCGCGCGGCTCCAGGAAGAGGGGACGCCCCTGCAGGTGGGTCACCTCGCAGAAGGCGTCAGATATGGTGACGAAACCTCGCAGCGCCTTGTTGCAATGTCAGGCATGACGATCGGAAGAGCTCTCGGCGCGACCATCAACGTTTTGAACCCCGCGGTCATCGTAGCCGGTGGTGCGCTGCCCCAGCTGGGCGATCTGTTTCTCGCCTCAATGCGCCAATCGATCTATGGCCACGCGCTTCCATTCGTAACCCGCGATCTCGGAATTGTTGTTGTCCAACAGACCGAGGGCTCGGGCCTCGTAGGGGCTGCACAGATGGTAATCGATCAGATCTTCTTGCCGCGTTGTCTTGCGAAATGGATTTCGGTTGGCCAGCCGACCTCAGCCGTTCACCGCTTAGGAGAGGCGTCCAATTAAAAAACCTCAATCCAAACAGAGTGAGTGGCTGCCAGCCGACCGCTTGAGTCACGCCTGGCCTGATGCTCATCGAAGTCAGTGGTTTCACCCGGCAGGAAGAGGGTTGATACGATGGTTCCGTCGGTGTCTTGAGTCCATCACTGCCGGGCGATCTGCCCGGCGAGCCGGAACGGAGTAGCGACCGCCGCGCCCGCCGCGTCGAAAACGAAAGCGCCAACGTTCCCACCGTTGCGTGCTCGCGCTTCGGCCTTTTCAAGTTCGCCGCCAAAGCGGGCGAGTGTTGCATACCGGTCGTGACCTAGGCCGTCGCTTGCCTCGACGGACGAGATATCGATGACCGAAACGTTCGCCTTTATTGCCGCATCCCTTATTTGCGGATCGGCTATGTCTACGAGACCAACACGGGGTCGTTCACCGCCCACCAGGCTCGACACGGATAACGCGCGGTCAGTCTTCGAAACAAGAAGTGTAATTGGGTTCTTCAGTCGACCTATGTCGAGGAGTTGTGCCCGGAACACATCGACGTCGATGTCCGGGGCCGCCAGGACAATTTGCAGCTTTCCGAGAACATCATCACGGCCTTCGAGCTTGAGCTGTCTTACCGCTTCCATAGACAGGAAGCCGCCCATGCTGTGACCGAACAGGATGATGCGCTTGACCTTCGGTGCTTTGGCAAGAACCGTCAGAACGCGCTCGAGCTCTGTCCTTGAATAAAGTGCCGCATCCCGGTCGGTGACGTATCCGGTCACGCTTGCTGCGGATGGCCAAGAGAACAGGATCGGGCTGATAGTACTGGCATCAGCAGCCATTTGTGCCGCCCTGAACAAGGCTTCCTGATACCGGTAGTTATATCCGTGAACGAAAAGAGCGACGGAGCCATCGGAGGTCGCCGCACGACCTGCGGCCTCAACCCACGACGCTTCGGTCAGTTGATCCCGTCCGGTGACCAAAAAATCCCGTCGTGTGTCCGGAGTACTGGACGGGTACCTGATGGCCGCGACCGTCCGTTCGCGCGGCACCGAGAAGTCGTAGCGTTCGTATGTCAGGTTCCCTGCCCAGTTGCTGCCGAAGCCACCGTCCTTTTCGACCTTGTTCCGGTTGGTGACGGCGAGGAGACTGACTTTCTGGCCCATATTCTGGCCTATCGAGACGGGCTCGAGGACCGTTGCTGACGGCCGCGATGCACATCCCGACAAAGAAGCAATCAAAGCTAAAAACACAAGCCTGCCGGATGACCGACTGAGAATGACAAAAAGCGATACGGGCATGAATGGATCCAACCGGTTGAGTTTTTTACGGGGCGCTTTCAACGCGCCAGTTTATACAAGGGTCACGCCGAGACGGTTGACACGTCTGCATCCTGGGCAGGTATCCGGAACCAGGCGATGTAGAGAGCCGGGAGGAACAGGAGCGTCAGGACCGTGCCCACAACGATCCCTCCCATCATGGCGTAAGCCATTGGTCCCCAGAATACCTCCCGCGAGATCGGTATGAGCGCGAGAGTGGCGGCCGCCGCCGTCAAAAGTATCGGGCGCATCCGGTGTTCGGTCGCTTCGAAGACGGCCTGCCACGGCGCGACGCCCTCGCTCCTCAGATGCTCGATCTGCACAACAAGAATAACCGAGTTTCGGATGAGGATGCCAATCAAGGCAAGCACGCCGAGGATCGCGACGAAGCCCATAGGCGCATTGCTAAGCAAGAGCGCCGCGACCACCCCGATCACGGCGGTCGGCGCGACGGCGAACACCAGGAAGAGACGGCTGAAGCTTTGAAGCTGGATCATAAGGATTGTCACCATTGTAAACAGCATCAGCGGCGCAACGGCGATGATGGGAGCCTGCGAGTCCGCGCTCGATTCCACCGAACCGCCGATCTCGACCTTGTAACCCACTGGAAGGGCGTCGGTGAACTTCTGCACGTCAGGTTTAAGCTGTTCGACAATGGTTGCCGGTTGTGTCGGTCCGACGACGGCGGCCTTTATGGTGACCGTCGGGATGCGGTCTCTTCGCGCGATCTTCGGTTGTTCGAGTTCGTAGCGGAATTTCGCAACGGCGGACAGCGGCACAGATTTGCCGTCCGCCCCCGGAAGCTGGAGATTGCGCAGCGTCTCGATCGATCCACGCTCGGCGTCTTCGGCCCGGCCGATGGCATCGATCAGATAGATGTCGTCGCGGATCTGGGTGATGGAAGTCCCTTGGACGACACTGTTCAGCACGTTCGCGATATCCTCGGACGACACGCCGAGCTGACGCGCTTTGTCCTGAAGAACGTCCACCTTCACGACACGCGTCGGCTCGTTCCAGTCATAGGTCATGTTAGACAGTAGCGGCTGGCGGTTGATCACCGCGCCGAATTTCAGCGCAAGATCGCGAACCCCCTGGATGTCGGGGCCACTGAGGCGGTACTGCACTGGCTTGCCGACGGGCGGACCAATGTCCAGCAGTTTGACGAAGGCATCGGTCCCCGGGAACGTCTTCGCAAGATAGGCCTGAAGATCCTTACGCAACCTGTCGCGCGAGTCGAGATCCTTGGCGACGATAACGATCTGTCCGAACCAGACAGCCGGCGTCTGCACGTCGTAGGAGAGGATGAAGCGTGGCGCACCTTCGCCGACATGGGTCGACCAATGGTCGATGTCGGTATTGCCTGTGAGCTTCTCGCGCTCAAACTTCGCCATCTGCCGGTCGGTCTCGGCAATCGTGCTGTTTTGGGGCATGCTCCAGTCCACAATGAGTTCTAAGCGGTCGGAAGCCGGAAAGAACTGCTGCTGTACAAGGCCGAGACCGCCAAGCGACAGTGCGAAGACAACCACTGTGGCGATGATCGTGATCCAACGCCAGCGCATGGCAATGCCCAGGAGCCAGGCAAAACCGCGCGCAACGCGGCCCTTCTGATCATGGTGAGATTTCATGGTTTTCGGCAGGATTGTCACGCCCAGCAGGGGGGTGAATAACACTGCCACCACCCAGGAAGCGACAAGCGAAACGGCAATCACGACAAACAGGGTGAAGGTAAACTCGCCCGCCGCGCTGCTGTTGAGGCCGATCGGGATGAAGCCGGCGACAGTAACGAGCGTACCCGTCAGCATCGGGAATGCGGTCGAGGTGTATACATGGGTCGCAGCCGTGCGCAGATCGTCGCCCACTTCAAGCCGCGCAACCATCATCTCGACTGCGATCATAGCATCGTCCACGAGAAGTCCGAGCGCGATGATCAACGCGCCCAGCGAGATGCGCTGAAGTGAAATGCCAGTGTATTCCATGACGACAAAGGTGATGGCCAGAACGAGCGGAATCGAGATCGCCACCACGAGACCGGCCCGAAAGCCAAGGCTGATGAAGCTGATCGCGAGAACGATTGCGATGGCTTCGAACAGGGCTCGGGTAAAGCCGGAAACCGCTTCTTCCACGACAGCCGGCTGGTCGGAAACCCGTTCGACTGTCACGCCGATCGGGAGATCGGCGACGACGCGCGTCATAGCCTCGTCCAGCGCCTCACCAAACGTCGTGAGATTGGCACCGGGGGTCATGCCGACGGCAAGGCCAATCGCCGGCTCGCCCTTGAAGCGAAACAGCGACGTCGGTGGATCGACGTAGCCCCGCTTTATCGTCGCAATGTCGGTCAATGGGAAAAAGCGGTCGTTGACCCGAAGATTGATCGCCTTGAGACTGTCCTCCGACGTGAACTGGCCGCTAACCCGAATTGCGATCCGTTCCGGCCCTGCGTCGACGAAGCCGGACTGGGCGACGGCGTTCTGCGCCTGCAGCGTCTCGATGACGGACTGCTGATCGATGCCAAGCGCGGCGATTCTGCGGGTCGAGAACTCGAGATACACGACCTCGTCCTGCGCTCCGATAATGTTGATCTTGCCGGCGTTGGGGACGTTCAGCAGTTTCACGCGCGTGTCTTCCACAAGATCCCTCAGCTGCCGCTGCGTCAGGCCGTCAGAGGTGAACGCGAAAACGTTGCCATACACATCGCCGAAGCTATCGTTGAAGAACGGACCCACTACACCACTCGGGAAGTCGCCCTTGATGTCGTCGATCATATTGCGGACGCGTACCCAGTTGCCTGCCACGTCCTTCGCCTTGGTGGTCGGTAGAAGGTCGACATAGACCGTCGCCTGTCCTGCAATCGTCTCGCTGCGTGTGAAGTCGAGGGCGTCGAGCTCCTCGAGCTTCTTCTCGATCCTGTCGGTGACCTGCCGCGTGACCTCTTCTGCGGATGCACCGGGCCACCGCACATTGATGATCATCGTCTTGACGGTGAAATTCGGGTCTTCCTCGCGCCCGAGATTCAAGTAGGAAAAGGCGCCAGCAAGACTAAAGACGATCATGAAGTACCAGACGAGCGAGCGGTGCTCGAGGGCCCACTCCGAGAGGTTGAAAGGTTTCAAATCACGGACTCCTGATCGATACGGACGGTCTGACCGTCTTCAAGCGTGTTGACGCCGGCGGTGACGACGCGGTCGCCGGGGTTGATTCCTTCGGTTACAGTCACAGTGCCACCCACGACCAACGGCTCGGCGATGGTCACCGAACGCGACGACACCTTTCCGGTCGGGACGTCGATGATCCAGACAAATGCATTTGCTCCGTCCACTCGCACAGCAGATGAAGGCAGTCGGATGAGCGGTGTTTCACCACTGCTGGTACTGGCCGTTATGACTGCTCCAAGTCGGAGCGCTTCCGGTGGATTGACGAGGGTCAGCCGTGTCCGCCGAGTGCGGGTTGTGTCCTCCGCTTCGGGTGCGATCTCGCGGACCAGCCCCTTGGCGTGGATCGCTGGGTCGAGTTGCAGGGCGACATCGAATTCCGCTCCAGGCTTCAGTAACACACCTGCAGCTTCGGGAACGTCGAGTACGGCATCGCGCTCATCCGGCTGCGCCAGGGTGACAACAGTCTGACCGGCGGAGACCACCTGACCGACGTCGGCGGAAGTTGCGGTGACAAGACCGTCGAATTCGGCAACAAGGCGCGCGTAGCCAAGCTGCTCCTTGGCCTTGTCCAAATTGGCCTGTGCCTTATTGACATTGGCTTCGGCGGTCTCACGTTCCTGTTGCGCGGTCTCGAACGTGGCCTTCGTCCCGCTTCGCCTCTCGAACAGGGTGCGTTGCCGACCCTCGTTGATGCGGGCGTTGACAAGTTGCGCCTGGCTGTTGGAGAGGTCAGACTGCGCGCTGCTGACTGCTAGCTCGAGCGCCAGCGGGTCAATAGTCGCCAGAACATCGCCCTTCTTCACGAAGTCCCCGACCAGCACCTTGCGGGTGACGATGCGACCGAGAATGCGGAAACCGAACTCGGTCTGCACCCGTGCTTCTACCGTGCCCGGCAGCGAGAACGCCGCCGATGGGGACGGCTCTGCGATCTGGAAAAGAACGGGTCGCGGTTGCACAATTGCGGTTTTTTCTTCCTTCTCACACGCCGACAAAAGCGCCAGGGTCGAAAGCAGCACCGATAGCTGAAGAACTCTCTTCATGGCGTCGCTCCTTCGAAAGTCACGACGTCGCCGTCACTCAGAAACTTGGTGCCGTTGGAAACAACCACGTCGTTTGCGTTCAGACCAGATCCCACAGAAAATCGTTCGACGGCGTAGCTGGTGACACCCACGGGATGAAGTGACACCGCCCGGGTGTTTGGGTCGACAAGCCAGACGGCGGGACGTCCATCTGAGGATGCCATGGACGACCAGGGCAGCTCGATCACCGTTTGTGGCTTGTATCTGGCAGTCACGACGACACTGCTGCCGAGCGGTGCATCAAGCCCACCTTCAAGACCAAGCTTGACCCGGATGGTTCCCGTCGTCGTGTCAAGGCTGGGTGAGACCTCGCGCACTCTTGCCTTGTACGTCCCGCCGCCGGACAAAAGCCTGACCTCAGCCACGTCTTCGACCCCGCGACCGAGCAAAGCGGCCTCATCAATATTGATAACGGCATCCCGCGGGCCGTCATAGGCGAGCGAAACAATTGCTTGAGCAGCTTGCACGACCTGACCGACCTCAGCATTGCGAGCCGTGATGATGCCGTCGGCCTCTGATTTCAGGACCGTTTGCTGCAATGTATCCTTCGCTGTATCCACCTGGGCCTCCGCCGACCGGACGGTGGCCTGTGCGGTGAGAAGGGCCTCACGCGCGCTGTCGACTGCGGCCTGGGTCGTCACGGAAGTAGCGATCAGGCTTTGCTGACGGGTATATGACAGTTGTGCCTGGGTCCTCTGCGCCTGTGCGGACCGGAGGTTTGCCAAAGCCACCTGCAGATCGGCCTTTTGCTCTTTGTCATCGATACGCGCGAGAACCTGCCCGGCCTTCACGTGGTCGCCGACGTCCACCATCCGCTCCGCAATTCGTCCGCCGACACGAAAGGAAAGGTCGGCCTGGATGCGTGCGCTGATTTTGCCGGAGGTCGAGGTGGTACCGGAAACTTCCGTCGCCTCAATGACGATCGTCTCGACGTATCGCGCCTCCTTGGGCACAGGCTGTTCCGCGGGAGCGCAAGCTGTTAGCAGTGCGAGCGATATCGCCGGACTGATGCGCGTTAGTAGGGCCATGATACGCTTCTCTTGGTGTTCGAACCCTCGGGACGAGTTCTGAAAGGTGTGGTGGCGGAGCTGGAATTGGCGCGGTCTGGGTATAGCGAGCCTATGGGCCGACCGGGCTGAGACACGCGCCACGAACCTCGCCATTTCAAGACGCGCCAAAGCACGCCGCACCCTCCGGTGAGTAAGGCGACTTTTTCTTGCGCGCCGCATTTTGGGTCACGAAGGACGCAACAAGCGCCGCCAGCCCGACGACAGACTGGACCGATCCGGCGTATTCGGCGGCGACGAGATGCGCCGAGAGAGCCAGCAACACATAATAGAGCATGCCGAGATAGGCGAGGTCACTCAGGAAGACACTAATCCGCGCGAGGATCATCGCGGGACCCACAAGCTTCACGGCCGTCAGGATTGTCGGGAGATATGCCGGGTAGACCAATGCCCCGTCAACCTGGCTGAAGGTGTCGCCTTGAACCATAGAGAAGATCGTCGCAACAGGGTAAATTACGCACAACATCGCTGTGCTAACCCAGTAGATGTATTTACGAACCATTATGGGTTCCCTCTTTATGCAAAAGTTAGTTTGTGAGGCCGGCAATCTTTAGCCCACCGAGTTTTCTTGTTTTGACGCCAGGACGCCGCCGGCCGCTTTGGGCGAAGCGAAAGAGGCAATTGGCATCCACAGCTATCTGGATGTGCCGGCCAGTTCGTTGCCCAGCTGGTCTGCCGCTGAGCGTACTCCGGCCCTCGCCGCGTCGAGCCCCCGGAAATTGGCGGTGATGTCGAGCGCGTTGGCGCTCCTGCTCGCAACATGGGCGTAGAGCAGGGAGCCGGTTTCAGCGTCCTCGATCTCGACAGCATAGGAAACCCAGCCTGAGAACGTGCCGCGGCCGCCAATTGCCTGAGCGCCGGCATTGACAACGAGCCCGCCCGGGAAAACATGCGAGACGGTGGATAGCACCGGTGTGCTTGCTTCCGCACCGGTCAGGGTCAGCCTGGCGCGTAACGTACCTGGCCCCGCCTGCGCTACGGGCTGAAAGCGTCGGCCAAGAACCTTGGAGAATTCCTGATGCATGTAGCTGGCGAGTGCCTGCTTATCTGTGGCGGACATCTTGCCAAACTGTGCGTCGGGCCCTGCGTAGATCATCGTGGGAGGAATAATGACGCGACTGTAGGCGGCGAAATTCGCATCCGGCCGACGGTACGCGTAGGGCCTCATCTTGTCCGAGGTCGGGCGTAGATATGCCGACGAAGACAGCGCTTGAGACGGTGGCGGCGTGGTTGCACAGGCGGTGACGGAGAGCGCCATCGCCGAGGTCGCCAGACCGCGCGCCCACATTGACAGTGTACCGGAAGGTCCGCTCCGGGCAGTCTTGGACAGACCGGAAGTCGGGGGGCGACTAATTGGGCGATGATCCAAAGTTGATCTCCTGTGCATGGTGCGTTGTTACGGTGTTTCTGCACCGGCAGGCTGGTCCACACCTTTTTGACCGAAGATGCCGAGGCGGTGAACCGCCTCAGCCTATCCGACGTCATGGCTGACGGTCCGGATTTGAACGGGAACGGCGTGCGCTTTCCTGCAACTGGCCACCCTGAAAGGTTCGCCTTAACGCTCTATGACGCCCCTGCGAAACTCAACTCCGCCACCAGGCCGCCGCATGACGGCACCACCGGCGCACCGTTCCGGTCCGCAAACTCCCCGCGCGGCCGCACCGCCGCCATTGGGACCGCGCACGACGCCGGAACCACCACAGGCCGGGCCTACACACCCTCCCCGCGCGGCCGCACCGCCGCCGTAAGGACCACGCACAGCGGCAGCGCGGCCACCTGGGGCATAATAGCTGTTCCACTGCCCGTGCCATGGTTGGCTGGCATAGTGGTTGTTCCAATAGGCTTGGTTAAACGCAACAACAGTCAAGCCGATCGCCGGAATGAGTGCCGGTGATATTGCGACCGTTTGACCCTGATAGTAGATGCTGACATAGTTCGAGGAGACCCAGCCGCGCGCACCACCCCACGACACATCGCACCAGGAGGCTGCGTCGAGGCACCCATAAACGGTAAGAGCTGCACTTGGCGGCATCGCGGTAACCACGGGATACCATGTTCCAGGCCCCGCCCTCAGATTGACGCTTGTGACCGTGGCTCCTCTTGCTGCCGCCAACGCCGGGCCTGACATTGCGGCCATCAGAATCGCTGCAAATGCACTCAGGATGATGCGGCGCATAAGCCAAATACGCGTTTTGTTCATTACTTTTTCCTTTTGAGGTGGTCGGGACTTTCCGAGCCTAGGCGTTGGGAAACTCGACCGATAAGGTCATTTCGCTCAGGTATTTAAAGGTTGATGCCGCTCCAACGACCTTCCTCCGGGCCTTCAGCCTCGGAAGCGTCGGAGTCGTCAAAGCGGTAGCTGCTGACACATTTCGTTGTCGAAGCCACCTCGTCGGACATGCACAACTCATATCCGTCCTCGTCAGCCTGGAGCGTTACGCAGAAAGCATCCCGCTTTCCGTCTTCGGTCGAGAGACAAAACTCCTCCGAGGGCTCCTGCACCCATGGGGTTGTCTCCCATGGAACTTTGGAAGCTTGCTCGTGAGCCATTCCAGCAACAGGGCCAGACATGCTCAGAAGTAACCCCAGGGCAAATTTTGAAAACATCAGCAGTCCTCCGAAATCGATGAAGTGCTACTGATACGGTGCCCGATGCCCGATGCGACATGGATGGTTGGATTTTTTTGCACGCAACGCCGTCAATGGGGGGAGCTAAAGGCCTGGGATTCTGCGACGAACAGCAATGTACCGCTCGACAAAACAGGGGAAGATGGGCTGGCTCCGAAACAGTATCGATTGCCGACCAATTTTGCCTTTGGAGCTACCGAAACTCATTGAGAATCAAGACGTCAAATTATGCTGATAGCGATGAAATTACCTTGTTTGCCAAGGTATTTTACCTCTATCGGACCCGGCGTCGACGGCCGCTTTGCAATTGCGTTCATTGAGCGCCCCGCCCCCATGCATTAGGCTTGGAGAGTGACGTGGGATACGCTCAGGAGATGGCACCGCCGCTTCGGGCTAGCGCGTGCCACTTCTTCATGGTCCAGTCGCGTTGTTTCACCTGATAGAGTTCACAGCGAGCCAGATAGCGGGGAACGTGGAATGCCTCGAACCAGGATTCCTCGACACGTTCGCGGAGCGCACTTCCGAAGGAAAAGACCGGATATCGGCTTGGTCTCGCGCTCGACCACTACCCGTTACGGCACGCGCATTATCCCCTTTGCCTTTTGATCGGCAACCACCCTGCGCCTGCCTTCGGGGGAAACTACACCCACCGCATCAACCAATGGACGCCCAATTGCATCCATGAATTCCGTCCACGCAGTCTGCGTTGCGTTAAGTGCCGTGAGGGTTGCGGCTGGATCAAATGGATCCGCCGAGACCTGCTTCAACATTTCTTGCCGAGCCTGGATAAGTTTCTCGACTGTTTGCGCGTATCGCGGTTTTTCCTTGAGGAGAGTCTCTCGGAAAATTTTGGCGTCTGAAGGAGGGAGGTTTGCTTCCGCAACAGCCAGTATGCGGGCCAGAGGATCATCACCACTCGGAACAGGTGGTTGTGAACGCAGCATCTGCCCTCCCCAAAAAGCGACAAGGAACAAATTCAACGCGAGCGATACGCCGAGGATAATTCGCATCCATTTTTGTCTGCCTGCCTGTTCGTGAACCATGTTCCTGCTCATTCCATGAAAATAGGGATTGACGCGACCTGAAGGGTTGAGACCAGATCGTTGGAGGCGGGTACACCCGGAAAATGCATTCCAATGAAAAGACCTGCAACCACCGCGATTCCACCGCTAGAGGCAAACCCGACCCAATTCAGATCCGGCCACAGTCCGCGAACATACGCAAAAAAACGTCCGGGCAGAAGGTAAAGTCCAGGTCGCTTAACCGCTATGCGCGCAGCGACGTTCGTTCTCAAGCGCAACAAGGCAGCGTTGCGCTCGTCAGCTGGCCACAAGGAGGTTTCCCGATGCCAGGGCGCAGCACTGATCGCATCATCAAGTTTGCATTCCTCTGCAAGAACAGCTCGAGCCTCTTTCGAGACTTCCAGCAGAGCCAGAGCATCGCCCCGTACCTCGATGGGCCACAGATCAAAATTCGCACCGTAACTTCGCGCGAGTGACGTAAAACGTTCGATCGACAACATGTCTATTCTCCCTATTTATCATGCTCTGCCAGCAACCATTCACGCAAAGTGGTTCTCGCGCGTGCAAGCAGACGCTCTATCGCCTTGGCTGACAATCCAAGAATGCGCCCCGCCTCCGCGCCGGAAACCCCTTTTTCGTAGACGAGCATCATCGCGGCCTGCTGACGAGGAGGCAGCGCACGGAGAGCCGCAGCAACGGCAGCATCGCGCTCGGCTTTTGCCAATATCTCATCCGCCAATGCACCAGGATCGACAGCGTCGAAGTTATCAGGAAGTGATACCGCTTCTCTGCGACGGCGCCGGTCGATAGAGAGATTGACGACGATCTGGTAGAGCCATGTTCTCAAGCGGGCGCGTTCTGGATCAAAACGACTGGCCTGATGCCATAGCTTGACCATCGCATCCTGGGCGACGTCCTCAGCATCACGAATATTTAGGGTCAAACGGCTTGCCACACTCAGGGCAAACGAACCGTGACGCATGACAATTTCGTCGAAAGCTCTCCGGTCTCCCTGCGCAGACCAGTACAGAAGCTCCCCATCAGAAGTCTCATTATAGGCCCGGGGTTTGACCATGCCCCTCCCCAGACTCCGCTTGATCAAGAATACGAGCGCGACCCATCTAAACTCCATCTCCTGCCATGGCGCCAATTCTCGTGCCCGCATGTGCACTGCTCGCTTTTCTCGGCTCTTGCAGCTTATACGCCGGAACCCGTGTGTTTCCCCCGCAGAGCGGTTGAAATATTTTCGGCCCGGCCCGGTCGGGTCCTGGGCCTCTTAACCTCAATAGATCGCTATCGGCGTTGTCCATGTCGATGAACATTTCTGCTCCGTCGCTGCTTAGACCCATATCTGTCTCTCGATTAACGTGCCAGATCGGGTTGGCTGTAGAGATACTGAGTTTCTGAAGATGGTTATAAACTTAGCTCGATGATGCCTCCCGCCAGCATTTCTTCGATCCGTCACCAATTATTTTATTTATTAAATTAATTATTGACCGACGAGGCGTTCTTTGATTTTTTACCGGCTGTCATTGACGGGAGGAAATCCGATATGAGATCAAAACTACAATTTCTGCCGACGTCTCGTCGTCGCTTTCTTCAGGGCACAGGCGCAGCCATTGCTTCCGCCGCGCTCTCTGCACCTGCCATTGCGCAGAGCAAACAACTAACCATCATTTCAAACCGTGGCAACGCGGATCAGCGCAAGGCGTTGGAGAGCATTGCCAAGGCGTTTGGTGATTCCAATGGTGTCACCGTGACCGTCAACAATATGGATCACGAGGCGCACAAGACGGCCATTCGCAACTATCTCGTGGCGAGCCCGCCGGATGTCTGCTTCTGGTTTTCGGGCAGCCGCATGCGCAGCTTCGTGGACAAGGGTCTGTTCGAGGACATCTCCGATCTGGTTCAGCGCGAAAAATATGCCGATGTTCTCGGCGCGACGCTCGGCTCCGTCACCGTTGATGGCAAGCAATATGGCCTGCCGACCGGCGGCATTCTCTGGGGTTTGTTCTATCGTCAGGATACGTTCGACCAGTTCGGCCTGAGCGTTCCAAAGACATTCGATGACTTCTTCACGCTGGCCGAACAGTCCAGGAAGGCTGGCATCATTCCCATGAGCATGGGCACGAAGGACCAGTGGCCTTGCGGCGGATGGTTCGACCATATGAACCTGCGCATCAATGGTCTTCAGCACCACATGGACCTGATGGCAGGCAAGGTGAAATACACCGACCCATCCCTGAAAGACGTGTTCGACAAGTGGGAACAGCTGATCAAGGCCGATTTCTTCACGCCAAACGGCACTTCATTTGCCTGGGATCCGGCAGCTGCTTCTCTGGTCCAGAAGAAGGCGGCGATGATGGATCTCGGCAACTTCATCAAATATGCCTTCCCGCCGGAAGACCTTCAGCATGTGCGCTTCGCGCCCTTCCCGACCATCAAGGCGGGCGTCGAGCAGTTCGAGGATTTCTCGGTGGATTCGATCCATCTGCCTTCCGGTTCCAAGAACAGGGAACTGGCCCGCGAATTCCTCGCCTTCTTCTACAAGCCGGAAAATCTGAGCGCCTATTTGTCCCCGGAAGGCAACGTGCCTGCTCGCAGCGACTGCGCAATCGGCGACGACCCGATCCTGAAAATGGCGGTCGAGGAGATGAAGAAGGTCAAGGGCACGGCGCAATATTACGACCGTGACAGCGACCCGGACCTTGCACTTGCAGGCCTCAAGGGCTTCCAGGAATTCATGGTCAAGCCGGATCGCCGTGAGCAAATCCTCACGCAGATCGAGCGCACGCGCCAACGCATCCACGGCTAAGCTCTGCCTGAACACCAAATGGGAGGCGTTGTTGCCTCCCCTCCTCACCGACAGGATGGTCTCATGTCTATCTGGTGGCGCCGCCATCGCAACTGGCTGACGCCTGCGCTTCTTCTCGCGCCGGGTCTTATCCTTTTTCTGGTCGTCATCATCGCATCATCGATCGAGACGTTCTGGATTTCCTTTCACGAATGGGATGGCATGGGCGCCAAAACATGGGTGGGCCTGGCGAACTATGCCGAACTGATCGATGATCCGCAGTTTTATATCTCCCTGAAAAACAATGCGATCTGGCTGGTGATGTTCCTGCTGGCGCCACCCCTGGGGCTCGCGATTGCGCTTCTGGTCAACCAGAAGATCGCCGGAATGCGCATCGTCAAATCGCTCTTCTTCATGCCACTGGTGCTGGCGGCGGTTACGGTGGGCGTCATCTTCGGCTGGTTCTACGACCCGACCTTCGGCTTGCTGGCCATCATCTATCAGGCCTTTGGGGCCACGGCACCGGCGCTGCTTTCGGACGAAAACCTCGTGACCTTCGCCGTCGTCATCGCAGCACTTTGGCCCCAGGTGGCCTTCTGCATGGTGCTGTTCCTGGCTGGCCTCAACAATCTCGACGAGGAGATGATCGGGGCTGGGCGGGTCGATGGCGCGCGGGGCTGGCCCATGTTGCGACACATCGTATTGCCGCAGCTGACGCAGGTGGCTTTCATCGCCGTCGCCATTACCGTGGTCGGCGCGCTACGCTCCTTCGATGCGATTTCGGTCATGACTGCCGGTGGTCCATTCGGCTCCTCCACCGTGCTTGCCTACCAGATGTACGAACAGTCGATCTTCTCCTACCGCTTTGGCTATGGCGCGGCGATTGCGACCGTTCTGTTCCTCATCATGTCCATCTTCATCGCCTGGTATCTGCGCGGCCTCGTCAAGGCCGAGAAGGGAGCGTGATCTGATGTATCCACGTCCTATCCCCGAAAACAAAACCGTGGCCCGCATTGCCTATATGACGATGGTATGCGTCATTCTTGCGCTGTGGCTTCTACCACTCTTTGCCGTCATCATGACGTCCTTCCGGTCATTCGACGATGTGATGGCAGGCAATTACTGGGGTTGGCCAACCAAGTTCAGCCTGACAGACAATTATGTGGCCGTGTTCCAGCAGACCAAGATGCTGCGCTACTTCGCCAACAGCATGATTATCACCATTCCCTCGGTGATCATGGTCCTGATCTTCTCGACGCTGACCGGATACGTGCTGTCACGCTACCGTTTCCGCGGCTCGATGGTGCTGTTCACGCTGTTCGTCGGCGGCAACTTTCTACCGCAACAGGTGATGATGATCCCGATCCGGGATCTGATGGTGTGGGCCGGGCTTTACGACACCTATTGGGCCCTGATGATATTCCACATCGCCTTCCAGACCGGCTTTGCGACACTCTTCATGCGCAACTTCATCGCGGCCCTTCCCGATGAGCTGTTTCAGGCGGCCCGTGCAGAAGGTGCGTCGCCCTGGCAAACGCTGGTCCACATCGTCGTGCCCTTGGTGCGGCCTGCACTGGCGGCGCTCGCCATCCTGACCTTCACCTTCATCGGGAACGATTATTTCTGGGCGCTGGTGCTGACGCAAAGCGACGCGATCAAGCCCGTGACCGCTGGCCTCTCCAACCTCAAGGGCGAATGGGTCTCTGCCTGGAACATCGTGTCGGCGGCAACGATCTTCGTCGCCGTGCCCCCTGTCGTGATGTTCTTCCTGATGCAGAAGCACTTCGTTTCCGGCCTGACCATGGGAGCCGTCAAAGGATGACCGCTTCCGCCAGCCGCACAACCCAACTCTCACCGATCAGCAAGGATACGACTGACATGAGCAGCGTCGAAATCCTCAACGTCCAGAAGCATTACACCAGCTTCCACGCCTTGAAGAACATCAATCTGACGATCGAAAAGGGCGAGTTCATCGTCATGGTAGGCCCGTCGGGCTGTGGCAAATCTACCCTGCTGAAGACCATTGCCGGTCTGGAGACGATCTCCTCCGGTAAACTGATAATCAATGGCCGGGATGTGACGAAGGAAGAACCGGGCGACCGTGGCATCGCCATGGTGTTCCAGTCCTATGCCCTCTACCCGCACATGACCGTTGCCGAAAACATGGGCTTTGGGCTGCGCATGGCAAAGCGCCCGAAAGCAGAGATCGATGCTGCGGTCAAACGCGCCGCCGCAATCCTGCGGATTGATGAGCAACTGGACAAGCTGCCAAAGCAATTGTCCGGCGGCCAGCGCCAGCGTGTGGCCATCGGCCGGGCGATTACCCGTTCGCCGGAGGTTTTCCTATTCGATGAACCGTTGTCGAACCTCGACGCTGCCCTTCGCACCCAGATGCGCGTCGAGCTTTCGACGCTGCATGCCGAGCTCGGCTCAACGATGATCTACGTGACTCACGATCAGGTTGAAGCCATGACCATGGCAAGCCGCATCGTCGTTCTCAACAAGGGCGAGATCGAGCAGGTCGGCTCACCGCTGGAGCTCTACGCCAACCCGAAAAACCATTTCGTCGCGGGCTTCCTCGGCGCGCCGCGAGTGAACTTCTTCGAAGGCAAGGTCATCAGAACAGAACAAGGCACTGCTGCCGTTTCCTTTGCTGGACTTGAAGAACTCCGCGTTCCGCTGACTGCCGACGCCTCGGTGAAGACGGGCGACACGGTAACGCTGGGTGTCCGGCCAGAGCGTTTGCAAACACAGGATGCCGACCCTTCGCTGATGACGTTCGACGCGAAGGTACGCCTTGTCGAGCATCTGGGTCGGGAAACTATTGTCCATGCGGATGCCTCACCACTGATGGCTGTCGGCTCCGACACCGGCACGCACAATGTCACGATCCAGCTTGGAAAGGTTGTGCCCTTCGATGTCGGCTCATCCATCCGCGTCGGCTTCGCCCTTGATGACTGCTACCTGTTTGGCCCCGATGGCAAAACGCTCACACCTCCCAAGCCTGTGACCCAAAAGTAAACTGGAGTTTCCGCAATGAAACGGACGAAACCTGCGCCGCTATCGGCCTGGCGCACCCTTAACCTTGACGATTTTTTGCTTGGTGTGCCGCACTATCCTGAACATGTGGACGAAAGCTACTGGCAGCGCGATGCTGACCGGATGAAGGAAGCGGGCTTCAATGCCGTGCGCGTGGGCGAATTTGCCTGGCACATCTGGGAGCCCTTTGAAGGAAAATTCGATTTCGATCTGTTCGACCGCGCCATCGAAGGCCTTGGTAAAACCGGCATCAACACCATTCTCTGCACGCCTACGGCAACGCCACCGCGCTGGTTGAGTATGAATTATCCCGAAATCCTCCGTGTCGACCGCAAGGGCCGTCGTGCAAGTCACGGCTCGCGCCAGCATGGCGACACCACGAGCCCCGTGCTGCGCCATCACAGCCGCCGCATCACCAAGGCGATGGCGGAGCATTATAAGGACAACCCATATGTCATCGGCTGGCAAACGGACAATGAACTGAACACCACCGTATCCGAGTCCTTCTCAGATTCCGCAACGCTCGCCTTCCGCAACTTCCTGCGCCACAAATACGACAGCATAGACGCGCTGAATTTTGCATGGGGTGGCCATTTCTGGGCGACCTCCTATGACAATTTCGATCAAGTCGTGCTGCCCTACCCGATGGCACCGTCCTATCTGAGCCCCGGCCATGTGCAGGATTATCACCGTTTCCTGGCCACGGCGACTGCCGCGTTCCAGCGCGATCAGGTGGAAATCCTGCGGGCGACGAACCCGGATTGGTTCATCTTCCACAATCTCGGCAATCTGACCGATATCGATTTTCGCGGTGACTTCGGAAAAGACCTCGACTTCATCGGCTTCGACATCTATCCGATGCTCTATGACGAGTTCCGACGCAACGGCGGACATGGTGCCACTCAGGCACTGAAGCTCGATCTCTGCCGCAGCTATACCGGCAACTTCATCGTGCCGGAACAGGCCTCGGGCCTGGGCAGCCAGCCGGCCTTTACCACCATGACGCCGGAACCGGGCGAAATGCGGCGCATGGCACTGTCATCCGTTTCGCGTGGGGCCGATGGCCTGATGTTCTTCCGCTGGCGTCCTGCGCATTTCGGTGCGGAAATCTACTGGATGGGCCTGATCGATCATGATGATGTCGGCCGCCGCCGTTTCGACGAAGCAAAGCAGTTTGCGCGCGATATAGCGAAGATCAAGGACAAGCTGCTCGGAACCTCGGTCCATATGGATATTGGCATCGCCGGTGCGGATTTCGACAATCAGGAAGCCCACAAGACCTATCCGATCGGCCTGCCCTCTCCGCAGGACGATGCGACCCTGCTGCATCGCCATTGCTATGAGCGCGGGATTTCATGCGGCTTCATTCATCCTGAAGACGATCTTTCCCGGCTCAAGGCGCTCTACATCCCCCATTGGGTCATGTGGAATCAGGAGTGGACGGCCAATGTAGAAGCCTTCGTTGAGGCCGGCGGCACGCTGATCGTCGGCGCCATGACTGGTACGCGCGACATCAACAACCATATCATCCGGGAACTGGCCCCTGGCGGGGCGCTTGCAAAACTCTGCGGTGTTCGCGTCGAAGAATTCGGTCGTATCACGGCGAGGGATGGTGATGGTCTCTTCCAGAAGAAGGGCGTGGAGGATGGCCATTACGTGCCCCCACATATCCTCCCCTCCTCCTCGGCCTTCCGCAAATACACGATCGACATCGGTGGACGCACCATCGAGGCCGAGCATCTCTATGAGTTGCTGACGCTCGATGATGACGTGGAGACCATCGCCACTTGGTCTAACCGCTTTGCCAAGGGTCGGGCAGCAGCGACGCGGCGCAAGGTCGGCAAGGGACAGGTGATCTATCTCGCAACCTATCTCACCGATGATCTGGTGGATGTATTGGATGACGTCGTCCTCGCAAAAGCTGGTATCGAACCGCTTATCGCGGATTTGCCGGAAGGCGTGGAAGTGGTGATGCGCACGGCAGAGGATCGCAAGCTGCTGTTTGTTCTCAACACGTTGGAAACCGACCGGAAGCTGACAAACCTCGCATCCGGTAAGGACTTGCTGACAGGAAGTGATGTTTCCGGTGAATATACACTCGAAGGCTATGGTTGCCTTGTCATCGAAATTGGCTAACTCAAGCCCGTAATGTTCTCCCAGAGGGGTGTAAATCCCCCGAAACGAGCGGCGAAGGTGTCACAAGCACCTTCGCCGCTTTGTTATGCGGGAAAGGCAGGCGTCGTCATCTCGAAATTGAACAGGCCTTGCGTCGCCAGAGCCGCCGCACCGCTGCTCCAGAAATTATCTCTCTCATCCGGCACGAGTGCAGGCGGTGGCGTGAAGCAGTTGAGCTCAAGCGCCTTTCGCATCGGGTTGAACAGCAGATCGCCGAAACTCACCGCTTCACCGCCGACAATGATGATTTCCGGATCGACGACAGCGACCATGCGCGCGAGATGAAGGCCAATGCCTTCGCCAGCCTCCTGCAGAATGTCCCTGGCAATTGAATCGCCTTGCAACGCGGCTTCCTTCATCGCGTAACGGTTCACGGCCAGGTCCTTGTCCAGACCCATTGCCTTACGCCAGCGTTCGACGATCGCGGGCTCGGAGTAAAAGGCCTGAAGACAGCCATGGCGCCCGCATTCGCACAGGGGTCCGTCAATCATATGCATCGAATGCCCGATCTTGCCCGCATCCCCGTGCGCGCCACGCTGCACCTTACCGTCCACCACCGTCGCGCAACCAATCCCGACCCCGATGGCCACCGCCGTAAAGACCCGGTGCTGCCGCCCAAGACCGAAAAGATGCTGCGCCAGCGCGAAGGCCAACGTGTCATCCTCCATCCAGACGGGTACATTCACACGCTCCTGTAACATGCTGGCAAACGGCACATTTTCCCAGAAAAAGCGATGGCTTTTGATGCAGATTCCCCTCTCCGCATCGATTGTGCCCGGCATGGAAAAGCCTACTCCGGTCAGCAGCCCGGCCCCTTCCGGCGCCAGCCGCTGCAATCGTGTCACCGCTTTTTCCGCCGCATCCAGAACCGATTGCGGGGAAGGATCCTTGAACTCGATAGTAAGGGACGAGAGCGTTGCAGTGGATAGATCGGTAAGTACGCATTCCAGACTGCCAACATTCATTTTGATGCCGATGGCGAGATGGCCGGCATAGTTGATCTCGAGCGGAATGGGCCTACGCCCTCCACCGCCTGGTATCGTCTTGCCTTCGATGAGATAACCTTCCGAGATCAGATCACTGACGACGAAGGTCACCGCCGCCGGGCTCAAACCTGTCGCGGCCGCAATATCCGCCCGGCTAAGCTGCTCTTCACGCCTGATGAGATTGAGGATTAGACGACGGTTCATCGCCCGAGTGGTTTGTTGATCGATTTTCACGTCGCTGTATGCCTTGGCTTTTCCGTAAGCAGACAGGCTTGAGGTCAACCTGTCTACCACCTTGTTCGCTCAGGATAGCGATCAATGGGCTCTGCGGAAAGCTAGGCAAGTCGATTGGTGCACTTGGTTGATTATAAAACTGGCTCAGCTCTCCTGCATCGAGCAGATCCTGCGACCTTGGCTATTTGCGCAATGGGTTCGGCGATGCAGGTTGGGGTCGACAATAAGGGCAGAGATCACATGGCCTGTGTCCGTTGGCCGACCTTGTTCTCGGGCCGGTGATTTCTAACGGATGTCGTTTGCCTTCACGTTTGGGGACTTTCGCCAAGCAGCGTCAGCGCTCGCTTGAAAGAATCTGCATCGGCACCCAATTCGTTCAGGAGCGTAGCCTGAAAGTCGGCCGCTATGCGCCCAAGGCGTTGCATCAGTTGTTTTCCCGATGGCGTGAGTTCAAGTGCAACGAGCCTCTGGTCCTGGACCGAAACGGTTTTCATCAGATAACCCGACCGCGCCAAGCTATCAGCGGCGCGGCTAACAACAGACTTTTCCAGATTCACCTTCCCGACAATATCGCGGACACTGACGGGTCCTGATCCATTCAGGTGCGCCAGAACGCGCCACTCAGGTACCGACAAGCCGGCTTCGGCTTTATAGAGCGCGGCGAAACGTCGGCTCACTTGCGCAGCCGCAACATTAAGACGGTAGGGTAGGAAATCGTTCAGCTGAAAGGTCATTGGCGTCCCCGTGATGTGCGAAGCATACATAATCGTTGCGAAGACAACAATCTTGCTCGATCTCGTATTTTTTGCATTGACATCGTTGCTGGCGCAACGTTTATTCGTTGCATGAGCAACGAGTTTTAGGGGTGTGCCCGTGGATATGCGCGATTTGAGTGAGACTACAATCCGGTCCGGCTCCAAAACAGGCACTGCCGAGGGCTATATGCCGGGGTTCGGTAACGACTTCGAGACGGAGGCGCTGCCCGGCGCATTGCCTCAGGGCCAGAATTCGCCACAGAAATGCAATTACGGGCTTTACGCCGAGCAACTGTCGGGCACCGCATTCACCGCTCCCCGCGGGCAGAACGAACGCACTTGGTGCTACCGCATACGACCTTCGGTCCATCACACCGGCCGCTTCAAGCCCATCGACGTACCGTATTGGAAAACAGCGCCAAACATCCTGCCGCATGATCCGAACCGGCAGAACATTATGAGTTTGGGCCAATATCGCTGGGATCCAATTCCGTTACCAACGGCAGATCAGGATCTGAACTGGGTCACAGGCATGCGGACCATAACGACCGCTGGGGACGTAAACATTCAGGTAGGCATGGCCAGTCATGTTTATCTCGTAACTCGCTCGATGAAAGAGGAGTATTTTTACTCTGCCGACAGCGAAATGCTGATTGTTCCGCAAGAAGGACGGCTTCGTTTCTGCACGGAGCTTGGTGTGATCGAGTTAGAGCCGAAGGAAATCGCGATCATTCCGCGAGGTCTCGTTTATCGTGTTGAAGTTGTTGATGGCCCATGCCGAGGGTTTGTCTGCGAGAACTACGGCCAGAAATTTGACCTACCGAACCGGGGGCCGATCGGGGCGAACTGCCTGGCCAATCCGCGCGATTTCAAATGCCCGGTCGCCGCTTTTGAAGACCGGGAAGTGCAAAGTCGCGTTGTCGTGAAATGGTGCGGCCAATTCCATGAAACCTGGATCGGACACTCCCCTCTGGATGTTGTGGCATGGCATGGTAACTACTGCGCATACAAGTATGATCTGCGCACCTATTCACCCGTAGGAGCGATCTTGTTCGATCATCCTGACCCGTCCATTTTTACCGTTCTAACCGCGCCGTCTGGGCAAGAAGGAACAGCCAACATCGATTTCGTACTTTTCCGCGAACGATGGATGGTAGCCGAGCATAGCTTCCGGCCCCCATGGTACCACAAGAACATAATGTCTGAGCTGATGGGAAATATTTATGGCGTCTACGATGCCAAACCCGACGGCTTTGCTCCTGGCGGCATCAGTCTGCATAACTGCATGCTTCCGCATGGACCGGACAAGAACGCTTTCGAAGGTGCCTCAAACATGGAACTCAAGCCGGAAAAGCTCGAAAATACCATGTCCTTCATGTTCGAGACCCGTTTCCCTCAACATCTGACCGAGTTCGCCGCCAAGGAGGCTCCGATGCAGGAGGAGTACATTGAGGTGTGGAACAAGCTCGAGAAAAAATTTGATGGTACGCCTGGGCTGAAATGATCTCTCAGATCGGCGGGGCCTTGCTGCCAGACAGACATATCCAGTGACTTCGATGGGACACAGAGCATGACAAAGCTGCTGAGAAGCAGGATCGCATCGGCCAATGAAGCGGATTGCGAGTTTCCGATACAAAACCTCCCCTACGGTGTGTTTTCCGTCGGCGCGCAAAAGCCACGATGCGGTGTGGCTATCGGGAATGCAATTCTGGACCTGGCGGCATGCGAAGAACGGGGATTGTTGAATGCCAACGGGACGTTCATCAAGCCATACCTCAACGACTTTATCGAGCTGGGTCGAGCAAAATGGCGGGAAGTTCGCTCAAGACTGACTGACTTGCTTCGAGAAGAAGCAACGGAGGAGCTTCCCCTGATATCGATGAACGACGCAACTTTGCATCTGCCCATCAGAGTCACTGAATTCACCGATTTCTATGCCTCAAAAAACCATGCGTTCAATGTCGGCGTCCTATTCCGTGGACCGGAAAATGCCCTGCCTCCCCAATGGACGCATATGCCAATCGGCTACAATGGGCGTGCCTCATCAGTTGTCGTGTCCGGCACGCCAATTCGACGTCCTATGGGACAGGTCAAGGGGGAGGACGGCCCCGAATGGGTCGCATGTCGCCGCCTCGATCTTGAGCTGGAGCTCGGCGCCATCGTCGGAGCCACTTCCGCCCTGGGTGACCGTGTCAGCGTTGATCAGGCCGATGACATGATCTTCGGCTACGTTCTGCTGAATGACTGGTCTGCACGAGATATTCAAGCCTGGGAGTATCAACCGCTCGGGCCCTTCCAATCCAAAGCACTTGGTACGACTATCGGAGCGTGGATCGTGACACAGGCAGCGCTCGAGCCATTTCGAAGCATGGGGGCTGAACGCACCAATGCGCTGCTTCCTTACCTTCAGGAAGAGCGACCTGGATTGTATGATCTCACGATTGGCTGGATGATGAATGGTCAGCGAATGGGACAGACCAACTACAATCAAATGTATTATTCAAGCGCTCAACAGCTTGCACATCACACTGCTTCAGGCTGCCCCATGCGTATCGGTGATCTCCTGGGCTCTGGTACGATCTCAGGTCCGGCACAGGTGAGAGCGGCGGTGCAAAATTAGACCACGGTAGCGGCGGGATTGTCCCGCTTCGGGCGGCGTAAAAGTCGGCCACCTATTTCTCTTCTGCAATGAGCGCAGGAGGGCCTGGGGATCTATACCGTGGAATTATATCTGAAGGTTCGACTGGCTTGCTCGGAAGGCATGAGCCGGCGTCAGGCTGCAAAGCATTTCAACATATCGCGCGACAGCGTTTCCAAGATGCTGTCCTATTCGACGCCACCTGGCTATCAGCGACAATCACCGATCCGGCGGCCCAAGCTGGATGCGTTTGTCTCGACGATCGATCACTGGCTGGACGAAGACAGACAAGTGCCGCGCAAGCAGCGCCATACGGCCAAGCGGGTGTTTGACCGGCTTCGAGACGAATGCGGGTTCACTGGCGGCTATACGATCATCAAGGATTACATGCGCGAGCGGGATCAGCGCCGCCAGGAAGTGTTCGTGCCGCTGTCGCATCCGCCCGGCCATGCGCAGGCCGATTTCGGTGAGGCGATGGTGGTCATCGGCGGTGTCGAGCAGAAGGCGCATTTCTTCGTGCTCGACCTTCCGCACAGCGACGGCTGCTACGTGCGGGCCTATCCGGCGGCAGTGGCCGAGGCCTGGGTCGATGGCCATGTCCATGCGTTCGCTTTCTTCGGCGCCGTGCCGCAATCGATCGTCTACGACAACGACCGTTGCCTGGTGGCGAAGATTTTGCCTGACGGCACCCGCAAGCGCGCGACGTTGTTCAGCGGCTTCCTGTCCCACTACCTTATCCGGGATCGCTATGGCCGTCCCGGCAAGGGCAACGACAAGGGGAACGTCGAGGGTCTCGTCGGCTATGCCCGGCGCAACTTCATGGTACCGATCCCGCAGTTTGCGACATGGGAGGCGTTCAACACCTTTCTGGAGGAGCAGTGCCGGAAGCGCCAGCGCGACAGGCTGCGCGGCGAGAGCGAGACGATCGGCGAGCGCTTGCGGCGCGATCTGGCTGCCATGCGCGCCTTGCCAGCCTCGCCATTTGATGCCTGCGACCAGGCAAGTGCCAAGGTGACGGCGCAGTCGCTGGTGCGCTACAAGACCAACGACTATTCCGTCCCGGTCGCCTATGGCCATCAGGATGTGTGGGTGCGCGGCTATGTCAACGAAGTGGTCATTGGTGGCCGTGGCGAGATCATCGCCCGCCATCCTCGGTGCTGGGAACGGGAAGACGTCGTCTTCGATCCTGTCCATTACCTGCCGCTGATCGAGCAGAAGATCAATTCGCTGGATCAGGCAGCGCCCCTCCAGGGCTGGGACTTGCCGCAAGAGTTCGCTACGCTGCGCCGGTTGATGGAAGGCCGCATGGCCAAACACGGCCGGCGTGAGTACGTGCAGGTCCTCCGCCTGCTGGAGAGCTTCGAACTCGCCGATCTGCATGCGGCGGTGAAGCAGGCGATCCAGCTTGGCGCCATTGGCTTTGACGCCGTCAAGCATCTGATCCTGTGCCGGGTGGAACGCCGGCCGCCCAGACTGGACCTGTCCATCTACCCGTATTTGCCGAGGGCGACGGTCGAGACGACATCGGCGAAGGCGTATATGCGTCTCCTGTCGTCGGATGCGGGAGAAGTCGCATGAACACCCAAGCACCCGAGATCCTTCTCACCCATTATCTCAAAACCCTGAAGCTGCCGAGTTTCCAGCGCGAGTACCAGAAGCTGGCCCGGCTGTGCGCCACCGAAGGCGTCGATCATGTCGGATACCTCACCCGGCTTGCCGAGCGGGAGATGATCGAACGGGACCGTCGCAAGGTCGAGCGTCGCATCAAGGCGGCCAGGTTCCCGGTCGTCAAAAGCCTCGACAGTTTCGACTTCGCCGCCATCCCAAAGCTGAACAGGATGCAGGTGCTGGAACTGGCGCGCTGCGAATGGATCGAGCGCAGGGAGAACGTTATCGCTCTCGGCCCCAGCGGCACGGGCAAGACCCATGTGGCGCTCGGCCTCGGCCTGGCCGCCTGCCAGAAGGGCCTGTCCGTTGGGTTCACGACAGCGGCCGCACTGGTCAGCGAGATGATGGAGGCGCGCGACGAGCGGCGTCTCATCCGGTTCCAGAAGCAGATGGCCGCCTACCAGCTGTTGATCATCGATGAACTGGGCTTCGTGCCGCTGTCAAAGACCGGCGCGGAATTGCTGTTCGAGCTGATCTCGCAACGATACGAGCGAGGCGCGACCCTGATCACCAGCAACCTTCCTTTTGACGAATGGACGGAAACCTTGGGGTCCGAGCGCCTGACCGGCGCTTTGCTCGACCGCATCACCCATCACGTCAGCATCCTCGAGATGAACGGCGACAGCTATCGTCTCGCCCAAAGCCGCGCCCGAAAGGCCGGCTGACGCCCTTCGAAAATCGCAACGCGCGCATGAGACCCCCGCTCGGGCCTAAGCCCTCCCGGCGGTCTCATGCGCGCGCCACAAGTGGCCGACTTTTGCGCCGCCGCGTGGCAGGATTTTACTCCGCCGTTGACAAGCTCGATGGCGCAGTAACCCGTAATCAATGATCAAACCGGGATCGGACTGCACCTGCATCGGATCAAACGTGCGGGCTCCACCCCTATCGCCTCAGCCCGCGGCGCCAGGGAGCCCGCGCTCCCCGCTTCCGTCTCAGTGCGGATGACGCGAAAGAGGTGACAGAGCCGTTCGCTTGGTGCCCCGCGCTCACGTTGCTGCCGGCGACATACAGAACCTTTCGTACGATACCCTGTTCGGGAGTTTTGTTCTTCGGTACTGGTGCCGCATGGTTTGGGCCGAAACCGTGGCGCGCACATTGACGCGGCACAGTCAACGCGGACCCTGGCGCGGCGGGGAAAGTTCCACCGTAGGTTACGTCCGCAGTTTGATGTCGAAATCAGCTCCGGTCTTGGCCTTTATTTCCTCCACAGTGACGTCCTCAGCGAGCTCGATCAGCGTCATGCAGACCGGGCCACGCTTTTGAATTTCGAAGACACCAAGGTCAGTAATGACAAGGTCTGCTACCCGTCGGCCGGTCAGAGGCAATGTGCATTCGGTCAGAAGCTTCGGCTTTTCCTTGGCCTGGTGTTCCATCACGACGACGACCCTTTTTACCCCGGCTACGAGGTCCATCGCGCCGCCCATGCCTTTGACCATGTGGCCAGGGATCATCCAATTGGCCAGATCGCCATTGGAGGCCACCTGCATGGCTCCCAGGATCGAAAGATCAATGTGACCGCCGCGGATCATGGCAAAACTGTCGGCACTTGAGAAATAGCTTGTGACGGGCAGTTCCGTGATAGTTTGTTTGCCGGCGTTGATGAGATCGGCGTCCTCCTCACCTTCGTAAGGAAACGGACCCATTCCAAGCATTCCATTCTCGCTCTGCAGGCGCACATCAATCCCTTTGGGGATGAAGTTGGCGACGAGCGTCGGGATGCCGATGCCGAGATTGACATAGAAGCCGTCCTTGAGTTCAAGCGAAGCGCGCGCCGCCATCTGTTCACGGGTCCAGGACATCAGATTGCCGCCTCCGGTTGCGCGTTTCGCTTTCTCGTTGTGCGCTGCTCTATGTGCTTCATGGGCGTGGGCACATGAACGAGTGCGGAGACGAAGATGCCGGGCGTGTGGATGTGATCGGGATCGATCTCGCCTGCTGTGACGAGATGCTCGACCTCGGCTACCGTGACTTGTGCCGCCGTCGCCATGACCGGATTGAAATTGCGGGCAGTCTTGCGGTAGACGAGATTGCCTTCCTCGTCGCCCTTGTAGGCGTGCACAAGGGCGAGATCCGCATAAAGGGCGCGCTCCATAATGTAATGATCGCCATCGAATTCCTGAACAGGTTTTCCTTCGGCTATTTGCGTCCCGTAACCAGTCCTGGTGAAGAAGGCAGGAACGCCGGCACCACCTGCGCGAATGCGTTCTGCGAGAGTTCCTTGGGGATTAAACTCAACTTGAAGTTCTCCCGACAAATACTGCTGAGCAAAAAGCTTGTTCTCCCCGACGTAGGACGAAATCATTTTGCGGATCTGGCGTGTCTCAAGGAGAATACCAAGTCCTGTGCCATCGATGCCGGCATTGTTGGAAATGACGGTCAGATTCTGTACGCCAGACAGGCGAACGGCACCGATAAGCGCCTCCGGAATACCGCAAAGGCCGAAACCGCCAGCCATGATTGTCATGTCGTCATGCAGCAACTCCGCTAATGCCTCGACGGCGCTCGCGCGAACTTTTTCCATACTCTCCTCCCGAACAGGGGCGTTCCAGAGACGCCCTTTACGATGAATTTAACGAGCCACAACGCAAATTACGGCGCTGTATTGTTAAGGTCGTCATACAGACCAAGCAAAATGCCCGTCCGGCGAAAATTCAGCCCTGCTTTGAGATCGTCGGCGCCGCCCTGCCCGAGCCGCGCTCAAAGTCAGACCGGGACCAACTGTCCACCATCAAACAAACTGCCCCCTACGTAAATAAGGGGGGGCGTTCCCGAAAAGCTGGCGTGAGTAACCTCACCGACGAATATCGCGTGGGTGCCCGCCAGCATCCGACTGGTAACATGGAATTCAAGTTGTGCTGAGGCGCCGTCAATCAACGGCGCGCCGGTTTCACCCGGTGACCACTTCACCTGTGCGAACTTATCGATGCCAGATTTCGCAAACACTCCGACGACTTGCGCCTGGTCGTTTGCCAAGATGCTGACACCGAGCCTGTCTCCCGAGAATAGCTTTTCATAAGTGGAGGACGTAGCCTTCACACATACCATCACCATGGGCGGATCGAGGGAGACGCTGCAAAAGGCGTTCACAGCGAGTCCGAAGGGAGAACCTTCGGTAGACGTAGCCACAATGGTAACGCCCGTGGGAAAGCTCCGATGGAACCCCTTCAATGCTTCCGTCAATTCGATTTCGGCCATGTGAAATCCCTCCTGGCGACGTACAGTTCTGCTTGGAATCACCGGCTCCAGATCGCCTGCAGCGGGTGCAAAGTTTTTATCGGGAAGCTGATCTGGCATCGATGCCGCCGCACTCGATAATGCGAGCGCTGGTAATATTGTTTGGAGCCGACCTCGGAAGGCACTACAAAACGCGCCAAGTGTGGCAGCGCTGTTTCTCGAGCAGCGAACCCTGTTAGAGCGGAAACCAGACCTTGTCGGTCGGCGTCTCTGAACCCCTTAACCGCGCGAGTTCGTCGATCAGCGGGCGTGCTTCTGTAAGAAAGTTCTGAAACCCTTCTTCGCTTTCCCACTCGTCGATATCAAGGATGTCGTCTCCGTTGTGGTAGCGCTTATGACTGATCACACCGTGTTTTTTGAGGAGGGTGCCGAGCGCTTCACTCAAGTCCGGACGTGCAGTCGCAACTTCACGGATCTTCTCCACTGACGTGCCCTTGATCGAGACCACGACGGTAATACTCATCTATATGCTCCATTTGTTATTCGAAAATCAGATCGGAAAAACGCTCATGCCATGGAGAACATCGGAATTTTGCCAACTGCTCCAATCCTCGGCAATTTTCCCCCCTGAAATACGGCTAATGGTTATCCCGCTCACCCTGACCGTTCTGCCCGTCGGAGGCACATTCATAAATGTGCACTGGTGAGTGCCGTGAGATTCCCAACGATAGGCGATCTTGTCCTTATCCTCGACAACGTCGAGGATAACAGTCTTCAAATCCGGAAATGCGCGAGCCCTGTCGCGGATGACGGTGAGGAAATCATCCCGGCTTATGTCAGCCTGAGGAGAATGCCGAACGTAATCAGCGGTAAAAAAACTCTCCAGGTCGGAAACAGCGTCTTTTTCAAAAGCCGCCCAGAAACCACGTATTAGTTTCTCTGCCATCACCGCTCGTCCTCCGCATTGATCGAAATCTGGCGTCATGGTTCAAGTGGTTTCCTAAGCTCTTCAATATGCGCTGTGCGGATATCAACCACCCCCGAATCCGCGAGGCGGACGGTCGGACGCGCCAACGGCTCCTCGACCCTTGCACCGTACTCACTGGTCGTATTCCAAGCCTGCGAGTTGTTGTTATCCCAGATGGGCTTCCCACCAGGAGCACGAAACCGCGGGATGACCTCTTCCGCGAAGATCGTCATATTCTTCCGCGTGAGCCAAGCCGGGGCGGTCCAGCCATCACAGTTGACAACAAGACGCCCTGCCCCCATGGCCGAGGTCAGTTCTTCAATCTGCTCAGCAACTGTGTCGGGTGAGCCGCAAATTATAGATCGATCGGCAACGGCTTCCTCGAAAGTTGTTTCAGAAATCTCTTTGGCTCTATAGCCCCCACTCATCATCCCGCGAAGGGACTGTGAAGTGACGTGTCCCGGCGGGAATGAATCGTGGAAAGGCGAGCCAAAGGAGTTTTGAAGCATCGACATGAAATGGGCCTCAACCTCAAGCCGTGCCTGTTTGTCGGTCTCGGCCACATGAACCGTGGCGGTGGCGACGACCTGTGTCGGGTCCGCCGTATAGCCAGCCTCCTCACACATGTCACGAAATGTCTTAATGTTCCGGAGAAGCACCGGACGCGGCACGAGAATTGCCAGATACGTGTAATGGTTGTCGGCCGCGAACTTCAGTGAGTCTTTTGAACCCACGGCCGGCACCCATATTTCCGGATGCGGCTTTTGCAGCGGCTTGGGCCACAGGTTCGCATATGGGACTTTGAAGAACTTGCCATCCCATTCGAAAGGTCCTTCTTCCATGAAGGCCTTCTTCATGAGGTCATGTCCTTCTCGCAGGCGCTCACGTGCACGCGTAGGATCGATACCCAGCGCGTGATAATTTGGTCCGATACCGACCGGCATACCGAAGAAGAAGCGTCCGCGAGACAAATAATCCAGCGCAGCAACCTCCTCCGCATATCTCATGGGAGAAAGGTAGGTGTTCATGATAGGACCCACCGCCCCTACCCTGATGTTTTTGGTCCTTGCCGCCAAGGCGCTTGTCATGACGATCGACTGACCTGTCACGGCATTTGGACCACCGTGCTGCTCGAGCACGAGGAGGCCATCGAAACCGAGTTGTTCACCCAGCACCATGTTGTCCAAAAAGTCTTCGATAACTCTCTGCCCGCGGATGGGGTCGAAGTACTTGGTGGAAGTACTGATAAAGATCGATTTCGACAGTTTCTCGCGGCGTGGAATGAAGCTGTATTTACCGCCATTGTTGAGGTAGAACTCTAACTTATTCATGGTCACGCCTCGGAGTGTCGATTGACGAATTCAAGAACCAGGCTCGCTAGTGCCTCTGGCTCTTGCACATAGGGAACGTGGGATGTTGCGCGGGTCGAGCCATGTATCTTGGCGGTTTCAGCCCCCGGAATAAGACTGGCGTACTGCAACGCGACATCGGCGCTCATGATCCGGTCTTCATCAACGGTTATCACGCGGGTTGGTGTTCTTACCCGTGCCAACCGACGCTCAAGGCGAGGATCGTAGCGAGGGTTCCACATCAGCCGAGCCTGGGCGGTGAGTTCAGCATAGTCCTGCACCAGTTGCTCAACGCGTTCGTCGCCCTCGAGATATTCCGGATATGCGTGAGCCTCCCCGTTGAACACCCGCTCCAGGGCTTCTTCGCCAGTCTGCCTGAAAGGATCGTTCAGCAAGCTCCCGCGAAGTCCCGCCGGGGTTATCAATTGTAAGCTCGATAACCGACGTGAAAAGAAGACCGCGTAATGGGCAGCCATCCAGCCGCCCAACGAATGTCCGACCAAGTGGAAGCGGTCGAGGCCCAGTTCATCGAAAAACTGCTCGTAGTGCAGGTTGATGTCATCAAAATCCTCAAGCCAATCAGGCATCGGAGTGTCACCGAATCCGGGATGCTCGGGAACAATGACATCGGCGTGAGCGGCCATTGCATCATAAAAGGGCAGCCACCGCCGCGTTAGGCCCGCGCCGTGGAAATAAACAACTGGCGCGCCGCTTCCCTTACGCCGGTAGGCAACGTCGACGCCGGCAACCTTCAATTTTTCGGGTTCAGTGTAAAATGCCCAGGATCTCAATTCGCTCACCTTGCCTTCTTTCAAACGGCCTACCTTTCGCGCGGCGTACCTTTGGGTCGACTGGCGAATGAGGAGTTGTCCCAATTTATGGTTATTGGAGGTGCCCGAACATCACAGTAAACAATGACATGGCCTGATCAATTGCCGAATGCGGGGTTGGATTTATATGACACCACATCGTGGGTTACGTGTCGATGGAAGAGGACTTCCGATACTTGTCGAGCAAGCGGAAGCTTCTGATCCGCTGCCGAACTCGGCAGACGTGATCGTTGTTGGCGCGGGTATAATCGGCCTGCTGACTGCAATCGGCTTGAAGCAGGCTGGACTGCATCCGATCATCATTGAAGCAGCCAATGCCGGCTCAGGTCAATCAGGTCGCAACCTCGGGTTCATACGGGTCCAAGGTCGCGATGAGGCGGAGGTTGCTCTCATGGCCCGATCCAGTGAGCTATGGGGTGAACTTTCTCAAAAAATAGGCCCGCAGCTTTCGTTTCGAAGAAGCGGTCACGTGTCTCTGGCATCCAATGCGCGTGATGTTGACCGTGTCACTGAATGGGCCCGGGTTGGTGAGCGATTTGATGTCGATTTTCACCAGCTCAGAGGTGAAGAGCTTTACAAACTATGTCCGCATCTTTCCAAGAGCTACGTGTTCGGAGGATTTACACCACGGGACGGACAAGCCGATCCCCAAGCGGTGATGCGAAGTCTCCTCGATCACGTCGATCAGCTCGGCATAGCGCTTTTCCAGCAAACGCCCGTCACCTCAATCGCAATTAACGATAAATCTGTCAAAGGTGTGCAGACCAAACGAGGTTATGTCAAATCGAATGCGGTGCTGCTCGCCACAGGCGCCTGGACTAGCCGCTTGCTCGCCAAGGCCGGTATCGCTCTGCCCACGCACGCCGGGGTTGCCACAATGGCAGCGACACGTCCAGTCGCCCCACTGTCAGAAAGCACAATGTGGGAAGTAGGCCAGCTAGGCTTTCGACAGGACGCCGGCGGTCGCATCGTATTCGGCCTGGGTGGATATGTTGACGTCCACGTTCGGTGGGAAGATGTGCGGGGAGCAATATCAACTCTGCCTACTTTTTGGAGCAATCGTCGTGCCATGAACATAAAAATTGGTCGACCGCTCTTGGAAGACTTGACTGATGTATGGCGCGGGCGTGATCTTCGCCCATTCAAGTGGGCTGAATTTCTTCCCAATGACGGCTTTGTGAAAGCCGGCCTTGCGCGCCTGGCTCATATGATTCCATCCCTTGCATCGGAGCTTGAACTAGATGCCGTGTGGACGGGGCTGATTGATACGACGCAAGACTTTTTGCCTGCGGTGGGAACGGCAGGTGTCGAAGGCTTGCTTTTTGTCGCTGGTCTTAGTGGCCATGGCTTTGGGCTCGCTCCCGCCTTGGCCGAGGAAGTTACCGAGATCATGATAGGCAATCGGCCCGAGGATACCAAATTAGCTCACTTCGCGCCTGCACGCCTAAAGGGGTATAAGTCGATTCATGAATTGCAGAGATTGCCGCGCGAACACCGTTGAAGGATTTACCACTAGATCAAAACCAGCGCCTGATGTGTGCAGAACTGCCGTAACTGGTGTAGCGGCACCAGCCTGAAATCGGCCTCTTCTTCAGAGGCTTGCGTGGCCTCAGGCAGAATGTTCGCTTGTACTTGTACTGGGCGCCGAAACAGCCGTACTTGACTTCCATCGAACGGCGACCATGTCGCGTCACTTAGCGCGCTCCATTCAATCGCACGGTGAGAGCAGCGGATTGACCCGTATAGTCTGCGATATCGAGGGTCACCATGTCATGGCCTGCCATTTCCGGATGTTCGGCGATGGCCTGCGTAAAGGGCGTGCCCGTCATGACCGAACGCTGCGCCGCCTCATAGAGCATGTGATGAGCCTTGTGGCGGCCGAGACGATCGGATAGCTGCATCATCGCCGCCTCAGACACGATCAATCCGTTGGTGATCTCCACGTTCCGTTTCATGGCGTCAACATGAACGACGAGTCCAGCGACGAGACGCGCCAGGGTTTCGGCAACCGAGGCGCCCAGAATGGCGATTTCCGGGACCGCAACATCTGCGACATTGGTGGCGGAGGAATCCCCCTCGTCCATCCTGACCATCGAACCCAGGATCAGGGGCAGACGGGCCGAGAGCAGGCCGCAGAGGCTGATCAGCAGCAGCGCGGTGGACGGGTTGCGCTTCTGAGCCATAGTGGAACTGCCCACCTTCCCCATGTGGAAGGCTTCCTCAACCTCGCCGATCTCGGTGCGCTGCATGAAAACCACGTCCTGGGCTATCTTCTCTGCGGTTTTCGCGAGCAGTGCCATTGCGCAAAAATAATCGCTGGCGCGGTCGAAGGAGGAGCGCATCGGCAACACAGCAGGCTCGAGATCGAGAATCGTCGCCATCTCCGCTTCGACCGCCGGGCCTTTGTCACCCATCGCAGCAAAGGTGCCTATCGCGCCGCCAAGGCAGGCGACGAAGGAAGGCCGGATGCGGTCACGCAGGCGCTGCCGGTCACGACGGATCTCCTCCAACCAGCCGGTTAGCTTGAAGCCAAAGGTCATCGGCAGGGCATGCTGACCATGCGTGCGGCCCGCCTGCAGCGTATCGCGATGCGCAAGGGCGAGTTCACTGAGTGAGGTTTCGGCCGCAGAAAGCGTAGTGTCGATCAGCGCCTGCGTGCGGCGCATCTGCAAAGCCATGCTGGTGTCGAAGATGTTCTGGGTAGTGGCACCCCAGTGAATGAACCCGGCCGCTGGTTCGCCCGCGAATTCTTCCAGCTGACGCAGAACGGGTACGAAGGGATGCTGGGCGTGCGCGATGTCCCGGCTCAGTCGTTCGGTGTCGAAGTGCTCATGCCGGCAAGCTTCGGCGATGACCGGAACCATGTCCGCCGGAATGACGCCGAGATGGCCCTGCGCCTGCGCAAGCGCCGCCTCGACATCGAGCCAAGCCTGCAGGGTTTGAAGGTCGCTCCAGATTTCCTTCGCCTCTGCGCTGAACCAGTGGCGGGTGATAAACGAGTCGAACATTCCTGCAGTCATGACAAATCCAGATTTCGTATGGATGAAGAAATGCGCTCCGGACGAACCCGAAGCGCCAGGCGCGCATTATTCGATAGTAATGGCCGACTCTGTGATGATCTGCCGATAGGTATCGGCCTGGGTCTGGATGAAGCCGTTGAATTCACCCATTGACATTGGCGCCGCGGCAAACCCCGCATCGGCCAGGCGCTTCTTCACCTCATCCATCTCCAGCGACGCTGTAATCGCATCGCTGATTTTCTTGGCGCTGGCCTCATCGGTTCCCGCCTTGACGAACAACCCCTGCCATAGCGGCAGCGCCAGGCCCCTGAAACCCTCGATTTCCGTGAGGGCCGGAACATCCGGCAGAGCCTCAGCACGCTCTGCGCTGGTGACGGCCAGCACGCGGATCTTCCCGTCTTTCGCGAAGGTTAGAGCGGTCGAGGTCGTCAGGATGGCGGAGTCCAGGACGCCTGCGAGCAGGTCGTTGGAAACCTGTGTGCCGCCGCGATAAGGCGCATGCACGAGCTTGACGCCGGCGCGGTGCCCGACCATCTCGCCAACGAAGTGCTGGGCCGATCCGATGCCGGGCGAACCGTAGGTGATGGTTTCCGGGTTTTCCTTTGCTGCGGCGACGAGGTCCGCGAGCGTCTTGTAGGGCGATGCCTGCGGTACGACGATCGCCATCGACGTGATCGCAGTGCGGCCGACCGGCAGCGTTGCTTCCTTCCAGTCGATCTTGACCGACTTGTTGAGCATCGGCACGGCCACCGTATCGAACCCGCCGTAATAGAGCGTTGAGCCGTCGACCTTGCCGTTGACAAGTTTCTGCAGGGCGATCATGCCGCTGCCACCTGTCGCATTTTCGACGACGACCGAGCGGCCGAGACGCTTACTCAGCTCCGGCGCCATGACGCGCGCCGCATAGTCGGCGCTGCCGCCGGCGGAATAGCCCACGAGCAACGTGATTGGCCCGGAATCCTGCGCGCTCCCCGGGATTGGCGCGATTGCGAGAGCCGCGGCAGCAATCGCTGCACGCACAAAGTTCCTTCTGAGCATCATTTTCTCCTCCTCAGTACAATATATATTGTATTTGCCTGCTTGCTATGATAAGCCTTGGTAGGCCTTTGTCGCCCAACTTTCAAGCGTAAATGCGGTGTGCGGCGATTTTCTCTTGCCGATATGTATTGTATTGTACTAAAGGAAACCGTCATGAGTGATACTACCCGCCTACAATCCTATCTTCGTTCGGTGGCCATGACGGCAGCGCCGGGAGAGCGGGTGCCCACTGTCCGGCGGCTAATGCAGGACTTTTCGCTGAGCCAACAGAATGTCGAGCGTGCCCTCAAGGTGTTGAAAGAAGAGGGTCTCATCGCGGCGCATGTCGGTCGTGGGACATTCTTCACCGGCGGTCAGGCTGCTCCAGTGAAGGAAAGCCGCCCGGACGGCAGCAGCCGCACCCAGCGCAGTGTCATCCTGCTGAGGCGCTCGTCGAACAATCTGCGTGGGCGCGTCGTGCTGGAAGAATTGCAGCGGCGCCTGAATGACGCCGGACACATAACGCTTGAAGTCGGCTACTCCGACCCCGAACACGCCAAGCAGATCCTGCAGACACTGCCGCGCTTCGATGCCTGCGTTGTACAGAACTCGTTCGATACGATGCCGATCGACATGATTGCCGCGATCAGACGAAAGACCGATACGATCATCGTAGATGGCGCCTGGTTGGTGGGCACCGATATTGATGCTGTTGGTTTCGAATGGGGTCAGTCTGTCGAGGCTGCCATCGACCGGCTGCTCGTCAGCGGCCATGACTGCATCCATCTCATGACGACGTCCAGCTTCTTCCTTGCCAATGAAATGGGACTTCATCGCTGGCGCATCCTGAAGGATCGCGCTGACCTGCGGTCGATCTTGCAAACGGAGATCCGCATCGCGAAGCTGCCGCCCAAAGACTACGAGGAAACAGCCATCCTTGCGCTTCGCGAGGCGCTGGCTGTCGCCACTCCAGCCAAGCGTCGGGCCTTGGTCATTTGGGGAATTGAAGATGGCGCCAAGTTCCACGAGCTGCTGCGCGCGGAATCCCTGGCCATTCCTGTCGACCTCTCGGTTATTCTGCTGGGTCGCACCGACCTTGATCCGGAAGCCGGCGGCTTTTTTCACGTGATCGGATACAGCGCCGCCGACCAGGCCAATGGCGTCTATGACCGACTTATCGAACGCTGGCAGAAGCCGAACGAGCCCTTCGGTCTTCGGCTCCTGCCCATGACGGAACGTCCTGGTCCATCGCTTGGCGGCCAGCGCGCGCCACAATGATCTTTATATCAGGGAGGAAGACAAATGATGCGGATACGCGGCCAACGGGACTTTGGGATAGGAGCGATTTATTTGGCGCTCGGGCTCGCCGGGTTCATCATCGCCCGAGATTACAGTTTCGGCTCCGCTGGCCGTATGGGCCCCGGCTATTTTCCGACAATCATCTCCTCCCTGCTGATCGTTTTCGGTCTAGTCACCCTCGGCCGCGGCATATTGCGTGATGGGGCGCAGGTCGGCGACATCAACTGGAAGGGGCTGGGCCTCGTCACCCTGTCGGTTTGCGCTTTTGGCTTTCTGCTTGAGCGCGCCGGCCTTGCGATAGCACTCTCATTGCTGGTCCTGATTTCCGCAGCCGCGAGTGAACGCTTTCGCCTGGAGGGCCGCGCGATACTTGGGCTTCTGGCACTCGTCGTCTTTTGTGTTGTCGTTTTTGTTGAGGGTCTTGGCCTTCCCATGCCGATTTTTGGTGAATGGTTTAGAAACTGAGGCTGGCCTGATGGATATCTTTGCAAACCTCTGGCTCGGCCTGACCGTCGCCGGCACGATGTACAACCTTTTTTATTGCCTGGTTGGCGTTTTCCTGGGTACCGCGATCGGCGTCCTTCCGGGCCTCGGTCCGGTTGCCACCATCGCCATGCTGCTGCCGATCACCTTCGGCCTTCCACCGGAAGCGGCGCTGATCATGCTTGCCGGCATCTACTACGGTGCACAATATGGTGGTTCGACGACCGCTATTCTGGTCAACCTGCCAGGTGAGCCATCCTCCGTCGTCACAGCGCTCGATGGCTACCAGATGGCTCGTCAGGGCCATGCCGGTCGCGCCCTGTCGACAGCGGCAATCGGCTCCTTCATTGCGGGAACGATCTCGACGATCCTTATCGCGGTGTTCGCGCCGGCTCTTGCAGCGGTCGCGTTGCAGTTCGGCCCGGCAGAATATTTTTCGCTAATGGCTCTCGGCCTGATCGCCTCGATCGTCATGGCATCCGGGCCGCTGCTGCATGCGCTCGGCATGATCCTTGTGGGGCTCCTGCTGGGCATGGTTGGAACCGACGTCAACTCCGCTGTGCCGCGGTACACGTTTGATATGCCGCTTCTCTCGGACGGTCTGAATTTCGTGGTCATCGCCATGGGCGTCTTCGGGCTGGGTGAGATCATCGCCAATCTGGAAAATGAGGCCGACCGCTCGGTGATGACAAAGCGCGTGACTGGGCTGATGCCGACGAAGGAAGACTGGAAGCGCATCACTGCACCAATCCTGCGCGGCACGGCACTTGGCTCTCTGCTTGGCATCCTGCCAGGCGGTGGTGCCGCGCTTGCTTCCTTCGGTTCTTATTCACTGGAAAAGAAGCTGTCAAAGCGTCCCGAAGAGTTTGGCAAAGGCGCCATCGAGGGTGTCGCCGGTCCGGAAGCGGCCAACAATGCCGGCGCCCAGACATCCTTCATCCCGATGCTGACGCTGGGCCTGCCGTCCAACTCGGTCATGGCGCTGATGATCGGCGCGATGATCATCCAGGGAGTTCAGCCGGGTCCGTCGGTCATGACCGAACAACCGACGCTGTTTTGGGGCCTGATCGTCTCCATGTGGATCGGGAACCTGATGCTGCTCGTCCTTAACCTGCCATTGATTGGGCTCTGGGTGAGGATGATCGCCATTCCCTACCACCTGCTCTTTCCGATCATCATCGTGTTCTGCGCGATCGGGGTCTTCAGCGTCAACAACAACACGTTTGATGTCTATGCGATGGCGCTGTTCGGCGTCGTCGGCTACGTCTTTCGCAAATTTGATGCCGAACCCGCACCGATGCTGCTCGCGTTCATCCTCGGCCCGATGATGGAGGAATTCCTCCGCCGCGCCTTGCTGTTCTCGAAAGGCGATCCGAGCGTGCTCATCACCCGTCCTGTCAGCGCGGGGCTGCTGATCGTTGCGTTCGTGCTGCTTGCCGCCGTACTGCTGCCGTCAGTGCGCAAAGGACGCAAGCAAGCGTTTCAGGAGGATTAAATATAGAGCCTTGACCGCGAGGCCGGACTTGATCGAGCGTTTATGCAATTTTTGTAATTTTATAGAAATCCGAAAGAGGAACAGAAGATGTCAAAGTTGCTCCGCGTGGCGATGCACCGGACAAAGTCCCTAAATTGGGGGCATGCCTCAAGATTGAATTAATGGGGTGCCCCAAGTTATTTACAGCGCCTGCGCGATGCTACGCCGCGTCGCGCCCGGCTTGGCATGGCGGTAGCGTCGACCGGCCAGGTTCAAGCCGGAATATCTGTTGGTTTCCCGAAGCTATCACTCGATGCCGTCTTAGGTCACGTTCCGATAGCCCAAGCAAGCCCAGAATAGAGAGGAAATTTTTCACTCAACGGGGTGAGACCGCGGTAGTGGAGGTGCGCAGGACGCTGAAAACATGAGCGACGCTTGTATAAGATGTGCGTCACCACATCTTCACGGGGAAGCGACAGCGATCTCTTTTAGCAGGTCGACGAATGCGCTCGTGCGAACCCCCTTCGGGTTCTGGTTTAGATCTACGGTTTGCACGGCCACCAGCCGTTTTGACGGCACGACGGCGATAATCTGTCCACCGTAGCCGGAAGCGTAGAATGCATTCGGACCCCAAGTATCCTCCGGAAGTGTCCACCACATGTAGCCATAGCCCTGCCGTATCCGCTTTGCCCACGAATAGGCAGTCGTCGATTCCCTGACCCAAGACGCCGGGATGATCTGTTTTGCGCCCCACCTCCCATCATTCAGGAAAAGCTGGCCAAAACGCGCGGCATCGCGGGCGCTTAGCCGGATAGGATAGGCGGGATGTTCGGACAGCTTTTCGAGATCGTATCGGCCGTCCTTGACTGAGAAATCCTCCATACCAATCGGTCCAGCGATCCGGTTCGCGAAGCTCATAAAGATGTCCTCGCCGGTCTGTTGTCGGTAAATCGTCCCCAGAACGTTAAAGTCCCAGTTGTTATAGAACCAAAACGTCCCGGGTGAGTGACTTCCGCGTATGGGACGCTTGCGCTTGATATCAGCAGTCTCGTGGGCAGCAGGATGATAGATACCCGACCGCGACATCAGCAGATCACGAATTGTCGCGGTTTTCTCCTCGGCCGTAAGGCTGGGAGTATTGTCGTCAATACCAAGTTCGGAAAGGCGGGCCGAAAGATTGACCCGACCCTCGGCAACCGCACTGCCGTAAAGAGCGCTGAGCAGGCTTTTGCGAACGGATGCCATATTCACTTTCCTGGAGGTGTCGCCCCACCGCGCGACCACCCGTCCGTCCTGGACGATCATCAGCGCGGTAGGTCCGAGTGCTTTCGAGTGCAGCCGGGCTGCCTCGAGCCGCTCCGCCGACCAACCGGCGGAAATCGGATCGATGTCCTGCCACGTCTGGGCGTGGACCGTGCCTGCAACGAGAATACCAAGGACAAGCAAGAGTGCGAACCGTCGGATGGACATAGCGTCTCCCTTTCCAACCAAAGTGGAGCATCCAATAATGGTGGCTTTCCGGCAGTCGATACCGCTGGCAGCAATGTCGGACACCGTGTGTGAAATGGCGAAAACCAACGGGCCAAGTCGGCCTCCAGACCTGCCGCCCCTGTGAGTTAAACCAACGGCAAGTTCCCGGTGAACCGCCAAGCCGACCGGCAGGAAAGCGGTCGAGAGCGGGAGCAACGAACGGCGTCGTCGCGAACACTACGTCGGGCTCCTATCTTTCCTACCAGCTTTCTGCTGCCGGTATTAGGGAAGCAGCTGCGTCCGAGACACATCGCATTGCAGTCTGTTGGTTTCCCACGGCCTCAGCAAGCAGAAGCGCCAGTTTAGCCAAGTAGAGCTCGACCTGTTCCTTGCCGACCTCATCTATCTTTGTAGCGATTGCTTCATAGATGGCTTCAATTCCGTCGTTGCCCATCAGAGAGCCCCCTGCTGGCAGGTTGCAACGCAATAGGCGCCCAAAACCGTGGCCAATTTGGGTTCACGCCACCGGCCGGTGATATGTGTGTCCGGCCGTATGAGATAGACGGTTCCGTTGACCGCGCCGTAGGCCTCTGCGACCGGAGAGCAGCAGGAGAACGAAAGGATTGTGATGTCTGCATCAGGAGCGATTGCGGCATCGAGCTGCGCAGCAAGCTTCTCGTCAAAACATAGCACGGTGAAACCGTTCCCCAGTCTTTCGGACAGATATCCGTCATCGAGACGGACGTCCTGGAACGCGGATCCGGCCACCGGTCCCGCAGTGAAGTCCCCGTCATCTGAGATGATTACCTTGCTTCCATTGTAGGTGTAGGCAGTCATCTGGCGGGGATTGGCCAAGGCGCCCGCAAACGAATGGGTGAGAGCGAGTGAAAGCGCGGCATCACGCATGAGGCGCCAACCATAGGTGCCGGGAGTCATGAATCGAGCGGTCTTGGAAGCGTTGGCAAAGACGTCAAGCGTCGCGCCACGGCGTTCTGGCGAGTAGGTGTCAAGCAGTGCTGCGCCGGCTTTTTGATTGATAACCCAGCCGAGTTTCCAGCCAATATTGGCAGCGTCTGCAAGGCCGTTGTTCAGGCCGCGAACGCCAAAAATCGGCACAATGTGAGCGCTGTCGCCGACAAAAAATACCCGTCCGTCGCGGTAGTCATCGAGCGCAAGCGTGTTGGCCGAATAGATGCTCCACCACTCGAGCTCCCATGGTCCGGAATGGCCGATTTCATCAAGGACGGCCTGAACGCCTGCCCGGATGGCTTCTTCTTTGATCGCCTCTTCTGTCTCCTCATGTCCCTCAAGCTGATAGTCAATCCGCCAGATATTCTCTGGTTGCCGGTGGATAAGCACCGTTCCCCCGGGTCGGCAGCGTGGATCGAAAAGCGCTCTTCTTATTGTGGGAAAGTCGTGGTCCATCTGAACATCGGCGATGACATAGCGTCCCTCAAAGTTCTGGCCTCGGAGCCGGAGCCCTCGCTTTGCGCGGATACTACTTCGCGCCCCGTCGCAAGCAAGCACCCATTCCGCATCGACTGAATATATGCCATCTGGATCCTTGATCGTGAGACGAAGGCCATCCTCGGCATTCTCGATCTCATCCACAGAACTTTGCCAGCGGGTTTCGATCAGTGGGTTAGCCTTGATAGCCTCCCATAGGAATTGTTCGATATACTGTTGCTGGATATTGTACATCGGCCGGAACTTTTCATTTTCGCTGTCCGGCATCTTGAATTCGAGGATTTGTGTTCCTCGATAGAATGATCGCCCAGTCGTCCAGGGGAGTGCCTTTTCGACGAACGGTGCGGCGATACCGAGCCTGCCGAGAATGTAATAGCTCGGGCGGGCAACGCAAATCGCACGGCTGCCGTCATTGAACGTGGATTTGTTGTCGAAGACGACAGAGGAGACGCCCTGGCTTGCCAAGGTGAGCGCAGCGGTCATACCAACCGGTCCGGCGCCGACGATCGCCACTTTGATAACACGCTTTGCGTCACGGGCTTCTTTCCCCGGTGCATCGAAATATGGATAGTGAAAATAGAGAGACTCGGTCTCGCTGCGTCCTGCGGGTCTCACAATTACCTCCTCCTTGGCGCCGCTCGAATTATCAGATGATAGGCTGATGATGCGCGCCAGGTCTGTCCCCTGGAGTAGGTGACGAAACCCGTGGAGGTTCCCCTTTCAGCGCTCCCGATGTCTTGAGCGAACCCAAGGCCCAAGACTGGTACGTCTGGGGAATGAAGCGAAAACGACGGCTTCAGTCGCTATAGGCGCTCTGCTGGTTGCAGAGGGAGAAGAGTGCAGCTTTCGAATTGATCCCCAATTTTTCGTAAGCGCGTTGCCGATAGGTCTTTACTGAATTGACGGAAATATTGAGCTTCCAGGCAATTGCATCCGACGCCAGTCCCATAAGCATCGCCTCGCAAATGTCCTTCTCACGCTTGGATAGCGAATTCAGAGGACTGCGGAGCCGGGCAGCATTTCCGCCAGTATAGTGCATCAGCGCAAGCTGGGAGATGACGCGCCAGAAGGGTATTCGGAGTGTGTCCTCGCTTCGGTTGAACGGGCCGCTCTCCTTAAATCGATAGAAGTTGAGCGCCAGGGATTCCTGTTCAGTTCTCACGATAACAACAATTTTGTCTACGATTTGGCTCGTTGCAAAAAAGCTATGAAAGTATTCCTCTGGCATCTCCGCCCGCAGGTCAGAGAGGCTAAGAAGCAGCATTTCGCGCGGTTGTAGTCTGCTGAGAGCGGCGGTGCAAAATTAGACCACGGTAGCGGCGGGATTGTCCCGCTTCGGGCGGCGTAAAAGTCGGCCACCTATTTCTCTTCTGCAATGAGCGCAGGAGGGCCTGGGGATCTATACCGTGGAATTATATCTGAAGGTTCGACTGGCTTGCTCGGAAGGCATGAGCCGGCGTCAGGCTGCAAAGCATTTCAACATATCGCGCGACAGCGTTTCCAAGATGCTGTCCTATTCGACGCCACCTGGCTATCAGCGACAATCACCGATCCGGCGGCCCAAGCTGGATGCGTTTGTCTCGACGATCGATCACTGGCTGGACGAAGACAGACAAGTGCCGCGCAAGCAGCGCCATACGGCCAAGCGGGTGTTTGACCGGCTTCGAGACGAATGCGGGTTCACTGGCGGCTATACGATCATCAAGGATTACATGCGCGAGCGGGATCAGCGCCGCCAGGAAGTGTTCGTGCCGCTGTCGCATCCGCCCGGCCATGCGCAGGCCGATTTCGGTGAGGCGATGGTGGTCATCGGCGGTGTCGAGCAGAAGGCGCATTTCTTCGTGCTCGACCTTCCGCACAGCGACGGCTGCTACGTGCGGGCCTATCCGGCGGCAGTGGCCGAGGCCTGGGTCGATGGCCATGTCCATGCGTTCGCTTTCTTCGGCGCCGTGCCGCAATCGATCGTCTACGACAACGACCGTTGCCTGGTGGCGAAGATTTTGCCTGACGGCACCCGCAAGCGCGCGACGTTGTTCAGCGGCTTCCTGTCCCACTACCTTATCCGGGATCGCTATGGCCGTCCCGGCAAGGGCAACGACAAGGGGAACGTCGAGGGTCTCGTCGGCTATGCCCGGCGCAACTTCATGGTACCGATCCCGCAGTTTGCGACATGGGAGGCGTTCAACACCTTTCTGGAGGAGCAGTGCCGGAAGCGCCAGCGCGACAGGCTGCGCGGCGAGAGCGAGACGATCGGCGAGCGCTTGCGGCGCGATCTGGCTGCCATGCGCGCCTTGCCAGCCTCGCCATTTGATGCCTGCGACCAGGCAAGTGCCAAGGTGACGGCGCAGTCGCTGGTGCGCTACAAGACCAACGACTATTCCGTCCCGGTCGCCTATGGCCATCAGGATGTGTGGGTGCGCGGCTATGTCAACGAAGTGGTCATTGGTGGCCGTGGCGAGATCATCGCCCGCCATCCTCGGTGCTGGGAACGGGAAGACGTCGTCTTCGATCCTGTCCATTACCTGCCGCTGATCGAGCAGAAGATCAATTCGCTGGATCAGGCAGCGCCCCTCCAGGGCTGGGACTTGCCGCAAGAGTTCGCTACGCTGCGCCGGTTGATGGAAGGCCGCATGGCCAAACACGGCCGGCGTGAGTACGTGCAGGTCCTCCGCCTGCTGGAGAGCTTCGAACTCGCCGATCTGCATGCGGCGGTGAAGCAGGCGATCCAGCTTGGCGCCATTGGCTTTGACGCCGTCAAGCATCTGATCCTGTGCCGGGTGGAACGCCGGCCGCCCAGACTGGACCTGTCCATCTACCCGTATTTGCCGAGGGCGACGGTCGAGACGACATCGGCGAAGGCGTATATGCGTCTCCTGTCGTCGGATGCGGGAGAAGTCGCATGAACACCCAAGCACCCGAGATCCTTCTCACCCATTATCTCAAAACCCTGAAGCTGCCGAGTTTCCAGCGCGAGTACCAGAAGCTGGCCCGGCTGTGCGCCACCGAAGGCGTCGATCATGTCGGATACCTCACCCGGCTTGCCGAGCGGGAGATGATCGAACGGGACCGTCGCAAGGTCGAGCGTCGCATCAAGGCGGCCAGGTTCCCGGTCGTCAAAAGCCTCGACAGTTTCGACTTCGCCGCCATCCCAAAGCTGAACAGGATGCAGGTGCTGGAACTGGCGCGCTGCGAATGGATCGAGCGCAGGGAGAACGTTATCGCTCTCGGCCCCAGCGGCACGGGCAAGACCCATGTGGCGCTCGGCCTCGGCCTGGCCGCCTGCCAGAAGGGCCTGTCCGTTGGGTTCACGACAGCGGCCGCACTGGTCAGCGAGATGATGGAGGCGCGCGACGAGCGGCGTCTCATCCGGTTCCAGAAGCAGATGGCCGCCTACCAGCTGTTGATCATCGATGAACTGGGCTTCGTGCCGCTGTCAAAGACCGGCGCGGAATTGCTGTTCGAGCTGATCTCGCAACGATACGAGCGAGGCGCGACCCTGATCACCAGCAACCTTCCTTTTGACGAATGGACGGAAACCTTGGGGTCCGAGCGCCTGACCGGCGCTTTGCTCGACCGCATCACCCATCACGTCAGCATCCTCGAGATGAACGGCGACAGCTATCGTCTCGCCCAAAGCCGCGCCCGAAAGGCCGGCTGACGCCCTTCGAAAATCGCAACGCGCGCATGAGACCCCCGCTCGGGCCTAAGCCCTCCCGGCGGTCTCATGCGCGCGCCACAAGTGGCCGACTTTTGCGCCGCCGCGTGGCAGGATTTTACTCCGCCGTTGACAGACGGGGCAACACTCGCCTATACCGATGAGGGATCAGGCAAAGCACTGATCCTGTTGCCCGGCTGGTCGCAGTCGGCGGCAATGTTCCGGCATCAGATCGTCCATCTATCAAAAAGTCGGCGCGTCATCGCACTCGACTTTCGTGGGCATGGTCAATCCCCCGATGCGACGCATGGTTATCGGATCTATCGGTTCGCCCGCGACGTACAGGAACTGATGCAGCATGAGCAAATCGAACGCGCTGACATTGTCGGGTGGTCGATGGGAGCCTCTGTGGCCTGGGCAATGATCGACCTGTGCGGCACCAGGCAGATTGACCGCCTGGTCTTCGTTGATGAACCGGCGTCTGTGATGCGCCAGCCCGGAATGAGCGAAGAGGATGTGGTCAATGCGGGTGCCCTTTTTGACAGCGCCACCATGCTTTCAATTGCTGAGCAAATCATGGGCGCCGATGGCCATGCAACACGAAGCGCCTTTCTCGACTCAATGGTGACCAAACAAATCCCGACAGAGCTAAAGGATTGGCTGCTGGCGGAGAACCTCAGGGTGGATCCCCGGCTTGCCGCTAGCCTTTTCGTCAATCACTGCTCAATCGACTGGAGTGATATTCTTACCCGGATCGACCGGCCAACGCTCATCGTGGGAGGCCGTGTCAGTCATGTCGACGCTCGCTCGCAGAAGTGGATTCACAGTCAGATCGCGGGATCAAAGCTGATCATCTTCGACGAGAATGAAGGTGGGGCGCACTTTTCCTTTATCGAGGCGCCAGACCGTTTCAACGAGGTACTCGCTGGCTTCTTGTTGTCGAGTTAGTCGGCGGAGCCGGTCTATCCCTATCAAAATGCCGGTCCGGATTAGAGGCTTGGCGCAGGTTTGATGGGATCTAATCCTCGATTTCCCGGGCCGAACTCCCGCGCCTCGGAGTGCGTCATTGCCGCTCGGAGAGACTGAGCATGGCTCAGGATGCCACCACCCGTGCAGACGGATGAATAAACTAACGCTCCAGCCTCACCCTCAGGCGTCGAGCTCGTTCCTTGAACGCCTCCTCCCCTCCCTCAAGGATGTCGCACACCTGCTGGCGCATATCGGCGTCCTCCATGCCGCCGGAAAAATAAGTGATCGGGGGCAACTCGCCAGGCCCGTGCGGTCCAGCGTTCGCAACGATGATCTGATCTGCGTCGGTGTTGATCACAAGATTAGCGTTGTGGGTCACCATTATGACCTGCCGTTTGGCCTTGGCAGTCACAAACAGGCTGACAAGCTCGTCAAAAATCGATTTCGGATCGAGGTTCTCCTCCGGCTGATCAATGATCAAGGGCCGGTGATCGCTCTCATCGAGCGCAAGGTAGAGCAAGAGCAGGACGATCCCACGGGTACCGGGCGAGAGTTTGGTAATGTCCGTACCCTCGTAGTCGATGCTGTACTCGATCTGGATATGCTCGGTACCAAACAGCCATTTGGCAAAGCGCACCAACCAGCTTCGATAAGCCGCCTGATCATTGCTCGCCACATTGGCGACAGCGAGGAGCTCTTCCTGCCAGGCGTCGGTGAAATGCTGAATGGCCGTGTCTATGGCAGGGACATCGCCTGTTTCCCAAGCCTTTCGCAGGTGAGTGTTGGCCCATTGCTCTAGCGAGCCCTTGCCCTTGAAGTCGCCCGCGCGCCGCAGATCGAAAAGTTTCTCGCCAAGTAAAGCCCATTGTTTCACATCGGCGTGCCGGGAAGCTGAGAATGACAGCTTCTGCAACGTGCCCTTGGCTGCCTGCAATCTATCCACCAAAGGTCTGTAGAGATCGCGCAGAACCTGTTCCTCGGCGATAATCGACTCGAACACACGAAGATAGGTTTCGCGCCGTTGCTTGCTGAGGCTTGCCATCCGCTCGGATGCCCCTTGGCAATCGGCAAGCGTCGTGCGTGTGGTCTCGATCTGGGTGTTCTCTTCTGCGATGCGCCTGACCAAAGCGCCAAACTTGTTCGCGGTCTCGGTATCAATATTGATCAATCCTTGCAGACGCGCCGATTCTGCCTCGAGCACAGCAAGTGTGGTCTTTTCCGGATCGGCATCGTCCGCGAGGTAGGACAGGTTGGGGTCAGAGAGAGGCGCAGGAGCCGAACCCCGCCAGCCTGCTGCATTCGCGCGTGCGGTTTTGAGCTTTGCCGCAAGAGCGGCATCGACATTACCGTGATATTCCAGCAGGAAGTCCTGCCAGTCGGAATCTTCGAGCCGCGCAGCGACGAAGCTTGACTTGGTTTGACGCAGAGCCTCCGGCGCCTTGTTCTGGCGAAAGGCCTTCACCTCGTCTTGCAACGCGAGAAGCGTAGTTTCCTGGTTCGTAAAGAACCGCACGAAAGAACGCACCTTCTCAGCCGCGTTGGCAATGACAGTGAGCCGCTCGGCCCGAACTTCGCTCCCTTTGACAATCAGCTTGTCTCGATCCGTCTCCAGCCCTTTGACGATCTGCTCCTTCTGGGCGATCTGCTGGGTGAGGCCCGGAATTTGGCGCCGCTTTTCCCGTTCCAGTCCAATCTGGTTTGAAAGTGTGGCAATCGCCTCCTCTTCGCGCTGGCGCGCAAGACGAAAGCGGGTGGCACGGAGTTCCAGTAACTGATCGAAACGGAAAGTTCCGTCCTTTTCAGGGTGAGCCTCGAAAATGACCCGTTCGATTTCACCGAGCAGGGCGTCTGTCATACCGTCGGCCGAGCAAAGTTCCTCGACAAACTTCTGTGAAAGATAGCGTGCTCGCGGGAACCGGCCATCCAGATCGGCATCGTATTCGTAATCGAGCAGTTTGCGCTCGGATGGATCGCCGCTGCCCCAATCCAGCCGGACACTGGCTCCCTCCAGCAAATTGCCCGCGCGCACGAGAAACGAGGCCGGACTGAGATGTTCGGAGGCTGCGTCGCAGCCGGCGGCGATTGCGTCGGCAAGCGCCGTCTTTCCGGATCCACGCGCGCCGATGATTGCCACAAGCCCGGGATTAAGCTCGATGATGGGTGTTGCAGCCCAGGGGGCGTTAAGGATCGAAACGCGGGAGATGACCTGCGAGGGCGTGGCGCGGATCGGGGGTGCTGCTCCGACGAACGCCCGCCCGGCCGGATCGATGACCGCCTGACGGAGCGAGTCGAAATGCGCCCCCCCTTTCACCCAGGAATAGCGGTCGCCGTCAGGCGCGCCGATCTTTGCTGTTTCATGGGCGTCGCTGCCGTGAAGACACGGTTTGAGCGCACCATAGCGGGCGCGAATTTCATCGGGAGTTGCGCTGCTTTTGCGACCGAGCCAGAAATCGCGTTGGCTGGCGCTGCTCGCGAAGATGATGTGAGCGAACCTTTCCACTTCCTGCCGCTGCGCGCCTTCGGATTCGCCTCGCATGCCGGAGGTACCGTCATGTTCGCTGCCCGCGACCGCGATGAGGATGTTGTTCCTGGCCCAGTCGATGGCGCGGTAGAGCTCGCTTAACTGTTCGAAGCTGACTTTGAACTGGGTCGCACCGCGCGCGAGCGCGGCCCGTCCCGAAAGAGTGGGATCGATTTTCGATCCCAGGCGCATGAGTTCGTCGGGCGTGCATGTGAATCGATCGCCAGAATATTCGAACGTCAGCTGCGCGAGAAAACGCTGTGTCGCTCCTACGTGATCCGGATCCTTCGGGTTGACGAGAAGATGACAGTTGACCCAATTGCCCTTGACGGTTCCGAAAGCGAGACGCAGCTCCACATTTGGGAACACCAGGTCGACACCGGGGAGCCGGCCGCCAGCTTTCGCCTCACGGACGCGTTCATATGTGTCGAGCAGATAGTAGTCGGTCACGCCAAGCGCGCGAATTGCAGGCGTCGCCGCCTCTATCTTGGCGAGGTATTGCTCCCAGCTGTCGGAGCCATTGAACTGATCATTGAGCACAGTCCCCGGTGCATGAATATGTGGCTCCCATCGAAGCCACCGCGATCCTGAATTTCCCACATTGCCCCCAATCGTCTTTTTATATTTCGCCCCACAAACGCCTCAACGACGTCATTCTCGCAAACCAAGGGCGCGCAGCCACGCGTCGATTTGACCGAACGCGTCCTGCTGCCATTGCTCAGGCGTGCGGCCGTCAAGGATATCCGTCTCCGCGACGAATTTTCGAACACTCGTTGCGCCGTAACCATCCAGCGCGTCGAACTTGTCGGCGATATATTGATAGCCTTGTGCGCCGCTCTTTTCTTCGAGCAAAGGTTTGCAGGCTTCAGCCAGGGCCTCGATCCCATCGGGATAGTTTCTGATGCTGTAATAGATATCGTAGGCATCTTTCTGCTTGTGGCGGCCGTTGAGGGCGTAGCCTTTCATGGCGAGCAATGCGGGAATAGAGCAGACGGCGACCTCGACACGATTGGTGCCGCCGCCAGGCATATCGCCGGTGATTGCGACCAGCTGATAAAAACGCAGGGCAAGATCCGCGCCGTCGGCACGCTGGACAGCGAAATCGCTCAGGATCGGCGGACGGTTTTTGACGATCTCCGCATCACGGGGCATGAGGAAATCGACGACGATATCGATCGGCGCGCCACCATCATCAACCGGTACTTCGCGAACGAGCTGGAAGCGCCGCAGCTCCTCACGCTGCTTATAGCCCTGGCCCATCAAGGCCTCGACCAGAGACACGTACTCGCCGTCTCCGAGAGCTTCCGCATCCAGGCCAAGATCGACATCAAGAGTACCAACGTGAGGCATGTCCTCATTGTCGAGAAGCAGCCAGGGAACGGCACCGCCGATCACGGCGAACTTTCCTTTGAAGCTGCCGAGTATCTGCCCGATCTCAACCAGGACACCTTTGACAGCTTTTGTCGTGCGGTCCTCGTAGTCTGCGGCGGACTGCGGGTCGGGCGTGACTATCTTTGCCATGTAAGAAGGTCCTGTCTGAGGTGTTCAGCCGCCTCGGCGCCGCGCTCTCCTGATACGGCAAGATCGAGATAAGTTTGTACTGGGCTTGTACAGACAACTCCCGGAGCAGGCTCGGTGGCGTCATTGAATAGGCCATGGTCCTTCAGAACAGTGACCACGATATTTGCCCCCGATGTCGCGGGTGACAGTTTGAGAGCAGTGCGCAAGGCCGTCAGTCCGGCGGGATCCGCGTAAAAATATTGGGTCGCTACCCGCCCGTAAGGCGCCAGCCAATGCGCCGCCGAAAAGGATGCGAAAATCGCGTTCCGCCCATCACTCCTTACGCTGAGAACACCCCGCGCCGCGTCCTCCAGAGATTGGCCATGGAGTGTTGTATAGAAGCCCATGCGTTCGCCGGGCGGTGGTTCATAAGCGTCGCGCCAGGCATCCAGCAGCGCGTCGGGGCGCGACAACCGCAGGCCGTCATCTGCGACCTCTGCCCATTCCCGATCCACCAGCTCGCTGCGAACGTTGCTGACATGTCCGAGACTTACCTCTGCGGTGTGGGCGAGATCCGCCACGCGCCATGCGCGATCCGGATCGCGGAGGAGCACTCTCAAAACCTGCGCGGATTTTGGCTTGAAGATGGATTTCAGGCTTCGCTGAATGGCAGGCGGCTTCGTGTCGACCCGACGCTCGATAAAGACGGTATCGAAGACGATCCGCGCATTTCCGACCAGGTCGAGATATCCTACTTCAAACTCATTGCAGAGCGCTTGCGCTTCGGGAGATATATATGGTGCGATGAAGATCGGCATCGCCCGCGGATCAAACATTTTCGCAGTCTTGCGAAGTTGAAGGAGCGCCGCGCGCACATGCCGCGGCTGCCCTTGAGCTTTGACTTCGCAGGCGAGAAAGCGGCTATGCCCTTCCCAACTGAGTTCAACAAGAATGTCGAAACCAGAATTTGATGGCGCCTGTTCGACTTTCATCATCTGAACGAAAGGGACAGCGTGCAACAGTGCGGTGATCGCTTCAGTCGCCTGGTCCTCTAGCTCGTTCACTTCGTTAATAGTTTTCAGCATCTGCTGAAAATGGCCAAACCGGTGAAATTTGTCAACTTATTTCACTCCACGAGTTATGTTCAGCAAATGCTGAAATCCCCGGCGAGATCGCTTCGGCAGAAACCCATGGGTTCAACAGCTATTACGCAAAATACCTCGATGAGGACGGGGCTGCGCTCAAAGTGCCGACGGCGCCGCCGCCACAGGTGGAAGCGCGAACGCGCGACATGGCCGCCCTGGCGTTCAGGGCTCTCGGCTGCGATAGCATGCGCGTGTCAACCTGACGCCGGATATGACATTCGTCGTCAACGAGGTGAACACCATTCCGGGCTTCACCAACATCAGCATGTACGCGAAGGCAACGGCTGACTATGCCGAAATAATCGATTGCCTGGTCGAACACGGGGTAGCTCGGGCAAGCCGCGTCGGCCAAACCAACCGCGAGCATCGTGCTACAAGCTAGCCCTACTCGCGATCTCTGCGAGGAGCCGATTCTTGAAAGTTCGTACTCCGCTGCTTTTGCACGAATGACGTACTTGTAAAGAGTGGGGCCCGACAACGAGGGATGTCGGTGGAGTTAGCACTCTAGAGCTTGCGTGGCGACTGTGGTTCACGACGTCAGCAAAACAACACCTAGGACAAGAACCGCACATCCAACAATACGCCACAGCCCAACGGATTCGCGTAGGATGACCATCCCCATTACAGCTCCGATCATCATGGACATTTCGCGCATCGGTGCCACTATGCTGAGCGGGGCACCCATATTTAGCGCGGTTAGGATCAGAATATAGGAGAGCGGAGATAGCAGTCCTACGCCAACTGCCAGCAGCCAGTATCCGCGCATCGCGGCTCTAGCCCGGCCAGGATCAGCAATCACCAGTGGAGCGAGGAGAAAAAAACGCAGAAGATTGGAAAACCAGTCCAATACTACGGGAGCTATTCCAAGGGCTTTCACCGCATAGGCATCAACCACAGTATAAGATGCAATTAGTCCGCCAGTTGTCGTTCCCCACTTTATACCGGTCAGACCTCCAGGTTTACGAAAAGCTTCGAGCCTGCCCTGCGTTGCAATCAACGCAATCCCGCCAACAACAGCCATGAGACCGGCAATGACCTGGATAGGAGGGCGCTCGCCAAGAAGTAGTATGGCACCGAAAGTTGACAGCATTGGCCCAGTTCCCCGAGCAACGGGATAGACGACTGAGAAGTCCGCCTTTTGATATCCACGCTGAAGAGACAAACTATAGGCGAGATGGATCAAACCGCTGCATACAATAAAACCAACCACTGACCAGTCCCATTGAATAGTTTGTCGCGCGATCAAGTAAATGACCCAAGGTGCATACGCAACGCACGCAACGAAATTATAAGCGAACACAAAGGTCGGGCCGACAGATGACGCACGTTTAGACAGCAAGTTCCACGTTGCGTGAACAAGAGCTGCTAGAACAACAAGGAAAATGGCTGCAAAAGTCATTGTTACTATTTTTTCATTTGATAGTTTGAGCCGTTTATCGCGTAATCCGTAAGGTGCTTAATTTCACGGAACTATCGCCAAAACCATTTCGCGCATTCGCAGCGTCGTTGTTCGGACGAGATCCCTATGTCGGTGAGTTGGTAATGCTCAAGGTCCGCTAGATATCTGCGCTGACGAGACCGATCGGCCCACCGCGCGAGAACTTTTATCGACCAAGTGAGGAGACCATTCATATCCAGGACTCGCAATTTTCTCCAATACATGTATGTCTGTAGCGCCCTAAACCCCTGCAGATAATCGATTTCTTCGAAATAACTATGTGAGGAATACGAACATATGCGCCGATTGCCTTCACTTAATGCCCTTCGTGCTTTCGAGGCGGCAGGTCGCTTGGGTCTGATGAAGCTTGCGGCGGAAGAACTAAATGTGACCCACAGTGCAGTCAGCCGCCAAATCCAACATTTGGAAGAGCTTCTAGGCACGCCATTGTTCGAGGGACCGAAGCATGCCCCTAAACTCACTGACGCAGGCAAGACTTTAATTCCGGGCCTGAGTGCCGCCTTTGATCAAATTGATTCGACGGTTCGCCTCGTGACAGATGCCGAATCCGGATCGTTAGACGTCTCCTGCCTTGGTACTTTCTTGATGAAATGGTTAATCCCACGACTTCATCGCTTCCGGGCCGATCACGGATCGATCGACGTCCGTTTAAGCACGGCGGACTCACCGGTTGATTTCTCGCGCGAACGTTTTGACGTCGCAATTCGTGTGGGCCAGGAGCCGTGGCCCGAGGACTGCGAGGTGTTTCCCTTATTCGCAGAGAAGTTTGGACCCGTTCACGCGGCAAACCTGAATTTGCAGCGGGAGAACATTTTCACATTGCCTCTTCTGCGTACGCAAACCCGCCAATCAGCTTGGGAAAATTGGATCGCTCGATCAAGCGTGAAGGTTGATGCCGAGCACGGAACGGAATTCGAACATTTCTACTTCATGCTCGAAGCTGCTGTGGCGGGTTTGGGCATCTGTATCGCGCCGTGGCCGCTTGTCGCTGACGATATTGCGGCTGGCAGGCTGGTCGCTCCATTTGGCTTTACAGACAGCGGCCAAACGTATGTCGCCTTGCGGCGTAGACAGCGCAACAAGAAGTCCGTCACATTTTGCACTTGGCTAACGGACGCGGCTCACGAATTCGCTCAATCATCGAACCAGAAAGGCGATCACTTTGAAAAACTTTCGCGGGAAACTTCTTCGATCAATCGCGCCAGCAGGTAGATGCGTGGTGCGATAAGCGCCCGTTCAATATACTTCTCGCCAGCTGTGTGAGCGCCGCCACCTACAGGTCCAAGTCCGTCGAGTGTCGTTGTTCCGGCTGCAGCGGTGTAATTTCCGTCTGTCCCAGCCCCGCTGGCCTCCGTTCTTAGGTCCATGTCGATTTCACGATAGATGCCCTGCGCCATTTCCACCAATCTCGCGGTTTTATCGGTCGAAGGGAATGGAGGGCGCCCGCGTTCCAGCGATGTCCGCACCTGTGAGCAGGCAAAGAGCTGTTTCGTAGCGGCCAGTTGAGCCGCGTCGCTTTCGAGACGGTCGAATTCGCTGGGATCCAGAACACGCACGTCTGCCTGGGCCTTCGCCTGAGCGGGAATGATATTGCTCCGCTCGCCGCCGTTCAGAATCGTGAAATTGAATGATGTGCTCAGCTCCGGCCGCTCCAATTGCCTCATCTGCAGAATCTGGAAGGCAATCTCAGTCACGGCATTGCATCCCTTTTCCGGCTCCGCGCCTGCATGCGCAGCTTTGCCAAGGACGTCCAACCGGAAGTAGCCGATGCCCTTGCGTGAGAGCACGATGCGATCATCCGGAGTGCCGAATTCAAGGACGAAGGCGACATCATGTTCTTGCGCAAGCGACCTGATGAGCTCCTTTGATCCCGCCGACTGCTTCTCCTCGTCCGTTGTGCTTAACAGGGTCACTGTCCCGTACGCATCCCGTCCCGCCTCCCGAAGCAGGCGGACGGCCATCAGCGCCATTGCAATGCCACCTTTGTCATCGAGGACGCCAGGCCCGTAGATCCGACTTACCTCCTCTCGCCATGGAAAGGTTTGCAGAATTCCTGCCGGATATACCGTGTCCATATGGGAAACCAACAGAATGTTCGTCTTGCCCTGACCTCGCCATCTTGCAACCACGTTATTTCCCGGCCCGGTGCTGGCAGGGATGAGCTCAATCTCCGCACCGATCTCACGTGCCTGGGACTCCAATTCAACCTCCATTGCATGGATGCCAGTTGCGTCCAGCGAAGGAGATTCAATCTCCACCATCTTTCGTGTGGCCTGTAGGAATGGTTCCACTAGCTGCTTTGAGGCGCGGTCGAGCGCATCCGTTTGTTCTTGGCTCATTGTGGGTCCTGGAGCTCCAGCAAAGACCGCAAAGGCCATGAACATTTGACGGATGGCCTTTTTGTTCATGACGCGCCTCGCTTACAATTTCTGAATGACGGAATGGGTGAATTGAGAGGTTGTGGCGCTTCCGCCCTGGTCAGGGGTACACATGCCTGTCTCTGCCAGCGTCAAATCGATCGCTATCTCGATCGCTTTCGCCGCATCGATAAGATCGTCTCGTTTTGCCCGCCGGCCGAGCCAATCGAGCAGCATTGCACTCGAGAGGATAAGTCCTGTCGGGTTGGCCCTGTTTTGTCCCGCGATGTCAGGGGCCGATCCGTGTGCGGCTTGCGCCATGGCACGTTCGTTACCGGCATTGAGTGAGGGTGCCATGCCCAACCCTCCAGCGATCTCGGCTGCTTCATTGGAAAGGATATCGCCGAACATGTTGGTCGTGAGCAGAACATCGAATTGCCCGGGATCGCGGACTAAAAGCGCGGCCGCTGTATCGACCAGTAATTCCTCAATAATGACGTCCTCAAAGTCCATCGCCGCCGAGCGCACCGCCTGCAGAAACAATGCGTCCGAGAGTTTCAGAACATTGGCCTTGTGAATTACCGCCAACTTCTTGCGGCGCGCCGATGCGAGTTGCAGGGCCTCATGCGCGATGGCGGCGCTGGCGGCGGATGTAATCTTACGCAATGCAAACGCGGTGTCTGGATCGGGCATGAATTCTCCCGATCCGGCGTGCATCGTGCGACAGGCATAGAATCCTTCCGTGTTCTCACGGACGACAACTAGGTCGACGTCAACCGATCGGTCGAATTTTTTACGGCTCCGACAAGGTCGAAAATTGGCGAAGAGATCAAGCCCCGTGCGGAATTCAGCAGATGCGTTGACCCCACCGAGTTCAGCAGTGGGGTAGCTGAAGGTTGAAAGGGGCGCGAGCACAATTCCGTCCGCGGCTTCTGCCGCACTGCGGACGGACGAGGGAAGAGTTGAGCCCTCTTTAGCAAGCGTCGCCAGTCCCAGCGCGCGGCGCTCCAGTGTGAGCCCAAGGTCGCGTTCCTTGTTCAAATAAACGAGGATGTCAGCGCAAGAGGCGGCTATCTCAGGGCCTATACCGTCCCCGTCCAGGATCAAGATATCCATGCGCGTTCGTCAGCTTGCGCTGTCCCTGGCGGCGTCTCTGGCCAGCGCGGCGTCGTAACCAACTTCTCGGAAGATTTCCGCGACGGGGGTGATGATATTGTCGGCTTCCATTGATCTGTCGTTTTCGAGCAAAGACATGCAGATCTGACGCATGGCGAAGTGGGAGGCGCGCAAAAGATGGTTTGCGTGAATAACGATACTCGCGCCTCGTGCATGAAGATCCTGCGCCCGCACATTGTTGTAGGTCGTGGGTACGCAGATCACCGGCTGGGTAAAACCCTCACCGCGGAAGCGATCCAGGAACTCAAAGACGCTGGTAGGCCCGCGTTCCTTCGAATGAATCATGACACCGTGGGCGCCGTGTTCCAGGTAGACTCGTGCGCGCCGCAGAGCGTCCTCGACCGTTTCGCCGGCGATCAAGCTCTCCAAACGGGCAAATATCCGGAAATCTTCGGACAGAAGAGCCTCGCGCCCGCGATAGATCTTTTGGCCGAACGTGACGGGATCCTCGAGAACGTGGGTTGAACTCAAAGAGAGGCTGTTGCGTTTGGGGTGCTGCTTGTCTTCAATGACGACGGCACTGACACCCGCGGATTCAAGGCGAGCGCAGAGATACTCGAACGCAGTGGGATCCCCGCCTGTATCGCCGTCGACAATCAACGGCTTGGAGGTCGCACTCAAAATTTCGTCCACCAGCTCCAGCCGGCGCTCCAGCGCATAGAGCTCCATGTCCGGCAGCGCGCGGGCCGCAGAACTGGTCAGACTGGAGAGCCAGAGCGCGTCGAAGCGGCGGCCTTCGTGGCCATTTCCGACCCCCGACGTTTCGCTAGATATGAGGGCGGAGATTCCACTGTGCGCCTCGATTGCCCGCACCAATGCGCCCGCAGACAGGAGCTGTTGAAGCTTGGCCCGCCGCTTCTCTGGCAGGATTCGATTTCCTATCGTCATTTCTGTTAACCTCCGAGCTGAATTCTTCCTTGCGCAGCAAAACGCGTTGCAATCAATGGCAAGAGGCCGCCAGCGTTGATCATTTCAAGCATGCGGGCTGGCGGCGGTGAGAAGTTTGCGGGACGGACGGCGCCCGCGACCTGGCCGGAATGGAGGTCGACAGAGATAACGTCGCCCTCCGAAACCTGCAGGTCAGCAACTTCGATCGCTATCAGTCCGAGATTCCAGGCGTTCCGAAAGAAGATGCGGCCAAAGCTGGGTGCAATCACCGCGTTGATGCCGGCGGCGAAAAGGGAACTGACCGCCTGCTCTCGAGAGCTACCGATCCCAAAGGTTGTGCTGCTGCAAATGACATCCCTTGGCCGGAAAGTTGCGGCCAGCCCAGGAAAAATGTTCTCGAACACATGCTTGGCAAGCTCGTTTGTGTCGGTGAACATATGTTTGTATCGGCCGGGAATGATGTCGTCCGTCGAAATGACGCGGTCGATCTTCCGGACGCGCAAAAGGGTAAGTACAGTCATGAGGTCAACTCCGAAAGCTTGGGCAGCTCGCCGCGGATAGCGGTGTGAGCCGCGACGAGAGGGGAGGCCAGATAGATTTCCGCCTCCGGATTCCCCATCCGCCCTAGGAAATTCCGGTTCATGGTGGAAAGGACGCGGTCGCCAGACGCGGGGATGCTGCCTTGGGTCCCGAGACACGCACTGCATCCCGGAGGCGAAATGATTGCGCCTGCTCGCACGAGTTTGGTGATATATCCGAGCTCCATCGCTTCGAGATAAACGCGCTGTGAGCCTGGAGTGACAAGACATTGAACGCCCGCCCGAACCTTGGCGCCACCAAGCACCTCAGCCGCTTCTGCAATGTCTTCAAGTCTCCCGTTCGTACAGGTGCCTATAAAGACATAGTTGATTTGCAGGCCCTCGCATTCGCTGATCGGCACAGCGTTACCTGGTGAATGCGGCTTCGATATCATCGGGGGCAAACCGTCGATGTTCAAACTGATGACACGGGGATCATCGGCGGCCGGCAGGTTGATGGGCTGCATGTTGCTCGGGCGTCCAACACCCGGCGGAAGGAACGTGCATTTGGCGCCCATTTCCACACCGAGGTTCGCAACGCTGGCGCATGAGTCGAGACCTAGCTCGCTGAACCACTCCCCGGTCCATTCAACCGCCTTGTACAGAAATGGAAGCTGGGTGTTTTCCGCCAAGGCAAAAAGTGCAACGTCACGCGCGCGGGCAGCCGAGCCCGGACGACCGAGGACGTTTATCCAGACGGTTTCCGGGACACGTAGCCAAGTCTCTCCGGTCACCATCGCCGCTGTGCAGTCTGATGCCCCCATCCCCAATGCTAAGCACTGCGTTGCGCCACCTGTACAGGTGTGAGAATCCGAACCGACGACGATGGTGCCAGGCTCGTACCAGCCCTCTTCTAGCGCGACGACATGACTGATGCCTTCACCAGCGCGGAACACCCGAACGCCCAAGCGCTCGGCCAGACGTTCGGCTTCGCGCAAACGTGCCGCGATATGTTTGTCAGGGGCGATAACCGAATGATCAAAGAAGATCCCGATGCGCTCGCGATCGAAGACTTCCGAAAAGCTGAGAGCGGCGGTGCAAAATTAGACCACGGTAGCGGCGGGATTGTCCCGCTTCGGGCGGCGTAAAAGTCGGCCACCTATTTCTCTTCTGCAATGAGCGCAGGAGGGCCTGGGGATCTATACCGTGGAATTATATCTGAAGGTTCGACTGGCTTGCTCGGAAGGCATGAGCCGGCGTCAGGCTGCAAAGCATTTCAACATATCGCGCGACAGCGTTTCCAAGATGCTGTCCTATTCGACGCCACCTGGCTATCAGCGACAATCACCGATCCGGCGGCCCAAGCTGGATGCGTTTGTCTCGACGATCGATCACTGGCTGGACGAAGACAGACAAGTGCCGCGCAAGCAGCGCCATACGGCCAAGCGGGTGTTTGACCGGCTTCGAGACGAATGCGGGTTCACTGGCGGCTATACGATCATCAAGGATTACATGCGCGAGCGGGATCAGCGCCGCCAGGAAGTGTTCGTGCCGCTGTCGCATCCGCCCGGCCATGCGCAGGCCGATTTCGGTGAGGCGATGGTGGTCATCGGCGGTGTCGAGCAGAAGGCGCATTTCTTCGTGCTCGACCTTCCGCACAGCGACGGCTGCTACGTGCGGGCCTATCCGGCGGCAGTGGCCGAGGCCTGGGTCGATGGCCATGTCCATGCGTTCGCTTTCTTCGGCGCCGTGCCGCAATCGATCGTCTACGACAACGACCGTTGCCTGGTGGCGAAGATTTTGCCTGACGGCACCCGCAAGCGCGCGACGTTGTTCAGCGGCTTCCTGTCCCACTACCTTATCCGGGATCGCTATGGCCGTCCCGGCAAGGGCAACGACAAGGGGAACGTCGAGGGTCTCGTCGGCTATGCCCGGCGCAACTTCATGGTACCGATCCCGCAGTTTGCGACATGGGAGGCGTTCAACACCTTTCTGGAGGAGCAGTGCCGGAAGCGCCAGCGCGACAGGCTGCGCGGCGAGAGCGAGACGATCGGCGAGCGCTTGCGGCGCGATCTGGCTGCCATGCGCGCCTTGCCAGCCTCGCCATTTGATGCCTGCGACCAGGCAAGTGCCAAGGTGACGGCGCAGTCGCTGGTGCGCTACAAGACCAACGACTATTCCGTCCCGGTCGCCTATGGCCATCAGGATGTGTGGGTGCGCGGCTATGTCAACGAAGTGGTCATTGGTGGCCGTGGCGAGATCATCGCCCGCCATCCTCGGTGCTGGGAACGGGAAGACGTCGTCTTCGATCCTGTCCATTACCTGCCGCTGATCGAGCAGAAGATCAATTCGCTGGATCAGGCAGCGCCCCTCCAGGGCTGGGACTTGCCGCAAGAGTTCGCTACGCTGCGCCGGTTGATGGAAGGCCGCATGGCCAAACACGGCCGGCGTGAGTACGTGCAGGTCCTCCGCCTGCTGGAGAGCTTCGAACTCGCCGATCTGCATGCGGCGGTGAAGCAGGCGATCCAGCTTGGCGCCATTGGCTTTGACGCCGTCAAGCATCTGATCCTGTGCCGGGTGGAACGCCGGCCGCCCAGACTGGACCTGTCCATCTACCCGTATTTGCCGAGGGCGACGGTCGAGACGACATCGGCGAAGGCGTATATGCGTCTCCTGTCGTCGGATGCGGGAGAAGTCGCATGAACACCCAAGCACCCGAGATCCTTCTCACCCATTATCTCAAAACCCTGAAGCTGCCGAGTTTCCAGCGCGAGTACCAGAAGCTGGCCCGGCTGTGCGCCACCGAAGGCGTCGATCATGTCGGATACCTCACCCGGCTTGCCGAGCGGGAGATGATCGAACGGGACCGTCGCAAGGTCGAGCGTCGCATCAAGGCGGCCAGGTTCCCGGTCGTCAAAAGCCTCGACAGTTTCGACTTCGCCGCCATCCCAAAGCTGAACAGGATGCAGGTGCTGGAACTGGCGCGCTGCGAATGGATCGAGCGCAGGGAGAACGTTATCGCTCTCGGCCCCAGCGGCACGGGCAAGACCCATGTGGCGCTCGGCCTCGGCCTGGCCGCCTGCCAGAAGGGCCTGTCCGTTGGGTTCACGACAGCGGCCGCACTGGTCAGCGAGATGATGGAGGCGCGCGACGAGCGGCGTCTCATCCGGTTCCAGAAGCAGATGGCCGCCTACCAGCTGTTGATCATCGATGAACTGGGCTTCGTGCCGCTGTCAAAGACCGGCGCGGAATTGCTGTTCGAGCTGATCTCGCAACGATACGAGCGAGGCGCGACCCTGATCACCAGCAACCTTCCTTTTGACGAATGGACGGAAACCTTGGGGTCCGAGCGCCTGACCGGCGCTTTGCTCGACCGCATCACCCATCACGTCAGCATCCTCGAGATGAACGGCGACAGCTATCGTCTCGCCCAAAGCCGCGCCCGAAAGGCCGGCTGACGCCCTTCGAAAATCGCAACGCGCGCATGAGACCCCCGCTCGGGCCTAAGCCCTCCCGGCGGTCTCATGCGCGCGCCACAAGTGGCCGACTTTTGCGCCGCCGCGTGGCAGGATTTTACTCCGCCGTTGACAGTTTCTTCATCGCAGTTCCCTCCCTTATCCAAGGTGGTGTGGGTTACAATCCATAAAGCCGGAACGTCGGACGTCCCGTCAGTTCGCGCACGCCTCCGAGTGCAACCAGCCGCTCGAACAGGCGCCGGCTCGAGCGGTCGCTTACTGTCCGGCCGGTCTGAGCTGCCTGTGCATCTTCGCTGATCAGGATCGCCACCATGGCGTCGGCATCCTTGCTGCGCAATTGCGGTGCCAGGGCCAGCAGTCGGTGCGCGCGCCGTGCCAGATCAGCGTAGAGATCGAAAGCCGCTGTCGCCCCTCGCCCGTAGGCAAAGGCACAGGCGGTCTGCCACCGTTGCGGATCGGCACGCGGACCGCCGGCGAAACGCAAGTCATCCCGCTTCAGATGCGCGGCCAGCAGCGGCACGGGAACTGGCCAGTTCAGACGCCGGGCAAGTACCGCATCGGCGAGCCAGAGCGCCAGCGGGCGGCTGTCAGGACGCAGAGTCAGGCTGGTTGCGACCGTCGCGCTCGCCGCCTCGATCGGGTTCCTGGTTCCGACGCTCGCCGCCAGGGCATTGTCGATGGCCTCCTGCGCCGGTGCGTCGATAGTGAGCGACAACAGATCGGCGAAGATCACCAGCCATTCGGCGTTGAGTGATACTGGCCCAAGTGACGATCCCCGTCCCAGCGCCCGCCAGGCCTGCAGGATCCGGCCGGCGGGACCGGGATCGTCGCCGGGCCGGGTCAGGTAGAGATGATCGCGCAGCGCCGCCGCATCTTCCGTGCGGCCCTGCAGGCGGACGACCGCTTCCGCCGATTGAAGCGCCAGACGCTGGCGCCAAAGCTGGCCCAGGGGATGGTGGCCACGGGCGATCTGGTGAATGCTGCCAAGCGCAGCACCGGCGAAAAGCTCGGCGTCTCCGGCGGCTTGGCGGGCGCCGGCGGCGCGCGCCCAGTCCGGCACGGGTGGGAAGGTCGGTGGCAAATCGGGTAAGGTACGGGGTCGTGAAGCCATGTCACACGCTAACTTCAAACGGCGCTTTTGACAACACAGAACTATATAAACCGCCGTGCCCGTCGTCACATAAAAACGTCCGATAATCTTGCATTATCGGACATAATGCTCATTATAGAGAAATGGCCCAAATCATCGAGCAGAACAGCGAAATTCACGTCGAGGAGACCTCAGCGCCGTCTCTCAGCACAGCCTCCGGCGGTGATGTTTCCGCGCCGGAGGTGTCGGGCGACAGCCCCCTCCCCTCTCTCGCCGTTCAGGACCAGACGCCCGCCCATCTCGCAAGCCTTGCTGATCGCGCCCGGGGTTATGTCGAAGCCGCCAGCTCCGCCAATACCCGCAAGGCTTACGCTTCGGACTGGAAGCATTTTGCCGCTTGGTGTCGGCGGTCCAATCTGGCTCCGCTCCCGCCACACCCGCAAACCGTCGGGCTCTACATCACCGCCTGCGCTTCCGGCACAGCTGAACGGGGCGCCAAGGCCAACTCCGTCTCAACCATCGAACGACGACTCTCCTCGCTATCCTGGAATTATGCCCAGCGCGCGCTCTCGCTTGATCGTAAAGACAGGCACATCGCCACCGTTATGGCCGGGATCCGCAACAGCCATGCCAGGCCGCCGGTGCAGAAGGAGGCGGTCATGGCCGAAGATATCATCGCCATGGTCGAGACGCTCGACCGCGGTTCGCTGCGCGGCCTGCGCGATCGTGCCATGTTGCTCATCGGTTTTGCCGGCGGCCTCCGTCGTTCCGAAATTGTCGGCCTCGATCTAAAGGCAGATCAGACTGAGGACGGCCGAGGCTGGATTGAGATCCTCGACAAGGGCATGCTTGTCACCCTGCGCGGCAAGACTGGGTGGCGAGAGGTCGAGGTGGGTCGTGGCTCGTCTGATGCGACGTGTCCAGTCGCCGCGATCGAGACCTGGATCAAGTTCGCCAAGCTGGCCCATGGCCCCCTCTTTCGCCGCGTCACGGGGCAAGGGAAGGCTGTTGGCTCGGAGCGTCTGAACGACAAAGAGGTGGCGCGGCTTGTGAAGCGGGCCGCAATGGCCGCAGGCGTTCGCGGCGATCTCAGCGAGATCGAGCGCGCCTTCAAGTTCTCCGGTCATTCCCTTCGCGCTGGCCTTGCCTCCTCGGCCGAGGTCGACGAACGCTACGTCCAAAAACAGCTTGGCCATGCTTCCGCGGAGATGACCCGCAGATATCAGAGACGACGTGATCGGTTCCGCGTGAATTTGACCAAGGCTTCAGGGCTTTAGCTGGCCCCCTCCCCTCCTCCGCGTGAAATTGTAAGGGGAGATTTTGATGTCGGAATTCTCGCTTAGCGTTTCAATTGAAATCGGGAGCTAAAAACCACAGACGGCGGCCTCGGAGATCGGCCGCAGCAGGCTCTGGATGGATAATTTGGCAAGATCGTAAGGCATTGAATCTATGGTAAATGATTCGTTAAGCGAAAGCTATAGGGCCAATACGGTTCCGTACTTCTCATTAATGTGCCCGCGGTGGCTCACCTCCGATAAGTAATGCTTATCGGAGGTGATTGATTTCTCCCCGCAAATCAGCGTGTCAGTCGGCCTGGATGACCGGAAACGCTTGGTTTTCCGACCTTTCGGGCAGATTTCGGCGAGGTTCAGCGGAAGCGTCGCTGTAATGCGAGCCATCCGTAGCAAGCCCTCCCCTGCCGATGAGCATAGATTCCTCCATAGCCTTTTCCCTCATACAGGCCTTCGTGCTCTTCCCCTCCTCTGATCTCCTTATTTTCGGGCATTTCCGCCGCAGATGACCGCCAGCACGCGCTTCATGCGACTTACGTCAGGATGCCCGTCCGCCGTCGCATTTCGAGTCTGGTGGGGCTGCATTTAGAGTTTCGCGATCAAGTAAGCACGAGGTTTATTGCGACGACGACAGCATTTTATCCCGAAGATGCAGGAATGTTCGCTCTACGAAAAACCAGAGAACGACTGCGACAACAAAGCTTGCGATCAGGTAGACAACAAAGCCAAAGCTGCCTTGCAGATTCTCCTCTCCGACAACCAGGCGCGTGACGTGAAAGACGGACTTGTGCGTCAGGTAAAGGCTGTAGGAGAGAGTCGCTACGAGAGCTGCACCTGGAACGGGCCAGCGGCTTAGAATGTGCTCAAGATCGAGCATGGCGCAGAACAGAAGTGCAATGCCGATCGAGATCAGCGGAAAGCCCGCGACCGCGCCGAGTGGCGCCTGAAACACCGGAAATATGCCTTGTCCTGCAAGAGGTCCCCGATCACTAAAGCAGATGAGCGCTAAGATCACAAAGATCAGACCTGAGGGTATCGTGACCTTCGGCGACAGATACTGCCTGTAAAGTTCTGGCTTAAAGAAGCGGGCGCTCGCAAGCACCACGCCGAACAGCAGGCCATCGAGACGGGTATATGTTGGGTAGTAGACATCTCGGAGGTATGTTGCAAAGGCGGGGCGGAACTGGCCTTCTGCGACAAGGGTGCCAACCTGGATATCCCAGATCGCGTAACGCAGCACCACACCAACGAGCATCAGCAGTCCTGCGAGGGCAAGCACCCATCCCGTTCCAATGCGCTTATATAGGAGGAGAACCAGCAAAGGCAGGACGAGATAGAACTGCTCTTCGACGGCAAGTGTCCATGCCTGAGAAAAAGCGTTGCCCTCCCTCGGATCGAACCCGAGATTGACCGTGAAGGTCGCGAATTTCCAGAGAGGCTGCATCGCCGGATTGTCGCGAAGGACTGGAACTAAGGCGTAAATGCCAAGGACCACGAAGAAGGCCGGGAAGATGCGGAACGCACGGCGGAGATAAAACGATTTGAAATCAACTGCTCCCGTGCGCGTAACTTCCTTGAACAGTTGCGTGCCGATCAGGTAGCCGCTGAGCACAAAGAAGATATCAACGCCGAGCCAACCATACTCGCGGACAGTCACCAATACGCCGGGGGTGGCGTTCAGCGGCAAGTGGACGAGCATCACCAGCAAGATCGCCAGTGAGCGCAGAATGTCGGGGCCAACCATCCGTGTACCAGTTGCCACGGCGCTCGCCTGCGAGTGCCACGGAAGGCCATCCGCATGCGAATTGTTACTTGTGGCAAGCATGGTCATGCGCAACGCTCCAGAAGTTTCATGGCAAAGGCTGATGCCACCTAACTTACTGATCTGCGGTTGCAATGGAACGGCCCAATATGGAAACCGTCAATTAACCTAAATTTTTCGTAAAATTTTAGCGAAGGCCGCAATGGTCGGTATTGGCATTCCTGCCGACCGGGAAGATTCCGGTGAACTTCGACGATCAAAAGAGATATTATTACAACGAAATGTATTCCGCTCAATCGGGCCAATCGACAAGTAAAATTGGGCGCAAGGACGGTCACAAAGGACCCATTTTGCTCGATATTGCGGATCAAAGACGCGGCCAGCCAAGGTGCGCGACCGCAGCTAATCCGCTACTCGCTGCGGGCCGTGGCGCGATGACGCTTGCCGCGCGCCAGTTCGACAAAGCGGCGCTTGATCCCGTTGAACAATGCCGGTGGCAAAGGGCCAAGGTAGCCTGTTTCGCTGTCAACGGGCCGGACATCCGGTCCCAACCAGACAAACCGGTTGCTTTCCGTCAGGATAATCCAGGATCGTTCGTCGTCCAGTCCAAGACGCCGTTTTGTCGCCGGCGGGATTTCGATCGCTTCACTCGGATCAGAGGGCGGCGAGTGCGTTGTCGGCAGGACACGGACTGCGGGCGTGCCATCGTCCAGGGCCGCGACAATCGCCAACACCAGCGCCGGACGGTCCTTGTCGCCCTCCTCCCGGCCTTCGAGATGCTGCCAATGCCAGAGATAGGAATAACGAAAGACCCAACCGACTTCTGGTTCAGTCGGCAGCATGTTTGCCCGTCAGCAGTTCGGCGTTGAGCTGATCGAGACCCGGCTCCATCTGCGACGCTTCAATGACGGCAAGTTCATCGTCACTCATCGCCGTGGTGAGATCCACGCGACGGTCGCGTTTGGCCAGACGCAGATAGTCCTCATAGGCGATCAGAACCGTGCGCGGCCGGCCGTTCTTGGTGATAATCACCGGCTCGCGGACTGCGGCATCCTGATAGGCGCCAAAATTCTTGGAAACGGCTGCTGCTGTCACGGTCGAGGTCATGGCAGAACTCCTTTGTTCCGGAATATACGTGCTTTCCGTAAGTTTTGCAAACGCACGTTTAGCATTGGACATGTCCCATGACGAAAAAGACCTTGTGGGTATCGTCTGTCACCCAGAATGTTTTAAACCGCGCCGAACAGCTCGACACCATCGCGTCGGTGCTGCCGATCGACCGACGTGACAAGCTTGCCGAAATCCTGACCGACCAGGACGTGGAGACCCTGCGTCATCTGATCAACGAAGGTATGGGTGAGAATACGCTGCGGGCATTGACCTCCGATCTCGGTTATCTCGAAGCCTGGTCGCATGCCGCGACTGGCGGCGCCCTTCCCTGGCCGGCGCCCGAGGCGCTGCTCCTCAAGTTTGTCGCCCATCACCTCTGGGACCCAGCGAGGCGCGAAACCGATCCGGACCATGGCATGCCGGCTGAGGTTGACCAGGCCCTTCGAGATGTCGGCTTTCTCCGATCAACCGGGCCGCACGCGCCCGATACCGTGCGCCGGCGTCTGGCCCACTGGTCGACACTGACTAAGTGGCGCGGTCTCGACGGCGCTTTCGCCTCACCTGCCCTCAAGTCCGCGATCCGGCTCGCCGTTCGTGCCGTGCCACGCCAACGCCGCCGCAAGAGCGCCAAGTCGGTCACCGGCGACATCATGGCAAAAATGCTGGCCACTTGTGCCGGCGAAAGCCTTCGTGACCTCCGTGATCGGGCCATCCTGATGGTTGGCTTTGCGTCGGGTGGGCGCCGTCGCAGCGAGATTGCCGGGCTGCGCAGAGAACAGTTGACGGCTGAGCCGCCGATCGCGGTTGAGGGCGGGGCTCCCCTGCTCTCGCTGTCAATCCATCTAGGCCGCACAAAGACCAGCAGCGGCGACAGCGATGAGGTTGTCTACCTGACCGGCCGGCCGGTTGATGCCCTGAACGCTTGGCTTGTTGCCGCCAAGATTGAAAGTGGCAGTGTGTTTCCGGCGATTGATCGCTGGGGGAATGTTTCCCGTCGGGCGCTCGATCCGAAGGCGATCAACGATATTGTCAAACAGCGGGCGACGATGGCCGGGCTGGAGGCGGGGGAGTTTTCCGCGTACGGGTTACGGTCGGGCTATTTGACCGAAGCCGCAAACCGAGGCGTTCCTTTGCCGGAGGCGATGGAGCAGTCGCGCCACCGATCGGTACAGCAGGCGTCAAGCTACTACAACAACGCAACGCGTCGGAGCGGCCGGGCTACGCGATTATTATGAGGGCACCGTCGTCCTCCGTACGGTGATGGCAGCATGTTCACTGAAGCTGTATTTCCGTGGCGTTAGGAAAACGAGCTGGTAAACGAACGTCATGCTCAAGCCGCAACTCGCCGCGCTGTTTCCCAAAGCAAGGCTGAAGCTTCTAACTACTCTACCGCGCGGCGGAAAGGAGGACCACTAGTACTGATTTCGGAATACGTTCGTCTATTTCAGTTGCAAACTTCTGTTTTGAGTCCTGATCTGGACCTCGCAGGTGATTAAGAAACCTTAGCTGCAACAGGGGGTTAGTTTGTTGTCAGCTGACTACAATCGACGGCTTCCTAAAGCTCCTGATATCGGGGACATCATGCACTTATAGCCCCGCCAGAGTTCGCTTTCAAAAGCGCCATTATCATCGGGCCGAGCGAAAATTCACCGCGGCGCGTTCTGGAGGTGAGATCGCGGAGATAGCCACCAGCGGAATTGATGTGCCCAGCTCGCTCAAGTATCGCTGCCATCGCGACGGCCGCATTCTCGGCGCCCATTGCCTCGCAAGCATCCTGATAAGCTGAAGCGCTTACTCCCAAGGTCGACCGAACCACGACTGCGGCGGACATCAAGTCCCTCCAACTCTGGACCTGGCCTCCAGGCGCATAGGCCGCAATTTCAGGGCATGCTCGCATCACCAAACCAATAGGGAAACTCTTTAGCGGCTCGGCCAGTCGGTCTGATTTTAACATCGGTCTCTCGCCCCGCTCTTTTTCGGAGCTAGGTTCAAATTCATTTATAGATTCGGTATTTGAATTCTGTATGTGCTGACGGATTCCGTTGTCATTGGTAGCGGTTTTTTGTGAAAAGATGTTGCTTTCCAATATGCTGAGCACGTCTTCGCGCAAGAGTACTAGTTCGTCCAGGATGGATTCAACGGCCTCAATCGACTTGGCGGTCCTAAGCCTTGCTACGGCCCCGATGTAGATTGTCTCCATCGTCGCCCAGTCGCCAGGCGCACCATCTTCAACAGCAGCCGCGATAAGCTTACGCACGTCCCTGCGCGCGATAGTCGTCCGCTCCTTAACTACCTTGAAGCGTCGTGCCTCATCGGCCACCCGCTGCGCCATGAGAGCGAGTTCTTCCGCCCTCGCAAGCAAGGGGGCAAGACTGAACCCATATGCTGTCTCCACCTCGCCGTCCTTGCCACGTCTCACGTAGCGTTTACCATTGGGGCTGTCGTTACGATTTATCAGCCCGGCACCCACCAATACAGCCAAGTTCTCTCTCAGTGTCGTGCCCGCGATGCCGTTCGCTCGTGCGCTCAGTTGAGCATTAGACGGAAAGACCACAAGGTTCGCATCTTCGCTGAGGTCCGTCTCTGGATAAAACGACAGGAGAGCGTTGAGCACAGCAAGCGCCCTATCGCGCAGGCCAAGTAGCGCGCGCGCTTCGCAGGCGTCACGGTATACTTTCCACTTGTCCGCAACTTTTCCCTTGCGAATGTCCGCTGTCTGGAATTGGGCCCTGACCAAGGCAAGCGTCATCGGCCGCCGCCCGAATGGCGTCGTTACACTTCCACTTTGCATTTTTCTTTCACCTTTCGATCGGCAAAGGGAATCAGCTCACCAAATCGGTGCCAAAGACTATTGACTGGGATTCATGGAAATGCGATTCTCAGGCTGCTTAGACCAATGAGAGAGGCTTCCACGACGGCAACGTTTGGGGGCCTTTTTCTTTTGCGGTTTCTTCCTTTTCTAACCTTCGGATCCGGGCTCGGTCTGCCGGAAGTTCTCGTAAAGATCAGGAATTCGATCCATCACGAACTTGGCAAACGCCTCGTCCCGATCTCTATCAATCTCAATTTTACAAACCCTGCCGGAGACCGCGAGGGTAGCGATCTGAGTACCCTCGGCAGACTTTGCGGAAAGTACCGGCGTCTTTTCCGCGCTCGGTCTATCGATCGCCTTTATCGCGCGAAGAACCGCGATAAAGCGATCATCCGAAGTCTTGTGACCAAACGACTTGTCAGTTGTAGCCTTACGCGCTTTGCTTTCCGCTCGTACATTTTTCAGACCGTCAGCAAGCTCTTGCCACCGCGGCCGACCTATCTTCGGAGCCCGGCCGATCGCTTCGGCCAGCCAACCTGGAACAGCGCGGCCTACGTTGATGAGCTTGGATGCTTCCTGCCGATCAACCGACAAAGCGGTTTGAATGAGGGTCCGCTCAAACCCGCCTTCCTCGAGTTTCAGCGCGAACATTGAACGCTCTATAAAGGTAAGATCTTCACGGGCTGAATTTTCAATGCCTTGTGCGACAACAAGGCGATCGTCACTAAGTTCGCGCACGTAAGCCTTGACCTTAAGACCAAGCTCAGTGGCAGCTCGTACGCGACGATGGCCATAAGAAATCTGATAACGGCCAATCTCAGTGGGATGAGCCCGTACTAGAATTGGTATTTCTTGCCCGTGCTCAAGGAAAGAGGCTTTGAGAGCTTCGACAGCCGAAGCATCCTGATCCGCAAAACGATCGGCGAAAGGGGATGGGTCGATAAGAGACGGATCGAGGTCAATCGGAAGAGCGCCGTCAGCAACTTTTTGCTTGAGTTCTTCGTAGTCCCTCTCAACTTCCGAAAAAGTGTCCTTCAACGACCGAACCGCTCCTGACGCTACGCGCTGCATTGGTTGACGTGTGTCAGCGGTCGGCGCCTCATCAGGCCCTGCGGCAAAGAGATTGCGGACTGACTGAGTTCGTTTGCTCATCTATCATTTCCCCAATCAGAACGTTTAACTACTAGCACCGACGACATCACGTCGTCAGCTGACAACAAGTTAAGCGATTGATTCTTTTGAGAGTGGAGCACCATCATCTACCCCACACTTCATTGATTAGGCCGACAGCTTCGTGATTCACTGCACTAATGGATTCCATCGCTCGATCATAGGTCGATCGACCGACCGCACCACGCGACAACTCGTAAAGAGATTGCTTGGTCAAACCGGCATTAGCAATTGCGGTCGATTTCCATGCTGCCGCAGCCATCACATCGGTACCGAATACATCCCGAAGTAAACCGACGATTTCCTGTTCAGGTACATCTCGGGGATCATGGCGGGTCACAAGGAACCTCAGAAAATCATAGTCGAGCTTACCTCCCGCCTCTTCGATTACGGAGACAAGATCGGAGGTCATTAGGAGAAATTGGCTCATGGAAGCTACGTCCACCATTTGTGGGTGGACGGTGACAATCATTCCTGTCGCTGCATTCAGAGCACCCATGGTGAGGAAGCCAAGCTGAGGAGGGCAGTCAACAACGACAATGTCGTACTCGTCTTTGACCTGATCAATGGCGCTTGCAACACGCCTGAAAAACAAATCTTCTGGCCGTCCTCGGTTTTGGAGCATAAATCGCGGGGTCTGATGCTCAAACTCCATCAGCTCCAGATTGCCGGGAACGATGCTGATGCCCGTGAAGTAGGTCTTGCGGATCACATCTTTCATCGCCACACGCTGGTCATCATACCGGATGGCGCCGTATATCGTGGTATTCTCCGCAACATCGAATTCCGGCTGATAACCAAACATCGCGGAGAGCGAGGCCTGGGGATCAAGATCTATGGCAAGGGCTCGATAACCCTGGAGCGCCAGACCCTGCGCGAGATATAGAGATGTCGTGGTCTTGGCCGAGCCACCCTTAAAGTTGGCGACTGTGATGATTTGAAGTTTTTCACCCTCCCGGCGACGGGGCCAGAAACGCGCCGCTTCCTTAGGGCGTGCCTCGGCGAGGTACTGCCGCAAGCCATTGATTTGTTCAAGTGTATAGGAGCGTCGGCCACCGGTCCCGATATCAGGTGCCGGGCCGAGGCCATCTAGGGAGAGTTGGCGCAGGTAGCCATCCGAAACACCAACGATCTCGGCTACCTCCCCAGAGGTGAACGACCGAAGCGACTTCTGCGCGGTCGGGGGAAAGGCGCGTTCACCGACCGCACGGAGTCTCGCGGATAGAGCTTCCGCGCGCTGCGTAATATGTGCGGACGTTGCTGCCCTACTGATGTGCCTGTCGATCACGTTCACTTTAGCCTCAGGTTCAAGACGGTTTATCAGCGTCAGACGCGCTATTGCCGTCTGAAGATAGCGCATGATTCCCGTCTGTCCGCAAGAGAAATAGGGTTAACAAAACCTTAACGCACTTTGATGCAACAAACTGTTCGCGCCTTTTTTTCAACGTTTCCAGAGTTTTAGCCTAGTATAAATTCCCGCCCAAAATTTCTTTCCCTCACAATCTGTTCGGAAATATCCAAGACGCCGACAGGCCGTCTCTCCAACTTGCGCCACCGTGCAGGAAACGACAGAGAATCGCGAGGTACAAATTTGTACGTGGACAGCTTGGTGCCGTCCCGCTTTTTTCTCCCGCAAATCAATCAGCGAGGAGAAAGCTGCAATGCTTCAGTCGCATTCCCGCCTTGTGCGCAAGCTTCAAGAAGCACTGGGCGATCGTCTATGTATTGCCCTCGACGACCCTGGGGTCGTCGAGATCATGCTCAACCCGGACGGCAAAGTTTTCATCGAGCGGTTAGGGCAGGGTATTGCGCCTGCGGGTGAGATGGCTGCGACAGCTGCGGAAACAATCATTGGCTCCGTCGCACACGCTCTCCAATCCGAGGCGGACGACGGACGGCCGATCATCTCCGGCGAGCTCCCTATTGGAGGGCACCGCTTTGAAGGACTGCTGCCTCCAATCGTAGCGTCGCCAACCTTCACGATCAGGCGAAGAGCCTCCAGGCTAATTCCACTCGACGACTACATCGCTGACAAGGTGATGACGGAGGCACAAGCTACAGTGATTAGGAGCGCGATTGCGAACCGGCTAAACATCGTGATCGCCGGGGGAACGGGTTCGGGCAAAACGACACTGGCCAATGCCGTGATTGCCGAAATCATAGCTTCAGCACCGGATGACCGCATGGTCATTCTTGAAGATACTGCGGAAATCAGGTGTGCGGCAGAGAATGCAGTGTGCCTGCATACCAGTGACACGATCGATATGGCGCGGTTGCTCAAGAGCACCATGCGCCTCCGTCCCGACCGCATCATCGTTGGCGAAGTCCGCGATGGCGCCGCACTGACGCTGCTGAAAGCCTGGAATACGGGCCATCCCGGTGGCGTCACCACCGTCCACTCCAATACCGCCATGTCCGCCCTGCGTCGCCTAGAGCAACTGACCGCCGAGGTCAGTCAGCAGCCGATGCAGGCTGTGATCGGCGAGGCCGTTGATCTTGTCATCTCGATCGAGCGCGCGGGGAGGGGGAGACGGGTACGAGAAGTCATCAATGTCGAGGGCTTCAGCGGTAGCCGCTACCAGACCGAACATTACGCTCAAATTGATGAGGACATTCATGCTGCATAATCGCTCCTTTCGCCTCGGACTGCTCGCTGCGTTGTTTTGCACAGCCGTTGCCGCGCCCGCCCTCGCCAGTTCCGGTGGAAGTCTCCCCTGGGAGGGGCCGCTTGAACAGATTCAGGAATCCATCACTGGGCCAGTCGCAGGAGCAATTGCCCTCGCCGCCATGGCGATCGCCGGCGGAATGCTGATCTTCGGCGGCGAGCTCAACGATTTCGCGCGACGCCTCGTCTACATCGTACTGGTCGCCGGTATCCTGCTGGGGGCGACGACGATTGTCGGACTGTTCGGTGCGACCGGCGCGTCGATCGGCATCACTGCCACAAGTTTGCCAGGGACCGTTTCCCAGCCGATGTCCGTTGCAAGAGGGGAGGGGGCCAATGGGTGAGCCGCATTCCGCTCTCCAACGCAATCGCATTCACCGCGCTCTTTCACGACCGAATCTGCTGATGGGGGCAGACCGAGAGCTCCTGCTTTTCACAGGGCTGGTGGCGATCATCCTGATCTTCGTCGTGCTCACCCTGTATTCAGCGCTGTTCGGCATCGCCATCTGGTTCGTGATCGTCGGCGCACTGCGCATGATGGCAAAATCCGATCCCCTCATGCGTCATGTCTACGTGCGGCATTTGCGCTACCGGCATCACTACCTGCCCACGTCTACGCCGTGGCGGCGTTTTTAGAGGTGCAATGATGGTCGCTTTGCGTTCCCTTCGCCCGTCTGCACCGTCGTTCGCCGATCTCGTGCCCTATGCCGGACTGGTCGACAATGGGACCATTCTTCTCAAGGACGGAAGTCTCATGGCGGGGTGGTATTTTGCCGGCCCTGACTCCGAGAGCGCCACGGATTTCGAGCGCAACGATCTGTCCCGTCAGATCAATACGATCCTTTCACGGCTAGGTTCCGGCTGGATGATCCAGGTCGAGGCCGTGCGCATCCCAACGACTGACTATCCTTCTGCGGAACGCAGTCATTTCCCCGATGCTGTCACTCGAATGATCGATGATGAGCGGCGCAAGCACTTCGAACAAGAGCGCGGGCATTTCGAGAGCCGGCATGCGCTCGTCCTGACATATCGCCCTCCCGAGCGCCGGCGATCTGGCGTCACGCGTTATATCTACTCGGACACTGAGAGCCGGACGGCGACCTATGCCGACACAGTGCTCGACAGTTTCAGGCGCTCTACCCGAGAGATCGAGCAGTACCTCGGCAACGTCATCTCAATCGAGCGTATGCGGACGCGTGAGGTGCCGGAACGCGGTGGCACCCGCATTGCCCGCTACGATGAGCTGTTCCAGTTCATCCGGTTCTGCATCACCGGTGAAAACCACCCAGTCCGTCTGCCTGAAATTCCGATGTATTTGGATTGGCTGGCGACCGCGGAGCTGGAGCACGGCCTCACCCCGAAAGTAGAAAACCGGTTCCTCAGCGCGATTGCGATCGACGGTTTGCCGGCCGAGAGCTGGCCAGGTATCTTGAATAGCCTCGATCTCTTGCCGCTCACCTACCGCTGGTCGTCGCGCTTCATCTTTCTGGATGCTGAGGAAGCCAAACAGCGGTTGGAGCGCACGCGCAAGAAATGGCAGCAGAAGGTACGGCCCTTTTTCGACCAGCTCTTCCAGACGCAGAGCCGATCGGTTGACCAGGACGCAATGGCCATGGTCGCGGAAACTGAAGACGCGATCGCCGAGGCTTCTTCGCAGCTGGTCGCTTATGGCTATTACACGCCGGTGATCATCCTATTCGACGAGAGCAGAGAAAAGCTTGCCGATAAAGCCGAGTCCGTTCGAAGGTTGATCCAGGCTGAAGGATTTGGCGCGCGGATCGAGACGTTGAATGCGACGGACGCGTTCCTCGGGAGCCTGCCAGGCAACTGGTACTGCAACATCCGGGAACCGCTGATAAACACCCGCAACCTCGCTGACCTGATCCCCCTCAATTCCGTCTGGTCGGGCAGTCCGCTTGCGCCCTGCCCGTTCTATCCACCCGACGCGCCGCCACTGACACAGGTGGCTTCCGGATCGTCACCCTTCCGACTGAACCTTCACGTGGATGATGTCGGGCATACGCTTATTTTCGGACCAACCGGTTCCGGCAAGTCAACGCTTCTCGCGCTCATCGCAGCGCAATTTCGCCGGTATGAGGGTGCGCAGGTTTTCGCCTTCGACAAAGGCAACTCCATCCTTCCGCTTACGCTGGCCGTGGATGGCAATCATTACGAAATCGGCGGCGAGGCAGGGGAGGGGGCTAGGCTTGCCTTTTGCCCTCTCTCCGACCTCTCGACCGATACCGACCGCGCCTGGGCTTCCGAATGGATCGAAACACTCGTCTCCCTGCAGGGTGTCACGGTCACCCCGGACCACCGAAACGCCATATCTCGGCAGATCGGTTTGATGGCGGGGGCGCCAGGCCGGTCGCTGTCGGATTTTGTGAGCGGCGTGCAGATGCGGGAGATCAAGGACGCGTTGCACCACTACACTGTTGACGGCCCCATGGGCCAGCTTCTCGACGCTGAACGGGATTCGCTAACCCTCGGTCTGTTCCAGTGCTTCGAGATCGAGCAACTGATGAATATGGGCGAGCGAAATCTCGTCCCCGTGCTGACCTATCTGTTTCGCCGGATCGAAAAACGGCTCACGGGGACACCAAGCCTCATCATTCTCGATGAGGCTTGGCTGATGCTCGGCCACCCGGTGTTCCGCGACAAGATCCGCGAGTGGCTGAAGGTGTTACGAAAGGCAAACTGCGCTGTCGTTCTCGCCACCCAGTCAATTTCGGACGCAGAACGTTCGGGCATCATCGATGTCCTGAAGGAGTCTTGCCCAACCAAGATCTGCCTCCCGAACGGTGCGGCTCGGGAATCCGGGACACGAGAATTTTATGAGCGTATCGGCTTCAATCCTCGCCAGATTGAAATCGTCGCAACCGCCATTCCAAAGCGTGAATATTACGTGACGTCGCCGGACGGACGCCGCCTTTTCGATATGGCGCTGGGGCCGCTCACCCTCTCCTTCGTCGGTGCTTCCGGCAAAGCCGACCTCGCTCGGATCCGGGAACTTCTCTCAACCTTCGGCAAAGACTGGCCAACCCAATGGCTCAATGAAAGAGGGATCAATCGCTATGCTTGACCATATCCTATCGCTCAAAAGAAAATCCGCGACCGCTGTCGTGGCAGCTTTTGCAGTCTGCGCTTCGGCACCAGCATTTGCCGGCTCAGCGACGGGCGCCGCAACCGAGTGGACACAGCTTGCCAACAATGCACAGCTCGTCGACCTCCTTAAAAGCTCCGGCCTGCAAGTCGACAATCAGCTGACACAGATCAGCCAGTTGGCCGAGCAGATCCAGAACCAGCTGAACATCTACGAAAACATGCTGCAAAACACGGCGCAGCTGCCCGATCACATCTGGGGCCAAGTCGAAAACGACCTCAACCGGCTGCGGGATATCATCGATCAGGGACAGAGCATCTCTTTCTCGATGGGGAGCGCAGATGATGTGCTGAAACAGCGCTTTCAATCCTATGCTGATCTTCAGACTGCCGCCGCCAACGGGACGGACCTATCCTCGAACTATGCCCGTTGGTCAGATACCAACCGCGACACCATCGCCAGCACGCTCAAGGCTGCAAGCCTGACGGCTGACCAGTTCGACAGCGAGGAGGATACGATGCGCTCCCTCCGAAACATGTCGGAAACGGCCGATGGCCAAATGAAAGCTCTGCAGGTCGGCCACGAAATTGCGGCGCAACAGGTTGGGCAAATGCAAAAGCTGCGTGGTCTCGTCTCCCAGCAAATGACGATGATGGGGACGTGGCTGCAAAGCGAGCAGACCGACAAGGATCTGGCACAAGCTCGGCGGGAAAAGTTCTTCAACGCCGACACCAGTGCCGTCCCCGACGGTCAGAAGATGGAGCCCCGCTGGTGAGCCGCGCGATCGTCATTGCTATCGCGCTTTTGGTCGCGGCGGCATCAGTGTCAGCAGCAACGGTATTCATCATGAAGTCCGACGAGAGATCCTCATCCAAAAAGAGCGAGAAATTTTTCGGTGTGAAAAAGGACCTGCCCCCGATCGAAAAGGGCCAGGAAATGCGTCCAAGATGGTGAGGGCACGGATCGAGTTGATGCTTTTTGCAACCGGCCTTGCCTGCCTTATGCTGGCCGGCCCAGCGTTTGCACAGCAGGGCCAAGTCCTCACGGAGCTTGAAAATCAGGTTTCTTCCGCTGCCAAGGGCTGGGAAACAACCATCATGGATGCGGCAAGGTCTCTGTTCTGGATCCTCGCCGGAATAGAGGTGGGGATTGCCGCAGTGTGGCTCGCCATTCAGTCGGCATCCCTCGACAGCTGGTTCGCAGAGCTTGTGCGGAGGATCATGTTCATCGGTTTTTTTGCCTTTGTTTTGACCCAGGGACCAACGTTTGCCAAAGCTGTTGTCGATAGTCTCTATCAGATCGGGGCCGGTAGTGGGTCAGCTTCGCCCGCGGAGGTGTTCGATGCGGGTATCCGTGTCGCTTCGCAGATGTCGGAACAGGCCAAGTTCGGTGTCTTCGAGGATAATGCTCTTGCGATCGCAGCCGTTCTCGCCATGGGTATTGTTGTGATCTGCTTCTCGCTGGTGGCAGCGATTTTCGTGGCTGTGATGGTCGAGATGTATGTCGGCCTACTCGCGGGAATGATTATGCTCGGCCTCGGTGGATCCTCGTTCACCAAGGACTTTGCTGTCCGATATCTCGTTTATGCTTTCGGCGTTGGCATGAAGCTCATGGCGTTGGTCATGATCGCTAAAATCGGCTCCGGTGTCCTCTTGGGACTTGCTCAGGCCCCAACCGCCGAGACCGACCAGTTCATCACGACACTTGCGATCGCCGGCATCTCGGTCGTTGTGTTTATCATCGCGATGTATGTTCCAAACATCATGCAGGGCGTCGTTCAGGGGGCGTCTGTTTCCGGCGGGATGGAAGCCATTCAGCACGGTGGGCAGGCGGCGTCTTTCGCGACTGGCGGAGCCTTCCTGGCCGCAGGTGCGGCCGGAGCAGGATTTGCAGCAGGTCAAGCGGCGCGGGCCGCCGGATCATCCTTTGGAGGAGCGGCTATTCGCGGAGTGGGTGCAGGCCTTGGCTCGGCCGGGCAGGCCGCAGGATCCGCAGCCAAGGAGAAGGCGATTGGGTCGCCCGGTGCCTATGCCGGCTCCATCCTTGGCCTGGCGAACGCGAAGCTCGACCAGGCTCGTGGCAAAGGAGCCTCAACCGCTCAACCGCCGGAACGACAAGACAAACCGTAAATTCAAGACAGGGAAAACATTATGGCAGCGCAACGCGCCCCGGAGAACCCGTACATTGCCGCGAGGCAGGAATGGTCGGAACGATACGGCTCTTACGTGAGGGCGGCCTCGGCATGGCGGATGGTCGGTATCTTGAGCCTCGGCATGGCGGTGATCGGTTTTGGTTATTCATTATATCTGAGCACGCAAGTGAAGCTCGTTCCCTACATCGTCGAGGTCGACAAGCTCGGAAACACCGTATCGGCAGGATTTCCGCAGCAGATCGAATATGCCGACGCCCGAGTCATCCGGGCCACGCTCGGCGGATTTATCACCAGTTTCCGCTCCATTACGCCCGACGCTGTCGTCCAGAAGCAATACATCGACAGGACCTATGCGCTTCTCAGGACGAGCGATCCGTCAACCCAGAAGATCAATGCCTGGTTCCGCGGCAACTCGCCATTCGAAAAGGCCGTGAATGCGACCGTCGCCATCGAGGTGAACAACATCGTCGCGCTGTCGAACCAGACCTATCAAATCGACTGGACTGAGTACGAACGGGACCGCAAGGGCAAGGAAATCGCGACACGCCGATTTCGCGGCATAGCCACGGTGGCGATCACCGCGCCCCTGGACGAGGCAACGATCCGGCTCAATCCGATCGGCCTCTATGTCAAGGACTTCGACTGGACCGCGCAACTGTAAGGGCAGGGGACTTCAATGAATACAAGGTTAGATCGGGCAGCGATTTGCTGCATGACCGCACTTGCGCTTTTGATCACGGCGACGACAACGGGCTTTACCCAGAACCTGACGACGAATGAGGCTAAGGGAACCACGCTATCCAACAAGTGGCGCGGGCAGCGAGGCTTGGTGACGACGGGAGCCGACGGAAAAGTCATCTTCCTGTTCGGTGAGACGCAGCCTTCTGTCGTCTGCTCACCTTTACAGGTCTGCGACATCGAGCTTCAGGGTGGGGAGATTGTGCGCGACGTGCTTGTCGGGGACACGGTACGCTGGAAGATCGAGCCGGCCACATCCGGTGCTGCAGGGGGCCAGGCAATTCACCTGATCGTCAAACCGTCTGAGGCGGGTCTGGTGACGTCGATGGTGGTGACGACCTCAAGACGCACCTATCATATCCAGCTCAAATCGCACCCGAACCAGTACATGGCCCGCGTCGGCTTCGAGTATCCGGAAGAGGCCGCGACGAGATTGTCCGACATCAATGCTCGTATTCAGACGATGACCAATTCCGACGGCGGCGTGCCGCCCGAGCAACTTGCCTTCGCCTATTCACTGAGTGGCAGCGCGCCCTGGAAGCCGAAGCGCGTCTATTCAGATGGACAGAAAACCTACATACAATTTCCGCGAACACTCTCCGGTCAGGATGCGCCGGTCCTCTTCGTGGTCTCTGGCGGGCAAAACCGGATCGTAAACTACCGGATGAAGAACGACATGATGATTGTCGATTACAACATCGACAAGGCTGTCCTCGTTTCGGGCGTCGGCTGGCGTCAGCAGAAAATCACTATCCGGCGGGGAGGCTGATCGATGCGCCTTTGCCTTTTTCCTTTTGTCGCTGCCGTTCTTCTCTCTGGTTGCCAGACCGGAACTGACGCGCTCACGACGAGCGCCGCGCCTTCGACGGTAACAGGCCCCGCCGCAAGCGCGATCGCCGGCGACATAGCTGGACGTTATGCCGAGCAGGCAGGGTCAACCGCCACGCCGATCAGGCTTCACAACGACACATCGGATTTCGCGACCGCGCTCAAGGCCGCGTTGAAGGGGTGGGGGTTCACTGTCGTGACGGATGACAACGCGCGCTCCTTGAAAGACACCGCCAAACCGATCGAGCTGGCATATTCGTTGATCGACGTTGACGGACAGGTGCTGGCGAGACTTTCCAGCCAGACACTCGAGCTTGGGCGGGCCTATTCCGTGTCATCAGGCGGCGCCACGCCGGCGAGCCCGCTCTCATTAATGAAGCGAAACTGAGGAGAGGCAGATATGGTCCAGTCGCTCCAGCTCGGCAATCCGAGCATCACCTCGCAGGAAAAGGGCATGAAACGGCTCAATCGCCTGCCGGTGTTCTTTGGCATCGGTATCACAGTCGTCGTCGCCTGTGTCCTTGTCTACGGCATCTCATCCAGGGGACTGCGGTTCGGCGACAGAATTCCGGATGAAGCAGGCTCGAACGTCCCGGCCTCGACCTTCGCTGATCAGATCAAGCGCGGGGTGAAAGACGGCATCATCGGGGATCGCGAAGAGCAGTCCGTATTCCAACCCACGCCCACAACCCGGACAAAGGTGGAAGCCAAGCCGATTGAAGAAGAGCAGATAAAGCAGCAAGCACGGGAAGAGCGCCGACCGCAAATGGAGTCGGAAGAAGAATGGTTGGCCCGACTTCGCCGCGAGCAGCGCGAACAAGTCCTGCGTGAACAGCAGCGACAGCGGATGGCCAGCCTTCAGGCGCGTGCCACTGCCTTTGACTCGCCGCTGAAGGTCAAAATCTCGGAGCTGGGAAATGTGCCCAGCGACACCAGGACAACAGACCGGCAGCCAACCACCAATAACGGTGCCTCCGATCTCTATGCGGCGGCCATGAAATCGGGTTTGATGGGTCAGAATGCCGATCCGAACGGACAGACTTCGAAGGAAGATTTCTTCAACGCCGACATCAAGGATCTCGGCTACCTGCCGAACCAGGTTGTACCCCAACAGTCACGCTATGAACTGAAGCGCGGCTCCGTCATCCCCGCGACCATGATTACCGGCATCATCTCCGATTTGCCGGGCCGGATTACAGCGCAGGTGAGCCAGCACATCTACGACAGCGCCACAGGACATTTTCTTCTCATTCCGCAGGGTACCAAATTACTCGGACGCTATGACAGCAAGGTCTCGTTTGGCCAAAGCCGCGTCCTGGTTGTCTGGACGGATGTCATCTTCCCGAATGGCTCGACTTTGCAGATCGGCGGCATGGCTGGAACGGACTCGCAGGGCTATGGCGGGTTTTCCGACAAGGTCAATAATCATTATTTCCGCACCTTCGGTTCGGCGGCGCTTGTTGCACTGATTGGTACTGGCATCGATATGGCAGTTCCCGAGAGTTCCACCCTCGCCACACAGGATACAGCCTCTGACGCGGCACGCAGGAACTTTGCGGAGACCTTCGGCCGCGTCGCGGAGCAGACGATTTCCAAGAACCTGAATGTTCAGCCCACCATCCAGATCCGACCGGGCTACAAGTTCAACGTTCTTGTCGACCAGGATATTGTATTTCCCGGAAATTATGGCGGTTGAGGCACACGTTGCCGCAACCGCCCTTTGGCCAATTCCTGGGTCAGGCCGATATGCGCACGGTCTCGCTGTCCGCAATTTTGCGCGGCCGATATCCTGCATAAAGGGGAGCCGCGACACCAAGCGTCTGCTGCATGCGCATGCGAACTTCCTCTGAAACTTCGAAGATACCGCAGCAAACCGGAGAGCGACCATAGCCGTCCGCACGGCCAACCTCTTCAACGGTGAGCCCCGCCCGACGATAGACGCGCGCCAGGTGCGGCTCGTAGTTCGAGACAAGCGTCTCGATACCGTGAGACAATCCGCATTCGCACAACGCCAGCAACAGCATGCCGAAAGCCTTGCCCGTTTCCAGGTTCGGAAAGTCCTCGGAGAGTATTTCCTCATCGAGGCACATTCGCGTCCCTTCGTAGATTCCAGGTGCAATCAGGTTTGCACCCGCAAACGTGTTATAGAAGACGTCGTAGAGAAGCGTTGGGCCGGTGGTTGGCATCAGCCGCAGCGTTCCATAAAGGCGATCCGCGCGATCATTGCACCACATCAGGTAAGCTGGCCGCAGAACATCGTACTCGTCGCGCTCGCAATCACCGTCGATTGTCACGGCCCAACCGAGTTGATCGTGAAACACACGTTTGCGCAGGCGAAATGCCTGATCCATGAGAGACTTATAACGGGTGTACTGATGCGCCTGAACCAGAATGAACAAAGTTTATCTCCAGCTGTTGATGATGGCTGGAAGATGCCGCCTCCCGGGGAAGCCAGATATTCCCGCATATGCTCAAGCCCATATGCGGGTATTGTCAAAGTCTGGCTGGCGGTCGGCTCATATCGTGATCACGCGCAGCTTCAGGGCAAGAGTGGCCGCCGCCGAGATCGTGGCGCAACCAAGTTTCGTCCTCGCCGACTTGATGTAGCTGCGGGTCGTGTGATGGGATAGGCCGAGAATAAGCGCGATATCCTTGTAATCCTTGCCGAGCGCGCTCCAGTAGAGGCACTCACGTTCCCGCGGACTCAAGACCGGGATCGGATCGCTCGCTCCATGTAGCTCGAACACGGCCATCTGGTGGACGAGATACGCGAGATCGACCCATTCACTCCGATGAGCATCCACCAGATCCTCCCAGTCTTCGGCGGAGGCGTTCGAATTCAAAGAGAGGATGGCGCGACGGCCGGCTTTATCCGTTATAGGGATGGAGAAGCCAAAGCGGCCGATCCCATGGCGTGTTGCGTCTTCCAGAAACATCAGCATCTCGGGTGCGACTTCGAGTTCTCGCCAATCGAATGGCAACTGGCGCAGAAAGCCCTCGCGCGCAACAGGATCGATGGTGACATAGCCCTTCAACAGATAAGTGGATACCCACGCATCCGGGTAGGTCGTGCGCACGAACGGGGCGTCAAAATCACCAATCACCGTCGAAGCGAGATGGTAGGTAATGAAATCGACGTGATAAAACGACTGTATCAAATGGAGCGCCTCGGTCACCGCGCCCGTCTTTGCAAGGCGCTCCCTGACGTCAGAAAAATCGGCGAAAGATCCTGTCAATATACGTTTCCAACACGGCGGACTGACAATCCGCCGCAGAGATCGAATGATCAGCCAAACGAGTTCGGCGGCGATGCAGAACTTCAAGGGATCGTGCTGTAGCCTGATTGCTTTCGCGTTTCAAACGCAACTTCTCGACGAGAAAGGGCCTCGCGATGCAGAGGTTAATTTAGTTCGACTATTGGTCGATCTCCGCGTTTCATTTTGGACACAAAAGCGACAACGACTCTAGGTTCCTTCTTCAAGCGTTGGCCGCGAGCCGACCCAGTACGCCAACAAATCTGCGGTGGCGCGAACAAGGTTAGGTCGCTATAAGCGCTGGTGAGGCAGTACGCGCTGCCTCCGGGCTTTGTAACCCGAAGCACACCGGTTTGGTGCCCGCCGTTAGGGCGCCAGATTCCTCGACCTATGGTCGGGGAGCCGTGGACGTATGTCCAGGTTCCTCGGAACTAAAGGTCCATGGGCTGAGTGTGCTCGGTTACAAACTCCCCGATCGCCAGGGGTCAGGAACTATGCGGGGGCGCACCGCGCATTCCTGTTTTGGGAGTTGAACATGGACGCCGACGACCGATTGAATGGCGAGGCAGTCGATCTGAAGCCGCTGGTAGGCCTCCTGCATGGGCTTCCGTCACCGCTCGTCGAGCGTCTCACGATCGATGCAATCCGCGAACATCGCGAACTGTTGGAGCAGGCAGAAAATCTGTTCAATGAACTGCCGGCTGACGTTAAAGCCGGTAAGGAGCTTGTTAGCGATACCCATATTGCCTATCTCGAAGCAACCATCAGGATGCACGCGCAAATGTCGGCGCTGACCACCCTGCTGCACATTCTGGGCTATACGCCCAAAACCTGACCCGCCGGATCAGCCTAAATCAGGCCGCGTCGGATGGCCAAAGCCACCACCTGTGCATGATTGGCCAGATTGTAGCGCGTTCTGACATCGTCAATCGCAGAGCGGACGCCAGCATACTTTGCCTGCTCTAGTTCAGCGATCACCTCGACGGTTTTGCCAAGCGACAGCCAGCGAATGTAGTTCACCTGCTTCGGCGTCAGGACAATCTTTTCCTCGATGGAGGGCGTGACACGCATGTGCTCAAGACGCGTATGAAGCTGGGCGACCGCTGATGCGGCCATAATCGCATCGATCTCCATATCACTGGCAAGCGAAGGCTTCGCCGATGCAAAGGTCAGCATGGACATGGCACCGTTGGCGGTGGCGACCGGGATGGAAACGCCCGAGCGAATGTTGAAATCAGCGGCTTTCGAAAAGAAGTTTTTCTGCTTTTTGGACAGCGAGCTCTTGTCGGCTTCGCCGGACCAGGCGAAAGCGCGCCTTATCAGCTGGGCCTGCCGCATGACCGGATCGATGAACCGGTAGTCCAGCGTGTCATAGATTTTCTGCCAGTCGATATCGTAGTTGGAGACCGCATAGGTCTGCCCAGGACGAATGTTGACGAAGGCATAGCCCACAAAATCGAACCGATCAGCAAGATTGGCCAGTGCGCCCTTGACCATGGACTGATCGTTTCCGATCACAGTGATATCCAGCAGTTTCTCGACCCAGTTTGTCATCCATACTCTCCCTGTAAATCGCACCCGTTCCGCGGTGGCGAAGTGCGTCGGCAGTCAGAGGGACCGCGACGCGCGCGAACAGTGACCTGGTAAAGAATGAAGCATATTCAATCGCGTAAGTTGACCATGATGGAATGGTTTTCTAAATCGTTTTCTCGGAATTGCAAACCACGGATTTTGTTTACTCGCGGAAAACGTGTCAGCTCACAATTGGCCAAGCGATCTCAGCTTCATGGCCCCTGAGCAGAAATCTGTCATTGTTTTGCGAAATGCTTTACATGGAAGGACCCATTTAGAGCGAACCCATGTTGCAGCTTACCCACGACACCGAACAGCTTGCCCGGGAAATTGCGGCCCGTGTCGGGCGCAGACCGGACGATATCATACGCGCTGCCCTCGAACGTGAAGCTCAGGCCCTCGGGGTTTTCGGCGACCTGCCTGTGAGACATCGCATGACCGTCGAACAGATGACAGCGATCGGGGAAAAGGTTTCTGCCCTACCGCTGCTTGATACATCATCCCCGAAAGAAATCCTCGACGACCTGCATCAACCATGATTGTCGTCGATCACTCCGCAGTCGTCCACGTAGCCGCAATCAGGACACAGAAGATCAGGAGCACTACGGCTTTACCAACTTGACGAACTTAACCAACCTTGCCATATATAGATCTCCGAACGGAGGGTGAGACATGGCATCTCTGAAGTCGAAAACCAGCATACGCGACGGTTCGAGCAGGCGCGACAAAACGGGCGCTGAACCCATGGCTTTTTTCCTGACGACAGCGGCGGCCCCGCTTGCAAAGGGGACAGCCGCCTTCAAGATCAAGATCCCGGACAATGCCTCAAAAGCGCTGACCGGCAATCCCAATCGCGTCAAGGCGCTCCTCCAGGAATACGGTCAGGCGATCGCAAAAAGCCGTTCTGCTGGCCACCCGGTCAGCTTCCGTGTCGATGTCGATTCCGAAGGTGAGATGGTTGTCACTCCCGTTGAGGCGGTGGAAATGACAACGGTGCCTGTCGTAGAGGAGAACGATGCACTGGATCCGGAATTGGAGCAGGCGTTGGTGGCCGCACGGGCGCGGGGACGCATAAAGGCTGCTGAGGTCCTCAGCGGCACTGACATGCTGAATGCCGACGAATTCGCCAAGCTGCTTGGCACGACAAGGGTAACGGTGAATTCAAAGCGCCAGACCGGACTGGTATTGGGGCTGGATGGCGCGAAACGCGGCTTTCGCTTCCCGGATTGGCAGATCGATGCCGATGGCAAGCCGTTTGCAGCGCTTGCAGCGCTCCACGAGCGACTGGGCGGAGCCTGGGCGGTTTACCGGTTCCTGGTCCAGCCCCACGGAGAGCTGGACGGACTGACAGGTCGCGAGGCATTGGAGCGGGGACGGACCGAGCAAGCGCTCGAGGTTGTCGAGAGCATTGGTCGAGATTTCCGCTGAATGGCACGTACTCTGCCGCCTCCCGGCTTTGCAAATGCAAGCCTTCACCTGCATACGGTCGCAGCCGGACTTCGGTTCGGTCGCATCTATCTGGGCACCTACCCTGATCCACTGGGCTTCGGTAAAACGCCGAGCCGTTTCAGCGACCCACGCCGGCGCAAATTCGCAAACCGGTTCGGGGTGCTCTATTTGGGCGATACGGTGAAGGTGTGCTTTCTCGAAGCCGTCTTGCGCGATCAACGCGATGGGGTCCTCGGCGACCTGCCGATAGCTGAATCCGAATTGTACGACCGCAATTTCGCAGAGATCGAGGTCATCAATCCGCTGATGATGGTCGATCTTCGAGACGACGGGCCGATCAAGATGGGTGTGCCGACGGATGTCGCGAAGGGCTCAAAGCAATCCCTCGCACGGAAGTGGGCGGTCGCCTTCAATGAACACGACAGCCAGGTGGACGGCATCATCTACCCGTCTCGGCTCAACGGCCACACCAACCTTGCACTGTTCGATCGAGCTATTGGAAAACTGAAGGCGGTCCGCACGACGAAGCTGATCCGCGCGCCGGGTCTGGCTGATATACTAAACGACCTCAATGTCGCAATTGTCGAACCTGATCCCTGATATTTTACCTGTCCTCGAAGTCGGATCCAGCACTACTTCTGCCCACCGATCCGGGACAAATCGACCCGAATTCCCGCAGTCCCAACCTCTTTTTCGTCTAGGGGCTCCCCTTCGCTCTGGGAGGGGTTAGCATCCGCAGGTTTGTCCGCGGCATCCGAAGAAACTTCCTTCCGATCGACGATTGTTCCTCCTGGATCCTGCGCCTGAAACACGCTTTGCCCCTCGAACTGGCCGGTGTTCCAGGCGTAAACGGCATCTTCGAAGATCTGTGGAAGCACCTCTTTGCTCGTTGGGTTGCCATACCACTGTGAAACGATGCGCATGATCTTTGAAAACATCTTCGTCCCCATGCGAAGATTTTCGCAAGGCTCCATCAGATCTGGTTTCAGCTCGGATGCGTCCTTCACGCCGACACCCGCCGGGAACTGTGTAAGGCCCACACGCACGACGGCCTGCCCGACATACTGGCGTATGATCTCCATAGCCTCGTCGGGCGTCTTCGGTTTTGGTACAAGGATGAGCCGCCCTCCGGCTTTGACGGTGACGGCCAGCGGATCGCCCGGACCGACAGCGGCTACGAAATGCTCGACGATGGCGGGTTTCAGCGAGGGATCGGCGCATTCCGCGATAAAGGCAGCATCCATGACGAAGGCTCCAAAGTTCAGGTATTGAAGGAAATCACAAGGGGGACGCCGAACAGGGCGGACCAGGCTTTGGCGCTCGCGCGCTGGATGGCGACGATGTTGCCACCCGTCGTCCACCAGCCATTGCCGATCAAAACGATCGCGTCGGGTCGGTGTAGCATCGACTGGAGAATGGGCCACAGTACGAGCTGCTCGTAGCAGATAAGAGGCGCGATCTTTCGGCCCGCGACCTCGACGACAGGATTGGCCAAGAGGTTGGCGCGGGCGCCGCCAGTCTCTCCTGTCCATCGCTCCCATGGACGCCACATCGAAACCGGAACAGGCATGCGCTCGCGATAGAGGACACGCCCCCCATGCGCATCGATGGCCACCATGACGTTGTCGTAGCCAACCGCATCGACGACCGCCGCGCCGGCGACTACAGTCACGTGCGTTTCTTGCACCTCATTCCGCCAGAAACGTTCAAGCGTTGGCGTCCAAAAGCCCAGTGTGCTCTCGGGAAGCACGACGACGGTCTCTCGTGTTCCGGCAGCCTGCCGAACAGCCGTCACCAGGTCACGTTGAAGTCGAAGGGATTGATCGCGGCCGAGACTCGCGCCCATTTCAAGGTCGACACCACGCCACCCCTCCGGTAGAATCTGATTTGTCCCCGATGCGGCGGACCAAAGCCATAGACCTGACAGGGCAATGGCGATAGCCGGCCCGATCCGGGTTACGAGACCGATCAGGCCGGCTGTCAACGCGAGAAGCCCCCACCATCCCCATTCTGGAAACAGTATGCCGGCCGCCGTCAGCGGATGCGCCCAGCCTGTGATGCCGAGTGGCGGCAGACCGGTGAGAGCCAAGATGAGCAGATAGCGTGCTGATTTTGCCGAGCCCGACCGCATCGTCCAAAGCGCCGCATGGACAGCAACGAAAGACGATGCCGCCGCGACCCAGAAACTGAGGCCGACCCAGAGATCCGCAGCAAAGAACTGTGCGACGCCGGATGGCAAACCCCGTGACGCCGCCAGGAAATAGCCGGCCGCGACGAGGGCCGCTGCGATCCGCGTTGGTGATCGCGCCCACAGAAGCGGGAAGAAGGTTGCCGCAGGCAGTAGGGCCGCCTGGCCGCTCCAGCCGATCGTACCGACCACCACGGCAAGCGGGACGAGAACGGCCGTGATCACGATCTCACGGGGCATAGGTCAACACCTCTTGCGCCAGACCGAGCATGCCTGAAACAGGCACCGGCCCAAAATACCGGGAATCCCAGGAGCCGATGAAGTCGGAGTGCAGATACACCTCTCCGGCTCGCACCATCCCGCTTTGATCGTGCCGAAGAGATCGCCCCTGTGCATCCTTCTCTATGATGCGGGATCCGGGGATCGGCACGCCATCAATGGCGAGACGATCGGTGACGTCCACGCGCTGTCCCGCCACCGCGATGACGGTCTTGATCAACGGTCCGAACCCACCGGGGCAAAGTCCCGGACGGAGATATCCGCGCTGCCTCGCCTCGCGCGTAGCAGTATTGTCAGGCGGGCACACGAAAACCGTTTCCCCGGATCGGACCGAGCGGTTGAGAGGAACGATGCGCCAGAGGCCGAGCGGCTCACTGGGCGTCGTGTTGATGCGCAGACCACCAACCCAACCGGCCGCAAAGAGGACGATCAACAGACCGGCGGCCACGGATAACGTGAAGCAGGCGCGGCGACGTTGACGAGGCACCGTGCCACCTTCAAGCATCATCATGATCATTTGAGGGAAAGCCCCTTTGTCTGGGTTTGCCGCGCTGTTTCAGCCTGCTTCAATGCCAGCGTGGTGCGCTCGTGCGCGGCGATCTGCTGCACCGTGCGCATGCTGTTCCACGCCGACTGCACTTCGCTTTTTTGCGAAGGGTTCATCCCGGCCGTCAATTTGTGGAAGGTCTCGCCGTTTGCATCTTTTGCCGAGATCGGCAGCAGGCTGCGTTCTCCGAAACGCTCGGACACAGCCTTGGCAAACCCCTCCAGTTCCGCTTTGACCATCTTCTCGGCCAGCGCATATTCGAGACCGGCAGGAAGATCGTTGCGATCGATCGCATCGCGGATCCTATCCAGCGTCTGCCTGGCCGATGGAGAGAGGGCAGGGATGTCGACGGAGACCTTGAGACGGATTGCCCGCTCTTGCGCTTCATGCTTGCGCTCCGCCTCGACGCGCGCCGTCACATAGCGCTCGAGGTTTCGCACCAGGGCAGGCGCGTTGACAAGCGCCGTGTCGCGCGCCGCCTTCTCATTCGCTCTGGCGAAGATGCCGGTTTTGCCCTTGAGCGCTCCAAACCTTTCCGGCTCAGCTGCGATCTTCGCAAGCGTTGTCTGCGCTCTTGCCGGATCTTTCAGCATGGCGTCGACATTGACCGCCTTGAACGCGGTCTCCGGCTCGGCGAAGACCTGGGTAAAGCGTGCCGTGACCTCCTGCCATTGCTTCTTCAAACCCGGATCGGCGACTAGGCGATCCTCAACGGCATGGTCGATCGATTTCGGGAACGTGGTGATGCCTGACACCATTGGCTTTGCCTCCATGACGGGGTTCGGGGTCATTTGGGTATTCGGGCCCTTGAGACCGAGCTGTGCGCCGATCGTCGCCAGGCGGGCGGTGAGATTGACGAGCTTCTGTTTTTGGCGAACGGTCCAGTCGAGGCGGTCGCGAACGAGGGTGCGCGCGACGTTGACCAGATGCATGCCGCGCGCGTCGGCGAAACGAAGGGCCGCGCGATAGAAGGCGCCCCTCTCGTAGTCGAGCGTCGTTTCCTTGGAGTTCTTCCGCGATAGAAGCTCGGCCAGGCCACCCGCCTTGGCGAAGGATCGCGAACCATAATAGACGCCGAGATCCTCCCGATGACGGGTCATTGCCACATAGGTCAGGTGACGGTCGAGGGAGAGCGAGGCCAGAACCTTGACCCTGTCGACGGTCGCTCCCTGGCTCTTATGGATCGTCGTCGCATATCCATGATCGACGTTGTTATAGAACCGCTGCTCTACGCTGATAACTTTGCGATGTTCGCCTTCGCCGATTTCGGCAACGATACGCCCCGGGGCGGCTTCCACGACCTTGGCCAGCATGCCGTTCTTGACGCCCAACGAGCCTTCATTCTTCAAGAAGACGATCTGGTCGCCAGCGGCAAAATGACGGATGCCGTCTTCCGTCTTGAAGACGTGACCGCCATCGACAAGTCCGCGCTCGACTAGCTTGGCGCGCGCCAGGGCATTAAGCATCCGCACGTCGCGGCGAAGGTGGGCGAGGATTAGAGAGGACCGGGCTGGATCGTAGTCGCGGTTCCAATCGGAGATTAGGTTTTCGACGGCTTGCGACTTCAAGGTCGATGCCATCATCCGACCGTTTGCACTGTAGGACTCGACAGCCTTGGCGATGTTGCCGCGGGCGAGATCGAGCGAAGCGTCGCGCATCCATTGCTCGCGCTGGCGATATACGGTTTCGAGTTCGGCGTAGCCGATACGATCGGTGATTGCCCGAAACGCAGCACCGGCCTCAATCGGCTGGAGCTGCTCCGGATCACCGATGAGAACGAGCTTTGCCCCGCGGACCGTTGCCTCTTCAACAAGCTGCGCCATCTGTTTCGAAGAGACCATGCCGGCTTCGTCCAGAACCATAACGGTCTTGTCATCGAGATGGTCGCGACCTTGAGCCCAGCGCAGTTCCCAGGAGGATAGTGTACGGGAAAGAATACCCGCTTCCTTTTCCAATCCTTCGGCAGCCTTCCCCGCCAGGGCGGCACCAACGACACGATAACCGGCCGCCTCCCAGGCCTCGCGTGCGGCCTTCATCATCGTGGTCTTGCCGGCGCCGGCGCGGCCGATCACGGCTGCAATCCGCTCAGGACCTGCAACATGCTCGATGGCCGTTTTCTGCTCGTCCGAGAGGCGCTCATGGCGCTCGAACACCGCCCCGATGAACTTCTGCCGGACGCGGTGTGACGATCGCTGGGACAGCCAGATTGACCGGTTTGCCATCTCAGCCTCAAGGCGGATCATTTCGCGCGTCGTGTACCGCGCTGGCGTCCTGACACCGGAGGTAAAGTCGATACGCTCACGGTCGAGACGCAGCACGTCCATATGCTGCATGATCCGCGCCATCAGGCTCTGGAAGAGAGCCGCGTCGTCGACATAGCGATGGAGGACTTTCGCCACGTCCTGGTTGTCGAAAACGCTCTTCTCCCGAGTGATGAGATCAAGCACGATGCCGGGATTGCGCTGGATGCGCCGGACGTTCTCCGCGCGCCGCTCTTCCTGCAATTCGATCCGCTCGAGCTTCCGTGACCCGGCTGTCGCCAGCCCGTTTTCCGTTTCCGATTTTCGCTCGATGGCGGTGGCGCCGACCCCGATATGAATGGTCGGGGTCAGGTCGATACCCTGCTTTTCGAATGATCGGCCATCGATGCGGATATCGAGCCCGGCAAGCGCCAGGTGCCGATTTTGGACAGCAAACCATCCATCACGAAAGGCATTGAAATCCTCGGAGCCACCCGCCCAGAGTTCATAGATGATTTTGCCGGCGTCATTGCGCATGGGCTGGCCGTCTGGTCCAAGAACAGCGACCTTCTTGGCACCGAACCCGTCCTCGCTCAGAGGCCGCAATGTCGTCATCAGGTGGACATGCGGGTTGCCGGGTGCATCGTGATAGACCCAGTCTGCGACCATACCCTTTGACGTGATATGCTCGGCAATGAAGTCTCGCATCAGCGCGATGTTCTGCTCGGACGAGAGTTCGACCGGCAGCGCGATGGTCACATCCTTGGCGAGTTGGGCATCGACCCGCTTTTCGAAAGCTTCGACTCTGTTCCAGAACGCTTCCGAGGCTCCCGAGACCGATCGATCGGCAATCATGGCGCGCAGCCAGTCTGGCGCATCGGCAGGGGTCACGAACTCCTCGTGCAGAAGACCCTGCTTCCTGGTGTAGTCGATTGTGCGTGCTTCCCGCTCATACTCCATCCTGGTGCAGTGCCGGTAGGCCGCAGACAGCACTGCGCTGCGGCCAGAGCCACGAGCGACGATGCTGACTGAGAAATGCGGGACGGCCACGGGCGGATCGCTCCTTCTTGCGAACGAAATCAACAGGTTGATCGCAAGAGGCAGCCCCGCCAGGGGGCTAAAGCAGAACGTCGCATCAGCGACGTATAATTGCGCCCTTGGATCCGCTCTTGTCGAGCGGCGGGATCATTCGCCAAATGCTGACGCTTTGGCGAGGTACAAATTTGTACCTGTCCTGCCGGGGAAAAATCGGGGACTCTCATCCCACCATTCCACGGATATCACTGGAGATTGCATCCCGATGAAGAAGCCAACGTCGAAAATCCGCGAAGAACTTGCCCGCCTGCAGGAACAGCTGAAGCAGGCGGAAACACGCGACGCCGAACGCATCGGCCGCATTGCGCTGAAGGCGGGGCTCGGAGAGATCGAAATCGACGACGCCGATCTTCAGGCGGCGTTCGAGGAGGTGGCGAAGCGGTTTCGCGGAGGTAGAGCCGGATCGAACGGAAAGGAAAAGAGTGCCGCTGGAACGACCGGAACGTCGACGGCCACGTCGCTCAGTGCTGGCGCGGCTGCGGGCCAGGCTGGCGAGGCTTGAGCGGATGCAGCGGCTGACCACAGCAGAGGCAAGAAAGAAGGATGCTCGCGAGAAGATCGAATTGGGCGGCCTGATCGTCAAAGCAGGCCTGCGCTATGAAAAACGCGCGCTGTTGCTCGGTCTGTTGATCGAAGCGAAGACGAGGATCAAGGCCGATGAGGCGGAGCGATCCCGTCTGATCGCAATCGGCGCGGAGGCATTCGGCAATGACAGCGAATAGGATCCTGCTCGCCGTTGTCCCGATGCTGATGATGATAGCCATCGCCCTCGCGTTGCTGGGGATCGAACAGTGGCTCGCCAGTTTCGGAAAAACGGCAGAGGCCAAATTGACCCTCGGCCGAATCGGACTGTCGCTGCCCTATATCGCAAGTGCTGCGATCGGGCTGATCTTTCTCCTCAGTGCCCAGGGATCGGTCAACATCAAGACCGCAGGGTGGGGCGTCGCTGCCGGATCGGGCGCCGTCATCGCCATTGCCGTCGTTCGGGAAGGAATGCGGCTTTCGCAATTTGCCGGACAGGCGCCTGCGGCCAGGTCGATCCTGTCCTACGTCGACCCGGCAACAATGACAGGTGCTGCCGCAGCTCTGTTCTCTGGCATGTTCGCGCTGCGCGTCGCGGTGATCGGCAACGCCGCATTCTCGCGTTCCGAGCCGAAACGCATCCGCGGTAAACGCGCGCTGCATGGCGAGGCGGAATGGATGAAACTGCCGGAAGCAGAGAAACTGTTCGCAGACGGCGGCGGCATCGTGATCGGCGAGCGGTATCGTGTCGATCGCGACAGCACGGCGGCACTCTCGTTTCGGGCCGATAAGCCTGAGACATGGGGCGCCGGGGGCAAGTCACCGCTGCTCTGCTTCGATGGTTCGTTCGGATCGTCACATGGCATCGTTTTCGCCGGCTCCGGCGGTTTCAAGACTACGTCGGTGACAATTCCAACGGCGCTGAAATGGGGCGGCACGTTGATCGTACTTGATCCATCCAATGAGGTGGCGCCGATGGTCAAGGCGCACCGGAGCGAAGCCGGCCGTGATGTGATCGTGCTTGACCCGAAGGATCCGGATATCGGGTTCAATGCCCTGGACTGGATCGGTCAGCATGGCGGGACGAAGGAAGAGGATATCGCTGCGGTCGCCTCGTGGATCATGAGCGAAAGCGGCCGCGCCAGCGGCGTACGGGACGATTTCTTTCGGGCATCCGGCTTGCAGTTGCTGACGGCGATCATCGCCGATGTCTGCCTCTCGGGTCATACGGAAAAAAAGGATCAGACGCTGCGGACCGTGCGCATCAACCTCTCGGAACCGGAGCCGAAGCTGCGCGCGCGGCTTCAGGAAATCTACGACAACTCCGAGTCCGATTTTGTGAAGGAGAACGTGGCAGCGTTCGTGAACATGACGCCCGAAACCTTCTCCGGTGTCTATGCCAACGCGATCAAAGAAACACATTGGCTGAGCTATCCGAACTATGCCGGTCTCGTGTCCGGTTCGACCTTTTCGACCGATGACATCGCGTCGGGAACGACCGACGTGTTCGTCGCACTGGATCTCAAAACGCTGGAAACCCACGGAGGTCTGGCGCGGGTGATCATCGGCTCATTCCTGAACGCCATCTATAATCGTGACGGGGCGATGCCGGGACGCGCTCTGTTCCTTCTCGACGAGGTCGCTCGCCTGGGTTTCATGAGAATCCTTGAGACGGCACGCGATGCCGGCCGCAAGTACGGGATCACGCTTCTCATGATCTATCAGTCGATCGGCCAGATGCGCGAAACCTATGGCGGACGCGACGCCACCAGCAAGTGGTTCGAAAGCGCGAGCTGGATCAGTTTCTCAGCGATCAACGATCCGGAGACCGCGGACTATATCTCCCGGCGTTGTGGAACAACGACGGTCGAGATCGACCAGGTCAGCCGCAGCGTTCAGGCGAGGGGTTCGTCACGAACCCGATCAAAGCAACTTGCCAGCCGACCATTGATCCAGCCGCACGAAGTCCTGCGCATGCGTGCCGATGAGCAGATTGTGTTCACCGGGGGAAATGCGCCGCTTCGATGCGGTCGCGCGATGTGGTTCCGGCGAGCCGACATGAAGTCCTGCGTTGGCGATAACCGCTTCCATGGAAAACGTGAGCCATTGGAAATCAAGGTCTGAGGGAGAACCCGGACCCGGAGATCGGGCGATGAGATATTGGGAAGCCTGCGAGGCACAGGTCACGGCAGAAGAGGCCATCGAAGAATGCCGCATCCATCAAATTGAGGCAATCGTTCGCAATAGCGATAGGGCTTTAGTAGATGTCACGACCGGTGATGTCATCGCTCAGCCAGACCAGCAAGCCAACGATTGCGGCGCCGATATTCTCGGTTACCTGGGATACTGATCAATGGCAGTCGGCTATCGCGGGAGGATCGTTACCGGGATCGGCGAAGACCACAGCCGGGCTTCGTTCGCTTCAGCGAATAGAGCCGTACGCCAAAGGCGGACCGCCCCGCGCTCCTTCTGTCCATACTTCACAAAACTGAATCGTTCCGCGACCATCGATTCACAACTGTCGTTGGACGCATGGGCCCGATTGCGCGATTCTCTCACCATGATCGCCCAGCCATATCGCCTCTATATCGAACGCACGGACGCCGAGAACAACATGGCGCGCTTCTATGCCATGTCGATCGAACCGACCCTCTTCGGAGAGGCCTGTCTTATGCGGCGCTGGGGACGCATCGGAACCAGAGGCCAGCTAAAGGTTCATCACTTCGAGCAAGAGAAAGACGCGGTTGAATTGTTCCTCGATCTCGTCAGGCAAAAACGCCACCGGGGATACCGTACAATCAACTCGGCACAACATACGTACCGGGATAGCTTGCAGCGGCCTTAGCGCCAGCTTCACCGAAGAGCGATATGAAAACCATCTCTGACGGATCGAACTCAAATTGAGACCCATGGAATTGCAGAAGAATGACCATAGCCTTCGGCCAGAGTTCCGTTATCCCGTGAGAAAGATCATCGTCGCGATCGCAGTATCCGGCTGTGCGCTGGGCGCTCACATATTTGGGATCGTTCCAGTCGCCGAGGCTGCGAGCTTGGTCATCAGTCCGGAGACAACATACCGGAAATGTTTCGGTGGTGATCGCTTCGCCTGCGTCGTGGACGGAGATACTCTCTGGATTGAGGGCGCAAAAATCCGCATTGCCGATATCGACGCTCCCGAGATCAGCGAGCCGAAGTGCGCAACAGAGCTGGCGCTGGGAAATAGAGCGACCGATCGCCTGATCGAACTGGTCAATCAGGGTACCTTCGAGCTTCGCGCATGGCCCGGACGCGACGAAGACAGATATGGTCGCAAGCTCCGCGTCCTCATCCGTGACGGCAGGAGCCTCGGTGATATCCTCGTATCGGAAGGCCTGGCCAGAACCTGGACGGGCCGTAGACAGCCCTGGTGCTGAAACCGGCCCACGATTGCTGGCCGTTGCACAACGCCGTTATCGGCGCCTGCTCCAATCTGTTTCAAAGGAGATCTCGATCTCGACGAAGAATGGGATCTTGATCGCGAGCTTCAGGCCGAGTTTGCCCTTGCGGAAAAAGTGGCCGATCACCTTGCCAAGGGAAGAAAGCTTGCGGCCTGTGGCGGCCAGGAATTGCGCGAGGCGTTGCATGGTGGTTTCTCCTTGTCGATTGCGGACATCGCAGGGATCGGCCGCAGGCCGGGACAAGGAGGGTTGCATCGGTACGGCCGCAGCGAAGCGGAGGACTTATCGACACCTGAATTTTGGCGCGCAAGGAGACGCGAAGCGGCGGGGAAAATTCTGATGGCGATGAGTTGCTGCCCGACGACCGGACTGCAACATCCCTGATGTCGATGACCTCACTCGACAGGACACCGTGCAATGTCTCCACCTTTCGACATCTTACACAGAGACAACGCCTGGCTGTGTAGTCTACCGCCCTCAGAAGGGCGGCCCGGCATCGACGCTACCGTCCTGCTCTGCCGTGATGATTGCCAACTCCGCTTGAGCCAGGTCCAGCTCGGTCTGGATCTCGCGGCGCTCCGCAGCGTCGCAAGCGGTCTTCAGCTCAGCCCGCAGTTCTTCGATGTGCTGTTCGATCGTCATCGTCTCATCTCCTTGAGTTTGTGAAAGACGATTTCGCAGGGCGGGACGGGATGGCGGGGTCAGGGATCGCGGATGCGACCGCAAGCGGCGGCGAGTGGGGGAGCCGATTTCGTGTGACCGCTCTTCGAGCGTTCGCGCGAAATTGGGGGAACCGCTCGTCCTTGAGGCCGTCATTTCGGCCCGACATCCTCGACAGATCTGAGCAGCTATCCCCCGTTTCCGTATGCCACCAAAAAAGCAGGACCTGGCTCGATACCGGGTCCTGCTTTGACTTCTCGGCAGAGGAGAAGGCTCCGCCGGCGGCGGAGCCCCGTGATGTCAATCAGTCCCGGTTCGGGCGCGACCAGATGAGCTGGAGGCCATCCTCGCCTTCAACTTCGGCGAGCGTTGCGTAGATCGGAGCTGGGAAGCTCGGATCGTCGAGCTTGACTGAGAGATAGTCGCGGCCCTGTTCGGAGGTTTTCTGCCAGGCGGCACCCAGCTCGACGCTGCCGGCGTAGACGCGGAACTGCGGGCCCTTGTCGGAGGGGTTCTCGACCCGGGCGATGCGGGCCTTGACGTTGAGGGCGAGCGTGCGGATGGAGCCGGTGAAGCCGTTTTCGGTGGAGGTGAATGTGCCGATGGTTGCCATTGTCGTATTCCTTTTCTCGTGTTCGGGCCGCGCCCATCGCGACCTCGATAGCTGTCAAAAGACCGGTGACGATCGGACCGCACCCAATAGGGCCGGAATGAAATGGAGGGCGGCAAGTCGCAGATTTGTTAGTGGGCGAGGAGAAAGGCGCAGCCTTCCGGGGTAAGAAATCTGCGGCTAGCCGTTGCGGGAAAACGATCGAGGCGCAGCCGGTCTCCGGTCAGACATGCCTTATCGAGCCCGCAGATGGGTTGCCGGAAACTCTGACGTGAAGGGATATGGCAATGGTGTTCCGCCGCTCTCGCCCGGGCACGAATGGCATCTTGCGCCATCCCCCGCTTCGACCGTCGTTGCTTGTTTCAGTCGGGGACACGAGCACCTCACATAATAGGCCCGCTTGCCCCACTTACCCTGTGCGATATCGTTGCACTCGCGAATCGCAGCCCGGAGGATCAATGCGCCAGCAGACCAAGCCGTTCATCGTCGAACGTAGACCGACCCGCAAACCCAAACCCGACGCTCAAAAACCGTCAATCTGGGGAAGGCTGGATGCTGACATCTCCCAAGGTCTGAAGGACCATCGGGATGAGGATAACGCGGCCGCCACCGGTGGTGCCGACCGCGCCTGAACGTCAGGCCGCAGCCTTCAACTCCGCTTCCGGCTGCAAGGAATGCAGGAAGCTCACCGCGCGCTGCGCATGGGCCGCTGCCTGGAAGATCGCCCGCTTGTCGTTGGCCAGCACCGATAGCCACGACTGGAGATAGGACGCATGATCCGGCCGTGGCTCGAGCTCCGGGGCGATACCGAGATCAGCGCAGAGGAAGCAACTCCCGAGCTCGGCAATATATCCTGACAGTCAAGCAGCAAAGCCGCTGTCGACCCAAACCGGTCATCAGCTAGCGCTGTGCAGATGCCATGAACCCAGCGGCCAGCAGGATCATTCCGCCCGCCGTTCCGTCAATCAACCTGCGCTTCTTGTCATTGAGGTGGCCACCGCCGAGACGGGACAAGGTAAGGCTCAGGATCGAGTAAACGACCGCACACCAGAACATGAACGCGAGAGACAGGCTTATGGCTTGTAAGGTCACGTTGCCCGCCTGATGGTCCATGAACTGGGGGAGGATGGCGACGTAGATCATCATACCCTTTGGGTTCAGGAGCGCCGTCAGGAAGCCCTTGGAAAGCTGGTTCTCGACCTTCCGCCCGGATACGGCGATGTCCTGAGACTGCATGGCTGATCTGATGAGCTTGTAGGCGAGGAAGAGCAGATAGGCGATACCGATCCATCTGATCGCCTCGAACAGGACGGGAGAGGCCGCGACGACGGCGGCAAGTCCAAGGGCGACCAAAAGGGAATGAACGCCATAGCCCAGCACCACGCCGAGCGTTGAGCGAAGCCCTGCTCGCGATCCCCCGGACACAGCCTGGGACGCGATGAAGAGCATGTCGGGGCCAGGCGTGCAGATCAGTGGCAGAACCGTGGCGGAAAAGAGTAGGAGCAGATGTGCGTTCATATCGATGTTGTATCTGGATGCGAGCGCAATCGGGTTGCTAATGTTGCTTGCAGAGTGAATATATTGGCATTTGCTGCCAACGGAAGACAAATTTGTATGTTTCAAAAGCTCGATGAGATCGACAGGCGCATCCTGAAGGCTCTTCAACGTGACGGCAGGATGCAAAACATCGATCTGGCTAAGGAGGTCGGCTTGTCGCCTTCCCCTTGCCTTCGGCGGGTGAAGGTCTTGGAGGAGGCGGGGGTCATCAAGCGATACGTCGCGGTTGTCGACCAGGCAAAGGTCGGCCTTCCCCTGTCGATGTTCTCGCGGGTCTGGCTGACGGCGCAGGATGCCGAGACGATTGACCTCTTCATCGCTGCGATGCGACGCCTACCGGAGGTGGTTGAATGCTACATCATGCTGGGGGAGAGTGACGCGCTGCTGCGCGTTGTCGTCGCCGATCTCGATGACTACCGGCGCTTTCAGTCCACGCACCTGACGCGCAAGAACGGTATTCAGTCGGTGAAGACAGACGTGCCGAGCGAGGTCATCAAGCAGACTTTTGCACTTCCGGTTTGAACGCGGAGCAAGCCCATGTCCGGTGTTGGCGCACTCCTGCCAAAACCGTGCTCGCACGAACGGGCCGAAGTGAGGTCACCTCGGCCCTATCAAGGTCAAACCCGACGAGGCGAAGCGATGTTGATCACGCCGCCATTGTCTCTACTTGGGGCTGCTGAGCGTGCATCCAATCGGCAGCCTGCTGCGCCTTGCTCGCAGCGGTGAAGATGGCCTTGGGATCGTCCTTCAGGACCTTGAGCCATGTGGCAACATAGGCGGCGTGGTCGGGGCGCGGATGATGGGCGATCCCCAAGTCAGCCAGGACAAGCCCGCTGAGAATTTCCACGCAGCATTCTTCGGCGGCGTAGGCGGCCGAACCGAAGCGCCCGGAAAGATCACGGTCGAGTCTGTGTTTTGCACCACTGGCATGGCCGGTCTCATGCAGCCAGACGCCGTAGAATGACGCGGCATCGCGAAACGAGGTGAAGGGCGGCATGAACACCGTGTCGGCCGAGGGCCGGTAATAGGCTTCCGACCCGCCGAATTCGGTCTCAACGCCCAAGTTTGCGATGAATGCTTCAGCGTGGGCGAGGCGTTCGGCCTCGGGCAGTACAGGAGTCGCTGGGCGCTCGTAGCCGTCGACCTGAGCGACGTTGAAGACGGAGAACGCACGGGCGAACATCCTCCGATGCCCGTCATCATCGTCTTGGTTCTCGGCCTGCCTGGAAGACCGGATCTCGCTCCACAGGACGACCGTGGTGGAGCGTTCGCCTTCACGCACCTGCGCGCTAGCATCCTGCCATTGCTTGTAGGTGCCCCAGAGACCATCGCCATATCCGGCGGCGAAACCTGCGGCCCAGAGCGCCAGCGTGTTTATGCCGCGATAGCGCTTGCCGGATGAGATGTTGGTCGGACGCGCGATGCTGGTGCCGTTGTGGAACCAGGGCGCACGCCATTCGCCGGCACCTTGCTCGATCGCGGCGATGATCTCGGCCGTGACGCGAGAATAGACGTCAGCGCGCTGGACGGATGCTGATGTGCTGGGCATTGGGGAATCTCCGCGGCCGGCGGCGCGAGCCTCTCTCGCCCCCTCAACCGACCGCCCGACTCCGGCCTTCCTCTTCCTCTCCTGCCGCCCGTTCGGGCGGCTGTTCTTCATGTTTTGTCTTGTCATGATTGTTGCTCCTTCTCCGCCCGGGGCCTGTCCCGGCGTCGGAGCAGCGGATTGCGATGTCTCAGGCGCGGCCGTGCACTCGCAGAGCCGAAGCGCAAGCGGAGGACGGCGTCAGCCGTTGCGCGGATGCGTCGGGCATCGCGCGCTCCGAGCTCGCCGGGCGGGCCCCCGGCGCAGGAGCCCACCCGGCTCCGTTCAGGAGCCAGGTGCGGATCGGGCTTCGTCTATGCCGGCCAGGACCGCGTTCGCCCGCTCAAGATCCTGCTGAAGGATGCTTCGCTGAAGCGTGGACAGCCGCTTCTCCTTCAGCAGGTCTGCGGCTTCCTGTGCGGACCGGACCCATGCTGGCCGGTGCCTTGAGGTAATACAGGCATTTGGACAGTGGGTTGGCTGGCAGAGTGCGGTCAGCGGCCCTTTGAAACCGGTGGCCTGCTTCAGACAGACGGCCGTGCCGGGATCGAAGAAGCAATCCGCCAGCACGCCGACATGAAGGGTCCGCGCGAGGCTCGCGAACATGGTGCGCAGTCGGGCGCGATCAGCGATCATGGCCGGAAGCGGCCCGAGATCATCCGAAACGCTGTCGAGCGTCTTTGCGATCCGTGCCGCCGCAGGCCCCGACAGCCTTGCTCCGGCCTGCCGCTCGTCGAAATAGATCAACAGGTCATCGAGCTGGCCAAGGCTACGCTGGTTCTCGACTTCGGCCCGAAAGCCGGATCGGCTCGAGCCGGCATAACCTTCGAACGCCGCGACGGAAGCATGCTTGTACTGGATCATACCGGCAATGGTGCCGAAAGGACGATTGGCGATGTGCCATGCGATCGTGCGCCTAAACTGGCGCGTCGTGATCCGCCAAGGCTGATCACCAGGCCCATTCGGGACCGCCGGCGTGTCCGGGGTGGCGAAAAGATCGTTGAGGTGGTCGCGGAAGCGGTTGAGTTGGCGGACGATCTCGGCGGACAGGTGGTCCTTGCAAACAGGCCTTGCGATCAGAACGGGCCAGAGCGTCGTGAGGCCGCGGGCGGAGGCGGCCGGAAAAGACAGGCGTTCAAGAACCTCGACAGCTCTGGCGACAGGTTCGATGGTAACCCACTCGGCAGGCTCGCCCCGGGCAGACTTGCCCTTATAGGCGACGGATCGAACGCAGTGGCGCATGATCATGCCATCTTTGCTTCGCGCCACGGAAAGACAGCCGCGCCGCATCGCCTGGACTTCGCAATCTCGCATGCCGGTCAGATAGGCACAAAGGATATACGCTGCTGATTGCAGCATGCGCTCTTCCGTCGCCAAGGTCCTGGCGTCGAAACGAGACCGCCAGGGCTTGCCGGTCTCTGGAAGAATGGAGACGGGCGTATTCATGCCGCCAGTCTCGACACCGAGCTCGAGCACCGCAGCTCTGATCTGGCGTGGAGCGCCGTTCGTGAGTTGAATGTGCATCTTCGGCTCGGCCAGCGTGTCGATACCGATGTGCAGGTGAAGCAGGTGGGCGTTGACGGGTGGCGACAGCTCTCCTGTCTCGGGATGCCGGAGAAATATACCGTTATGGGCAGTGCCCCAGACCGGCACTCCGCGACCTTCACTGCGCAACCGACCGAAGTAGTCCTCAAGCCGCTTACGCTGCTGGCGCCGCCGGTCTTTACGTTCGAGAACGCTGTCCTGCTCGATGAGTGAGGCGCAGTGGGCTTCGAGGTTGTCCAACTCCTCGCGGGCTGCGAAGATATCGGCGGCGAACTTGGTGACATACCGGATCGACCAGGCGAGCAACGGTGAGATGATTGTCTCGGGAATGCGCGGCGTCCGGTTCTCCCGGACTTGACGATAGCCCGCGACACGCGCTGGTGATCTTCCGGTCCAAGGTTGAAACCTCAGTCCTCCGGAGGGCAGATGGTCGCGATAGAAGAAGAGATCGGCAGGTACTTCCAATAATTGCGCGACAATGACGGGCCGGCGGGCACGATCGGCACTGAGATGGCGGGCATAGCGGTCCAGAAGTGGCTGATCGACCCGGTGAAGATCGACAACACCGAGTTCATCACGCACGAAATCGAAGAAGCGCCGCGCTCGGTTGAACGCCTGCCGGACACTGCCGGGAGGAAGGATCCTGCGATGGCCAGGCAGATCGACGTTCAGCCGGGCATAGAGGAGTTCGCGCAACGCCTCGCGGACGCCCGTATCCTCAACCGAACCGAAATGCACGGTGACGTGACAGCGACGGGCGCTCTCGCGAAACACGGCCGGGCCGAGATCCCAGCTCGGATCACAGTAGCGCGACAGAGCGTCTCGATCAAAACCAGGCTTCAGCGGAGCGGTCGCGAGAACCGGGCGCTCGTAATGCCGGGAGGAAGCGGCTGGCGATAGTCCCGTCATTGGCGGGCCTCTGGCGGGAGATAGAGGGGATACACTTCCGCCTCGCGACGGGCTGCGGCAACCACACTATCAGGGAATCCTGGCAGAACCTGCCCGGCAATGCGAGCATGGGCACGTCCAAACTTCATGGCCCAGTCCGCCGCGGAGAGACCCGCCCGCTGCTCCTCGATAAACCGTAGGAACGCAATGATCGCCGGCAGCTTGCGCGCGGTGATGACAGCGTTACGGCATTCGAGACAGCCCCAGAACGGTTGTGGGCAAGGCTCGCCTGGGGTTCCGAACGGGCTGCGGTCAAACCTGGAGCATGCCGCCAGCCAAACGTCCTGCTCGCCACTGAGGATGCCGTCTATGTTCTCGCTCGCTTCGGGCCTCGCATCGGATTGCCGCCAGGAAGCTTCCTCCGTAGGCGCCAGAACGACCGGACCTGAAGCGGCCGCGACCTCTGAGAATGCCTCGGTAATGGTGGCTTCGTGTAGCTGTCGCAGCGAGGGGATATCCGCGTAGTGGCGAGCGGCGATCTCCGGCGTGTGGCCGATGGCGAAGCGGGTCATATGACCCTCAGTCTTCAGATACCAGAGCGCCTTGTGGGTCTTGCGCAACCTGGAAAGAAGGAGACGAAGAGGTTCACCTTTGTCATCGACGATCCCATGGCCTGCGGACCATCGGTCGACGAGCTCCTGTGGATGCTCGATACCCGCCCGGAGCTGCGTTGGCCCGGTATAGTAGTAAAGCCAAAGGCAATTGCTCGGGACAAACTGCCTGGTGAAGGCCGTGGCCTCGATCAACTTGCGGATCAAACCGCCCGGTGTTCCAGCCCCTCCATCGCGGACGCGAATGTGTTTGTGCTCGGCGCCGCGGGCCCGGCGCTTGACATAGGCAATCTCGACGGTGCCAGGTCCAGGGTTCTGGAGGCAATCGACCGTCAATGCCTTGCAGCACTCGATCTCGAGGCCAGTCTCCAATGACAGGAAGGTCAGTAGAGGCGGAATATCCATTGCGCGCAGATGGAAACGGGCGTGCAGATCCTCGGAAAGTGCCGATACCGGAAGACTACGACGCAGCCTCATGAAATAGAGCTTTTTGAAGGAGGGGTCTGCGCTGCTGAGCCTGCCGGACGCGACGATCCGGGCATTGGCCTCGTCGGTCAGTCTGCGAAGCTTGGGATAGTTGTCGTCTTCATCAAGCAGGTTGCCGATCCGCCGGAATATCTTGGCGATGTCGCCACGGGCAGCATCGCGAAGCTGCCGTGCAACGAGTGGGCTATAGGCATCACGTGGTCTGGATCGTCCGGCCGAGTGTGCGCTGGTGTAGCTCAGCCGACGACGAACACCTTCATCCAGAAGACCTGGCTGGTCGGCGTCGATCGAGCGCAAGGCAAGTATAGCTTTGGCAAGAACAACATGTCGGTGGATCGGAGACATCCCGCCAGCCTCGAGGAAATCTTCATACCCATTAATATCATGAATACGCAGACCGGCTGGCGTGGTTGCCGTGGAGTGCTCGCGCAGGTATTCGAAAAACCGAAGGTACGCCGAGAGATGCTGCTTAATCGTGCTGCGCGCGCCGAGCGGACCGCCGAGCTCGGACTGCCGGCGTAGAGCTCCTGCAAACGCGAGGGCGATGGGTCTCGGATGCTCGCCGACAAGATCAACTTCGACGGTCCCGCCATAGCGCGCCTCGATGTTGAAGCGCAGACCCAGCACCGGATTGCTGGCGTGTGGAGGAACAACGCCATCGGCTGGCTCAAAGCGAACCGCAGTTCCCTTGCGTGGGCGCCCCCTCATAGCATGGCCTCCGAGGGGAGCAGTCCCAGGAGTTCTTCAACAGCCGCATCGACGGTATCGGCGCGCGTCGCGATGTGGTCCAAGTAAATATATGTTGTCGTCAGGCTGGCATGGCCCAGAAGCCGTTGCACCTGCTGGAGAGGATCGCCAAGAACTTGCCGATATCCCTCCATCGCCCCGGCAGGCAAGGCAGCATCGCGGAGGCGGTGCTGAATGAGCATCGCCAGCATGTGAACGGCGAAGGTGTGACGGAGCTGGTGCGGGCTGATGCTGATATCGAAACCGAAGGATCTGCACCGGCTGGAGGCACGCGCGAAAGCGACTTCCCATGAGTTCGGCTGCACCGGCAAGCCGATCTCCGAAAGCCATAATATCGCCGGTTCGCTCGGTGTGCCCTCGCTGTCGCAAATAATGATCCGACCGCGTTCCTCCGGGTTGAGCAGGTCGAGTACGATATCGCCGCCATCAAGCAACCGCAGCCGGGCAGCATCCCGATCCCGATGAACGAAGATCGGTCGGTCGACCGACCGCCATGCAGAGCGTTGCTGGAACTTCGTAACGGCACGAGCACGTTCGACATCGACATAGGCGCGCACCTGCTCGAGCAGTCGAGCGGGAACAAGAATCTGGCGGCCGCGATCACCCTTGGTTTGGGCATCTGGCAAATCCAGCCAGACCTGACGGCCGGCACGGTGATCGGCGAAGACGAGATCGGAGGTGAAGAGAGACGACGCTTCTTCAAGGCGAAGCCCTGCAGTCACCAGGAGATCCGAGAACAGCGCATTGCGGATACCGTTGCGATCTCGGGCGCCAGGGCGTGCGTGGCCGTCAGGCAAAAGCGTTTTTAGGCCAACATCCCGAAACCGTCGGTAGTCATCGAGCGTGACGAAACTGACGTCCGCTCGACGCGCGGCAGGTTCATAGGCATCGTTCCGCGCTACCACCTGCGACCGGCGCCCACCGTACCCCTGCCTCCAGACCGAGCGATGCGTGAAGGGTACGTCCGCAATCAGTCCTTCCTGCACCCCCCAGCGATATAGCCGATCGAGACAGGCAACGGCGCGATTCCAGGACGCAGCGGAAATGCGTTGACCCGCGTCGGCGCGGCGTCGGACGCGATGATAGGCAAGGACATCATACCGGTCAGCCTGCCATATCGTCTTGGCGCAGGCTTCCGATAGAAAGCGAGCCCAGACGAGAACGTCATAGCCATAGGCACGGAGAGAATGGCGGGAGCGAACGCCGTTGAGAGGGAGGTCGCGCAAAAAGCGATCCAGATCAGGATCGTATAGTGCCCCGTCGCGGAGGATCATCGGGACATGCGCGTCCAGACCCTCCGCTGATCTGAGCTCCAGAATAGTAATGCTTGAAGCTGTGATTACACTGTCCACAAGTCGTTCAACCTTCCCCCAGACCCCCATCCGGGGAGCCCAGCATCAACGAAGGAGTTCAACTTGCCCGGCACTCTCCAGGCCGGCCTCCGCCAGCTATTTGGGAGCGCTGCGTCCGGCCTGGAAAGCGCCTCCGTCAGCGTGTGCATCAACCTCGGTAAGAAGCCGCCAGTCGGTGCAGACTGTCAAGATAAGGCGATCAACTCTTCCCGGGCTCGCTCGCTCTTGTCCCTGGCGTAGCGTGAGAGATCGCGGCCGATGCGATGGGCAGGAGCGGTCCAGTGGATCTTATGCCGATATCGGCATAAAACGCATAATGCCGCGATCCGGATTATGCCGCATGGCCTCTTTTGGAGGCCTGTTGCCTGTTTTCGGCCATGCGGCTGTTCGGAATAATCAGAGCCCTTCCAGGAAGGCGAGCAGGTTATCGTCTGGCCGGAACCGCCCCGAAGGCGTTGCCGGGGCCGCGACGCGGGCAAGCGCCTTTTCCTTCATTCGCATGTCGGCATGGATGTAGATCTGGGTGGTCTCGACGTTTTCGTGACCAAGCCAGAGCGCGATGACCGCAGGATCGACGCCGTGATGGAGCAGGTCCATCGCCGTACTGTGGCGCAGCGTATGCTGCGTAACCCGCTTGCAGCCAATGCTGGGGCACGTGCGTGATGCCGTCAGGCAATGTTTGCGCACGAGATGCTCAAGGGCATCGTGGCTCAGCGGCTCCCCTCTGATCGATGGGAATAGCGGCCTGCCCTTGTCACCGTCCCCGATCCAAACGGCCAGGAGCTTGGCCGTTTCACGGCGAAGCGGGGTGGCGCGCTCCTTCCTGCCCTTTCCCATGCAGCGGATATGAGCGCCGGATCCGAGTACCACGTCAGCACACTTGAGACCGACCAGCTCGGAGGCCCTGAGCCCGGTTTGTACCGCGAGTAACAGCAGGGCATGGTCGCGTCGCCCCGCCCATGTCTGCCGGTCAGGCGCTGCCAGCAAGGCAGCGATTTCGTTGGTGTCGAGGAACGTCACCTCGCGCCGCACGTAGCGCTTGTTGGGCATGGCGAGGATCCGCTGACATTGTAGCAGCCAAGTCGGGTCGCTCATCGCGACATAGCGGAAGAAGGATCTGATCGCGGCGAGCCTGGTGTTTCTGCTGCGTGCGCTGTTGCCTCGGGCAGTCTCAGTATAGACGAGGAAGTCGGCAACCAGATCGGCGTCGATATCTTCGATCGTCAACTTGACCGGCGGCTTGCTGTGTCGTGCACTTGCGTACCGCAACAAAAGTCGGAACGTATCCCGGTAGCCGGCAATCGTATGGGGGCTCGCTTCCATCTGGATGCGGAGCCGGTCAGTGAAGAAGCGCTGGATTAACGAAGGCAAGGTAGCAACACTCATCGACCTGCCTCCTCGTCGTCGGATGTCGCTCGCGCCATTGCCAGACCGAGCAATTCGGGCACTGCTTCCAGATACCAGTACGTGTTGGCAGGGCTGCCGTGACCGAGATAGGTAGTCAGCCGGATCATCTCGCGTGCCGGGTCTTTGCCGGTGCGGTACCAAAAGATCATCGTCTTCACAGCGAAGCTGTGGCGAAGATCGTGAATGCGCGGTCCCCGTCCATGTTTGCAGTGTGGTTGATGGGTTCTGAGGCCGGCGTCCTGACATGCCCGCGCAAAGTTGTATCGGGCCCCGCAGTCGGTGAGCCGTGAAGCTTTGTCGGTGACGAACAGCGCCGCGACAGGATGGCCGATCAGCCGGTCCCGTTCGGCAAGATAGTCGATCAGGTGCGTGACGACGCTGAGATGGAGCGGTAGCAAGCGCTCTTTGCCAAGCTTGCCCTGCCGTACCCGCAGCACGCGGTTCAATGTGTCGATGTCATCCCGGTCAAGCGCCAACGCCTCGCTGATACGAAGACCAGTAACCGCGATGAGCCCGAACAGAGTGGAGCAGGTCAGGCCTCGCAGACCGTAGATCGACGGCAGTTCTTTCGCGGCCGCGATGATTGTTCTGATTTCATCGTCGCTGTAAATGTGTGGACGCGACCGTCGGATCGAGCTTGGTAGCAGCCCTTGTGGGGGCACCTCATGAGCTGGATCGAAGCTGCTCAGCCATTGTGCGAACAGACGCACAACAGTCAGCCTGGCCCCTCTGGTCGAGGAGCAGGCCTCAGCCAGCGTGCCGTGCCAACGCAGGAACAACGCCGTGTCGACATGTGTGGCGCCCTCGCGGTCAGCGAAGCGGGTGAAGCGACGAAGGATGCGAGCAGCGGTACCAAGATCATAGCCCAGGCTGCGCCTGACACTCAGATAGCGGTCGAGTTGGATGGTGAGGCTCATCACACACCTCCCCCCACTGGCCAAGGCTGTGCGATCGATCGCAGGCCTTCAATGTCGATGCGTGCATAGATCATCGTCGATGTTCGTGATCGGTGTCGCAACACGTCGCCGATTTCATCCAGCGAAGCCCCCGTGTTCACCAATTGGGTCGCAAGACTATGGCGGAGCAGGTGCGATCCCACATAGGGTGTCACCGGCTTCTGGCCGGTTGCCTTCAATGCCTCCTTGAGGACGTTATTGACGATCTGGCTATCTTTGAACGGTCGATGCGGGGCGCGATGGGTGACAAACATCGTGCGGCACGTCGCAGGGCCTCTCTCTTCACGAAGATAGCGGCTCAGCGCATCGCCGACCTCCATCGTGATCGGTAACCGGTCGTGTAGTTTGCCCTTGCCGCGCACCATGAGTTCGCCGGCGCGCCAATCGATGTCGTCGAGTTGGATTGCCATGACCTCGACTGCTCTCAACCCGAGCCGGGCCATGAGCAGCAGCATCGCATAGTCCCGTGCGCCGTGCCTTGGATTGTCGCGCACATTAGCCAGGACCGCTTCGACGCCATCCGGCGACAGATGTCGTGGCAGTCGCGGACTCCAGGACTTTGCAGTTTTCGGTACGCTCAGCGCCAGATTGGTCGACGTAGCTCCACATGCAAACAGATATTGGAGGAAATTCCGAACATGCGTACCAATCGTTTTGTCGCGGCGCGCGCTCGCCAGGACATGCTCCACGAACCCGATCGCATCGGCGGGACGCAAGCAACCGATATCGATCGTCGTTTCTCCGAAGCGGTAGTCGAGGAAACGGTTGGCGAAGCGCAGCGAGTGATAGATCGTCCGCTGGCTGAGGCCTCGTTGTTTAACGAGATAGGTTTCGAACCTTGCCAACAAGTCGGCGCGCGCGATCTGCGCTTGGGTTGGCGCCGTGGGCTCTACCACGCCGATGTCGATCAGATGCTGGGCAAACCGATGTGCGAGTTTGTGAGGGCGGACACTCTGGTAATACCTCCGCGGCAACGTCCGTCCCAGCCGATCGGCCATGTCAAGCGTGAGTTTTGAAAGCTTTACCCCTTCCGCATCCATCACCTGGCCAAGCCTTCGAATGATCGACCGGTACTCTTTGATGGTCGGCGCCTTGTAATCGGCGGCAACGAGCCGCTGGATAAACGAGTCCAGGTAGGGCTCGACGCAGGTGTTCAGAATCGCAGGCATCTTTCGTGCTCCTTGTTGTTGGAGCCACGAAGATTATGCCGAACGCCATTGACGCGATCACCCTGCAGGCCGCGGGTTCTCAAAGAGATGCGGCATAATCCGGATCGCGGCATTATGCGTCGCTTCATGGCTAAGCGTCGCGTAGTAGCTCGCGGCGTCCTTGAACGTTTCGATTGGTGGCATCTGGATCATATCCAGTCCGGGAGCGTAAAACGCCTGGCCGCCACCATGGCGAATAACTGCGCCTGTATTTCGAAAGAAGCGATCCGCCTGCTCGATCCGCTCGACCGGATGCTGAACCGGCGCCTGTGGGCGATAGTAATGGTCGGCAAGGCCATCGATCTGCTCGATATTGAAAACCGAATAGGCCTTGAGAAAAGGAATTTCCCGATCAATCTCGCCACCTTTACCATCCGGCTCCGATTTGGTGAAGCGGCTGGCGAACACGACCGTCGATCCGGTTTCGCCCTTTCGCACCGCTGCCCCGAGCTCGAGTGCCTGTTTGAAGGTCATCCACATCGGTGATGTGAAACCACGCGACATCTGTTCCGACCACAGAAGGAGCACGTTCATGCCGGAATAGGGCTGTCCATTGTGGCGCAGCGGGCGGGTGACCCGCCCATGGGTATGCCCCGCATTCCACGGCTTCATCCAGGGGCGGACGCCAATTGCAAGCTCCTCGATGATCCGATCGGTGATACGCGCATAAATATCAGCGCGGTGGCTTTCGGTCTTTCTGCTCATTTCTTTTCTCCACGTCATGGGAGCCGCGCCAATCGCGGCCGTCCGCGGCGGCCAGGAGCAGGAGCCCATGAGCCGGCTGAAGGCACCGGAACGGCCGAAACAGCGTGGAGGACGGCAAAGCCGTTGCCTGTGGCTTTCGGCTCCTGCAGGTGAGACGGCGGGGACGGGCCGCAACGGCCCGATCACCAACACCTTGATTCCCTTCTTCTGCCCGCGGTGTCCGCAAACGGAAAAGGCCGGCCCACGGGGCCGGCCAGCCCGAGATGGCGAAACAGGCGGGGCGAACCCCGCCCAAGCGGTATCAGTCGAAGGCCGACATCTGAACTTCGGCGGCCTTGCGGTCTATCGAATGGCCGGGATTTTCGACTGGACGATCGAACGGCTTCCAGGTCTCGCCTACGGTCTTTTTGTAGGCAGCGACGGCACCCTCGGCAGCCATTCGAAGAGCATGGGATTGGATACCCATGTCTGCTGCGAATTCCCGCTTTCTGTGGGCGGCGCTGTCATAGCCGACGGGTCCATCGAGATCCTCGTCGCGGACATCGTTTGCTGCCTTGGCTGTAGCGTCGCGCGCGTCGGTGACGGCTTTGCTGTAGAATTGTCCGGCTCCGTGCGCCGAGCCGACAAAGGCGCCGACGATACGCTGGAGGTGGATCTGCATGGCTCTTTCGCCAAGGCCTTCGCTAAGAGCTTCTGCCGTCTCGCAGATGAGGTGCTCGTGGAGATCGCGGATCCCGTCGCTGTCGACCATCGCGGTGCCAAAGCTCTCGGCAATCTTGAGTGCCTGGGCGCTGTCCGGGCATGTCAGCCGGACCATTTCGAGGGTAGCGCCTTTCCGGAGCTGGAGGACGCGGCCGGATTGGCGAGGGTTGCTTGCGGGTTTTGCCATATTCTTTCCTTTCGGTTCCGAAGTGGTTCCGGCCCCGTGCCGGCTTGCCCTTCGGTGCGGTCGACCCGAACCGGCGGAAGGCGGACGCTTCCAGGTCCGGGCCAGGCGAAGACAAGCGGAACCGATCTGCGGGTCAGCAGGGCATATGCCCTCGCGCCGCCCGCGGGTCTGTTTTGCGAAGGATGACGGGCCCGGCCGCTCCGCGGCGCGACAGCGGCCTTGAAGCGGCCGGCCGCTGGTTCAGACCGCAGCAAAAACGAAGGGCAAGCCGGCACGGGTTCAGAACCGAACGGGCTCAAAGGACCGCCGGCCAAGCACGGGCCTGTTCTCGCCAATCCGGCTGCGATCACCATGTGATGTCTTTAGCACCTTCACACTTGTCCGCGCATTCTACCGGCCCCATTCGATAGCAATGGAGCCAGATCGGGCCATGCGTGTTTCGAAACCGCGCAGGATCCCGCTTTCGTCATAAGGTGCACCATCCGTCGAGACATGGTTCACGAAGCTCTTCCAGCGTCGGCCGTGTTTAGCGGCACAGGCTTGGAACGCTGCCTCTTGCTCGGTCGTCAATGGCAATCTTTTGCGCCAGACTGTCACCACCTGCACAAATGCCGTCGCGCTCGGCGATCATCCGCCTGAGCTCCGCGACGCCAGCGTCAAGGCAGGCTTGCGCTGAGGACGAAACCGGCGCCAGAATAGTGTTCGAGCGACCGGCGACGATCGGATCCCAGGCCGCTTCTCCGGTTCGCTGGTCGTGCGCATGACGTCAATCCCTGCACCGTCGGTTGAGTGCCGAGCGATGGTCGTTGCTCGGAAGCGCCGCTATCGCCGCATCGAGCCGCGCGCCTTTCTCGTGGGGGCATCGATTTCCAGCTGGCGTGCAGCAGTTAGCCCGGCAAGACTGTGCCGATACCGTTTGGGCAAGGCTCGCCATTGGGGGCGCCATGGCGGCAGCCGGTCTGGCGCCGTGCAAATTGCGGTAAAATCACCGTCTTCTGACGAGCGATCTGCCGGTCGATCAAATCAAGCTGTCTTTGAGTTTGCCGCAGTGCGCCTGCCTTCCTGGCACTTGTGATTCATTTGAAGGCGCGAACACGAATTTCTCCGGGTCTTCGCGGGGGTACAGCGCATTCCGCCGCCAGGGTCCCCAGCGGCGGAATGCGAATGCGGCGGAAAAGAAGACGCCTATTCGGCGGCGACGCCATAGGCGGTTTCGTGACCATCCAGAGTGTCGGCGTCGCCATCAAGGTCGCCCGGCGCCGTTTCGGTTTCTTCGCCGGTATTGGCTTCGCCGTCAACGAGATCGCCGTCGTCTGTCTCCGCGAGGTCGCTCTGTTCCCGGTGGCGCAAGAGATCCGCAACCTCCTTCGGTTCCGGCACGAACAAGGCCGAGGGATGGACGAAGACCGCATCGCCTGCGAAGTGGTCGACGAGTGCCGCCCGCGTCTCGCGCACACGGGCGGCGGGCTGTATGCCGACCTTCTTGGCCGCTGTTTCGAGTGCCTCACGCGACAAGCATATGAGGAATTCCTCCATGCCCATATCCGCAAGGTACGCGTCCGCCCCGACCGCATCGCCTGCTATCTGCGAAACCACACCGCTGTTCGACATGCCGCGGCGGCAGGACAATACATCAATCAGTGCAGCGCGTGCTGCAACACGGACCGTGTCCATGTCGAACAACAAACGCCCGTCGTCGGTAATGAGGCGAGCGGCGTGGCGGCCGAACCGCGCACCCCCATGGAGGGCGCCACCTGAGCCGGAGTCGATGCGGACGTTTTGGGCGGCAAAGGCAAGGACGAGCAAGGCCATCAACATATCATCCTCGATCGGTGCACGCGCAAGCGCGTCGTGAAGGGCATCAGTGCGGAAATCGCCAATCATGTCCTGGCCCTTTTGGGTCACATCGGGGCGCGCCTTGGCGGTTGCCCCAACTGCGCCCTGACCGTCACCCGCGATCGTCGTTTCGTCCTTGAGAGCCTTCGGTTCGGGCATCCGATAGTGGACGGTCTGCACCTTGCCATCACGGTCGAGGTAGAGGCCGGCAAGGTCACCCTTGCCCGGCTTGCCGTAGACACGTTCTGCTTTTTTCGGAAGCTCAGGCTGACCCCAGTTGTTTACCTCAACAATAGAACCCTTTTTCGGAAGATTGGTCGTCATCCATTCCTGCTGGGCGCCAAGGAACGCCTCGACGTTCGTCGTGAAGCGGTTGTCCTGGTCGGCCGGTCCGAAGAGGTCATCAGCCCACTCGATGCCATAGGCTTGACGAAGATCGTCGCCGAAGCTCGCATCGCGAGCATACATGCGGGTCTTCGACAGGCCGTTAGCGATTTGCCACCAGGACGCCGTCTCGCCCTTTTTCGGCTTGTTCGCCTTCCAGACTTCCTTTTGCTCATCGAGCGACGCGGCCGCGATCGTACGCAATTGCGGCTCGTTGGGCATGTCACCCTTAACCATCTGGTCCAGCATCGCCGGCAGGACGTTGGCGAGCAGGCGCAATTTGCGGATCTGACGAACAGGGAGGGCGAGGGCGACGGCAATCGCTTCTTCGGTCCACCCGAGTGCAACCAGCCGCTCGACGCCGCGCCATTGGTCAACCGGGTTCAACGGCTCGCGGGCAATGTTCTCGACCATCGAGCGCATGGCGCCGTTGTCGTTGGCTGCGTCCTGCACGATAACCTCGATTTCATCGAGACCCGCAGCAATCGCGGCTTGCACGCGGCGGTGCCCCGCCTGGATGATATAGCCATTGCCGCCATCCACCTGCGGCGAGACCACCGGTGGCTGGATGATGCCGACGGCTTTCACCGTGGCCAGCAGCAGAGCGTCGGCCTGAGGGGAGGACTTGGTCTGTCGAGCGTCGTCGGTATTCCCATTCAGCCCACGCGGATCGATTTTGATGATTTCCATTGAAGCATTCCTTTTCCGGGTGGAGCGACCCTTTGCCGCTCCTTCCTGTCTTCCTCTTTCTCGAAGACATCTCCCGGACCGCGGGTCGGACGACGCGGTGCAATTGCGGCCGAGCAGCCCTGCCGCGATGCACAAGCGGGGCCGGAGCCCTGCGATGGGCAAGTGGCCGGGATGAGGAGGGCGCGATTGAGCGATAGCGGCAGCGCAAGACCGACCTGCGATCCATTTGCCCCCAACCCCTCCATTTATCTTTCAGCTTCCACCTCCTCTTATCCAGCAATCGGGTGGCGCCGGCGCGGCTCAACTGGTATGCGGTTGCGAACAACTGTCGAAGCAAGGCGTTATAGCCTCACACGGGGCCCTGACCGTAAGGCCGGCACGAGTTACGCCAGGCACGATAGGTAAATCTGTTCAGAAAGTTGTTATATATTTGCGCCGGGCTTTCTAAATCCGGCAACTACCGTAGAGTGAGACCATGGCATCGGCACAACAAATCATCGGGCTCGTGAAGAGCCATGCTGAAGGCGACAAGGATCGTTTCTACGACCTTGCGATGCAGTTGGCTGCCGCTGAATCGCAGAAGGGACATGGACGCCTCGCGGAGCAACTCCGGCAATGGGCCGAAGCTGGCGCAGCAGCGCCGGAGCAGAAGCGCCCCAGTCTGACGCCGCTTGCCGCGCCGCGGGGAGAGTTGGCTGGGTTTCTCGCGGCCAGCTATCCGACAGCCCGCATGGCTGACGTGATCGTGCCCCCTATTATCGAAGACGAACTCAAACACCTCGTTGTCGAAATCCATCATGCCGAGAAACTCGAGGAGAAAGGCCTGCGGCCGCGAAGACGCGTCCTCCTCGCAGGCCCTCCCGGAACCGGCAAGACTTTGACGGCCGCAGCCTTATCGGCGGAACTGCGCTATCCACTCTTCACGGTGCTCCTCCATGGCCTGATCACGAAGTTCATGGGCGAGACTGCCCAGAAGCTTCGTATGGTTTTCGACGCCATCAAGACGACACGTGGCGTTTATCTCTTCGATGAAATCGACGCGCTGGCATCGAGCCGCGGCAACGAGAACGACGTTGGGGAGGCTCGGCGTGTCCTGAACTCATTCCTGCAGTTTCTCGATGAAGACACCGGGCCTTCGATCATTGTCGCGACCACCAACCTGCCGGAACTGCTGGATCGCGCCGTTCTGCGCCGCTTCGATCTGGTTCTGTCTTACGATTTGCCGGACGGGGTCGCTATCGAGAAGGCAATGCGTCGCCGTCTGCAGGGCTTCGAGGTGGAAACGATTGACTGGGGTCGGATCGCCGGCTGCGCGAACGGCTTATCGACGGCAGACGTGATCGCAGCGGCGGAAGATGCTGCAAGACGCGCGGTCATTCTCGACACGAGCGCTGTTGAGACGACTGCTGTCATGGCATCGCTGGAGCGTCGGCGTTCGCTTCAAGGCATAGGAACGGAAAAGCATGGCTCGAGATCGGCGCCACTTTACGCTGAGCGGAATAGGAACCTCGCGCCCGTTCGCAGCAAAAACCGGCGGATCGTCAAGACATCCAAGTAACGTCAACGATCGGGAGGCCCATGCCCAGGCACTGCTGGCGGCACTCGATCAGTTGCCGGACGTGACACAGGCCAATCTGCCAGGCGTCTATCTGGCAATCGAAGGCAGACCGCACGAGGTGATGATCACCAAAAGCCTGAACGCGAGTGGGCTTACGCTTCTGCGTGTCGATAAACAGGCCGGCGCCCCAGCGGAAGCGACGGTTTTTGCAACCGAGAAGGGGCTTCAGAAACTTCGAAAGAAGATTGAGGATTTCGGTGGCGAGCTCCCAGTGAAAGAGGACGGGAGCTTCAAACCCGCCAGGAACGCCGACCTGGTGCAGAGCATTAGCGCGATCTCCGAGGCCGGTCTGCGGGCTCTGTGGCGAAGCCCCCGCGATCGTTTTCCCGTCGAAGCCGGCAAGAAGCCCTGGGAGGTCTGGCTGGACAAAGCCGCTGCGCCCAACTTCTTCGATGGCGCGCTGGAATACGGCGTCGCAGTTGGAACCGACAGGTTGGAATTTCCTGAAGATTTGGTGGTGATCGTGGTCGCAACCCAGTTAGAGCTGGCGGCAGCCGTGCGAAATCTCGGCGGGGTCCGGGCTCTTGCCACGCCGACCCGTACGGCAGACGATTTTGACGCGATGCCAGTCGAGGAGCAGAACGACTGGGTCGCCGATCTCGTCGGCAGAACCACCTTTGTCCCTCACGCCGATCCGAACTACATCACGTTGCTGGACCGCGGGGTAAGCCGTGCCCATCCTCTGATCCAGCCAGCACTTGCGGCCGCAGACAGACACGCGGCTGAAGCCGCCTGGGACGTCAACGATTTTGTCGGCCACGGCACGCAGCTTGCTGGCCTCGCTCTCTACGGCGACCTGAGCACCGCGCTGCAGACGACCCTGCCGATTGCCATCACTCACAGGCTCGAATCTTCGAAGGTCATACCCGATGCGGGTCATAATCCGCATCATTTGCTTGGAACGGTAACACGCAAAGGGATCGACGCCGCGGAAGCGACGGCGGGGCGGAGGCGCACATTCTGTCTCGCCACCACGACGGAAGACGACACGCCTCATGACGGGGCGCCGACATCATGGTCAAGCGAGATCGATCAGCTCGCTTCAGGCGCTTCGGGTCTGCAGAGACGACAGAGGCTCATTCTGGTCTCGGCTGGAAACAGCGACCAGAACACCTTCACCGGCGGCGACTATCTTACCGTTTCGGATAACGCGGACAACGAGCTGGAATCGCCGGCGCAAGCCTGGAATGCGGTCAGTGTCGGAGCGTACACACAGAAGATCACGCTGCCGGCCGGAGAGCAGGGGGTCTGTGTTGCGCCGCTAGGGGATCTCGCACCCTCGTCGCGGACCGCCAGCTGGCATTCATACTGGCCGATCAAGCCCGAGGTTGTTTACGAGGGTGGCAACTGGTTCTTGCATGGCGCCCCGCCACCGATGAAACACCCGGCATTGATGCCGCTCACCACGGACCATCAGTTTCCCCTGCGGGCGTTCACAGCCTGCGGGGAAACGAGCGCGGCGACCGCTCTCGCCTCGCGCGACATCACCAGTTTGTGGTCGGACTACCCCGATCTCTGGCCCGAGACGATCAGGGCGATTTTCGTGTCTTCGGCGCGCTGGACCAACCAGATGCTTAGCCATGTGCCGGCACAACCGTCGAAAGCCGATCTGGGGATCCTCTTCAGACGCTACGGCTATGGGGTGCCCGACATGGAACGGGCCCGCCGAAGCGCGTCGAATGCGCTGACCCTTATCGTTCAGGATACGATCAAGCCCTATAAAAAGAGCGCGACGAAGAACGCCGAGCACATCCATAACGAACTGAAGCTCTTCGAGCTTCCATGGCCCGTAAAGGAACTGCGCCGCCTCGGAGCAGCTCAGGTCAAGCTCCGCTTGAGTCTCAGCACTTTCATGTCTCCAAACCCGTCGGAGCCCGCGCGCGGATCCAAGTATCGCTACGCCTCGCATAACCTCCGCTTCAAATTGAACCGGCCCAATGAGAGGGCAGGGGCCTTCATTCGTCGGATCAGCAAGATTGCCGAGCAAACGGACGAAGGCGTGATCGAGGAAGCTGACGGTTGGGCTTTTGGGCCCAATCGAAGAGATGTCGGCTCCCTGCAGATCGATCAACTGACTTGCGCAGCATCTGACCTCGCACGGAGAAATCTCATCGCGGTCCACCCCGTCACAGGGTGGTGGAAGGCCAAGAGCGTTCCTGATCCGGAGAACCTCTCTGCCAGATTTGCTCTGGTGGTTGAAATCGATGCCGGGACAGTTGAAGCCGAACTCTACGCGGAGGTGCAGACAGCGATTGCTAACATGACTGCGGCTGTCGTTACCGTGTAACCGCTGAAAGACCTGAGCAAAAAAAATGGGCCTGCGAATATCGCGGCCCATGAAGTGTGAAGGTCAAACTAACCTCCAGAGGGGAACAGCTGATGCGGCGGAACTGGGAGGTGACCGCCATATGCATCAGCTGCAGGCGTTATGCACTTATTTTCACCGCACCGCACCTAATTTTTGTGCAATGCCGCTATGCAACCTGTGCACTGGGCTCGGCATCGACATCTGCCGCGAGCTGAGCCTCGATCTCTCGCAAGGCCTGCTTCTTGCTCAGCAGTTCATCGGCGAAAGCAAACGCACCTCCTTCTCGTGATCTAAATGACTCGAGCCGCCGGCGTGCTTCCTCGACGCGGCTCTGATATTGCCGCCGCTCCTGCTCGAAACCATCAAGTGCATGCTCCAAACGTGAAATGGCACCAAGCGGCGTGACCGTGATCGAGAGGTCGATCTCGTAATCGGCCCCGGTGCGCTGCAGCAGCGTTTCGTACCGGTAGCCGTCGCCTTTTGCGAACCTCTCGCCTTCGTAAACGAGATGGAACCCGCCGATGGTAGCAAGTTGAACTTGGCCCTCTTGCTGGTTCTGGATCAAGGTAAGGATCTCCTTCATCAGCGCGCGACCGGCCTCCTTGCGTTCAGTTTGCGCCTTACCGCCCACACTCATCGTGAAAGTGCCACCGCTGGTCGGCTCCAACCGTTCAATGTCGGCCCCAATCTCCGAGATCCGCCGCGTCGAGACCTCGATGTCGCGCTCGGCATCACGCATTTGCCGTCGAACGGCATACTGATCATCCTCATGAGCGGCGCGCAGCCGTTCAAGCCGGGCGATATCGGCCTCGAACCCGGCCTTCTGCATGAGCCTTTCGTCACCTGAGGCGATGGCCTTGGCCATGGCGAACTGGTTCGCGGCCCCTTCGCCGACATCCTCCAGGCGACGGATCGACGTATCGCCAGAAAGGGCAGCGGCGATGAAGCGGGCCTTGCGCTCGTTGTTTTGCCACATGGATGCGTCGAGCGATCCCTCAGTGGCATAAGCATAGATATCGACCTCATCATGCTGGTTGCCCTGCCGCACGATGCGACCCTCGCGCTGCTCGATCTGCGATGGGAGCCACGGCACGTCGAGATGGTGGAGTGCCTTGAGACGAAGCTGGGCATTGACGCCGGTGCCCATTGTTTCCGAAGACCCGATCAGGAAACGGACCTTGCCGGCGCGAACGTCACCGAACAGTCGCTGCTTTGCCTGCGTCTTCTTGTAATCCTGCATGAAAGCGATCTCCGAGGCCGGCACGCCGAGCCGGATCAGTTCGTCACGAATGAAGCGATAGGCAGAAAAGCCGCGTGTTTTCTCGACATGGATCGTGCCGAGATCGGAGAAGATCATTTGAGCCGCGCCGGGCAGGTCGAAATTCTTGCCGTCGGGACGACGGTAGACCGCCTGGCCGGTCTCTCGCCAAATGCGGAAGGCATTGCGGATCAGGAGATTGAGCTTGTTATCTGGTTCATTGTGGACCGCCGGCATGACGAAGCGAAGGTCGATCGCCGCATGGCGCCCGTCTGTGATGACCGACAGCAGAATGTCGTCGCCGGGCTTGGCCGGTCCCTCGCGCTGCTCGATCGCTTTGATGCGAGTGTCGAGTACCTGTTGATAGGCCTTAAAGGCCGCCGTCGGCTTAGCCGTTAGAATCTGTCGACGGCCCGTCGAGATACCCGGCACTTTCACGTATCGGCGCAGGTCTTCCGGCATCACCACATCGGCGAAGGTCCGGAACATGGCGATCAGTTCGGGAACGTTGACGAAGCTAGCGAAGCGGCTGACCGGCTTGTATTTGCCGGATGGCTGGATTTCGAGTTCGGTGGTCGTGTCGCCGAAGCAGGACGCCCAGGCATCGAATTCGTGCAGCCCGCGCTCGGCGAGGGCCGCGTGGCCGAGCAGCCGCTGGATCGAGAACATCTCGCCAAGCGTATTGGTGATCGGCGTGCCGGAAGCGAGCACCAGCGCGCGACCGGGGTTCTTTGTCTCGATGAAGCGAGACTTCACATAGAGATCCCAGGCACGCTGTGAGCCATTCGGATCGATCCCTTTCAGCGTCGACATATTGGTCGCGAAGGAGAGCTTCCTAAACTCCTGCGCCTCGTCTACGACAATCTGGTCGATGCCGATTTCGGAGATGGTAAGAAGGTCGTCCTTGCGGGTTGCGAGGCCTTCAAGGCGTTCTTGCAACCCTTCCTTCAGCCGCTCGAGGCGCTTGCGCGAGACGCGATCCTCGCTGTCAACCTTGATCAACAAATCCTCATAGAGCTGCAGCTCATCCTGAATCATTTGGCTCTCGAATGCCGAGGGAACTGCGATGAATCGAAACGCCGAATGCGTGATGATGATCGCATCCCAGGTCGCGGTTGCCGCGCGCGACAGAAAGCGGGCGCGCTTGTCCTTGGTGAAGTTCGTCTCATCCGCGACGAGGATGCGGGCATTGGGATAAAGGGCAAGAAACTCGCGCGCTGCCTGCGCCAGGCAATGGCCCGGCACGACCAGCATCGCCTTGGCGATCAGCCCGAGCCGGCGTTGCTCCATGATGGCTGCTGCCATTGTCATTGTCTTGCCGGCGCCCACGGCGTGGGCAAGATAGGCGGAGCCATCGGCAATGATCCGCCAGATGCCACGTTTCTGGTGCCCATGAGAGCGGCGGTGCAAAATTAGACCACGGTAGCGGCGGGATTGTCCCGCTTCGGGCGGCGTAAAAGTCGGCCACCTATTTCTCTTCTGCAATGAGCGCAGGAGGGCCTGGGGATCTATACCGTGGAATTATATCTGAAGGTTCGACTGGCTTGCTCGGAAGGCATGAGCCGGCGTCAGGCTGCAAAGCATTTCAACATATCGCGCGACAGCGTTTCCAAGATGCTGTCCTATTCGACGCCACCTGGCTATCAGCGACAATCACCGATCCGGCGGCCCAAGCTGGATGCGTTTGTCTCGACGATCGATCACTGGCTGGACGAAGACAGACAAGTGCCGCGCAAGCAGCGCCATACGGCCAAGCGGGTGTTTGACCGGCTTCGAGACGAATGCGGGTTCACTGGCGGCTATACGATCATCAAGGATTACATGCGCGAGCGGGATCAGCGCCGCCAGGAAGTGTTCGTGCCGCTGTCGCATCCGCCCGGCCATGCGCAGGCCGATTTCGGTGAGGCGATGGTGGTCATCGGCGGTGTCGAGCAGAAGGCGCATTTCTTCGTGCTCGACCTTCCGCACAGCGACGGCTGCTACGTGCGGGCCTATCCGGCGGCAGTGGCCGAGGCCTGGGTCGATGGCCATGTCCATGCGTTCGCTTTCTTCGGCGCCGTGCCGCAATCGATCGTCTACGACAACGACCGTTGCCTGGTGGCGAAGATTTTGCCTGACGGCACCCGCAAGCGCGCGACGTTGTTCAGCGGCTTCCTGTCCCACTACCTTATCCGGGATCGCTATGGCCGTCCCGGCAAGGGCAACGACAAGGGGAACGTCGAGGGTCTCGTCGGCTATGCCCGGCGCAACTTCATGGTACCGATCCCGCAGTTTGCGACATGGGAGGCGTTCAACACCTTTCTGGAGGAGCAGTGCCGGAAGCGCCAGCGCGACAGGCTGCGCGGCGAGAGCGAGACGATCGGCGAGCGCTTGCGGCGCGATCTGGCTGCCATGCGCGCCTTGCCAGCCTCGCCATTTGATGCCTGCGACCAGGCAAGTGCCAAGGTGACGGCGCAGTCGCTGGTGCGCTACAAGACCAACGACTATTCCGTCCCGGTCGCCTATGGCCATCAGGATGTGTGGGTGCGCGGCTATGTCAACGAAGTGGTCATTGGTGGCCGTGGCGAGATCATCGCCCGCCATCCTCGGTGCTGGGAACGGGAAGACGTCGTCTTCGATCCTGTCCATTACCTGCCGCTGATCGAGCAGAAGATCAATTCGCTGGATCAGGCAGCGCCCCTCCAGGGCTGGGACTTGCCGCAAGAGTTCGCTACGCTGCGCCGGTTGATGGAAGGCCGCATGGCCAAACACGGCCGGCGTGAGTACGTGCAGGTCCTCCGCCTGCTGGAGAGCTTCGAACTCGCCGATCTGCATGCGGCGGTGAAGCAGGCGATCCAGCTTGGCGCCATTGGCTTTGACGCCGTCAAGCATCTGATCCTGTGCCGGGTGGAACGCCGGCCGCCCAGACTGGACCTGTCCATCTACCCGTATTTGCCGAGGGCGACGGTCGAGACGACATCGGCGAAGGCGTATATGCGTCTCCTGTCGTCGGATGCGGGAGAAGTCGCATGAACACCCAAGCACCCGAGATCCTTCTCACCCATTATCTCAAAACCCTGAAGCTGCCGAGTTTCCAGCGCGAGTACCAGAAGCTGGCCCGGCTGTGCGCCACCGAAGGCGTCGATCATGTCGGATACCTCACCCGGCTTGCCGAGCGGGAGATGATCGAACGGGACCGTCGCAAGGTCGAGCGTCGCATCAAGGCGGCCAGGTTCCCGGTCGTCAAAAGCCTCGACAGTTTCGACTTCGCCGCCATCCCAAAGCTGAACAGGATGCAGGTGCTGGAACTGGCGCGCTGCGAATGGATCGAGCGCAGGGAGAACGTTATCGCTCTCGGCCCCAGCGGCACGGGCAAGACCCATGTGGCGCTCGGCCTCGGCCTGGCCGCCTGCCAGAAGGGCCTGTCCGTTGGGTTCACGACAGCGGCCGCACTGGTCAGCGAGATGATGGAGGCGCGCGACGAGCGGCGTCTCATCCGGTTCCAGAAGCAGATGGCCGCCTACCAGCTGTTGATCATCGATGAACTGGGCTTCGTGCCGCTGTCAAAGACCGGCGCGGAATTGCTGTTCGAGCTGATCTCGCAACGATACGAGCGAGGCGCGACCCTGATCACCAGCAACCTTCCTTTTGACGAATGGACGGAAACCTTGGGGTCCGAGCGCCTGACCGGCGCTTTGCTCGACCGCATCACCCATCACGTCAGCATCCTCGAGATGAACGGCGACAGCTATCGTCTCGCCCAAAGCCGCGCCCGAAAGGCCGGCTGACGCCCTTCGAAAATCGCAACGCGCGCATGAGACCCCCGCTCGGGCCTAAGCCCTCCCGGCGGTCTCATGCGCGCGCCACAAGTGGCCGACTTTTGCGCCGCCGCGTGGCAGGATTTTACTCCGCCGTTGACATTTTCTCCAATCGCTCGCGATTGTCCCTGTTTTGCTCCCCGTATTATCAACGGATCTCTTTCCGCCTGCCGCGAAGAGCAGAGGAGGCAAGGGCGCGGATGACAAGGTGCAAAGTTGCACCGCCCGCGGCGAAGCTTCCCTTGCCGCCGACAGATCGCCAGCGGCAACCGGAACGCAAAAATGCCGGCTCAGTGAGCCGGCCAGGGAAAGAATTCGTGCACGATATCGAGGTCGTCGCTTGCATCGATTTCGTCCGAGGGCAGGACGCCATATTCGCCGTCGACTTCGAAGACGGTGACCGGGACCATCAGGTCACGGGAGAGCTGGAAGGCATGGGACTGTGCGAGAGTGAGATCGTGCGACATGTTAGGGCTCCATCCGGGAGCGGGCCAATTCCCGCTCGATGGCTCCAGAAAGGCCTAATACCGGGCGCGATCACCGCGCAGGCGCAGCCCAGCGGCCGCAGCTCGCTAGCGGACCCTTCACGGGTTGATCGTGGAAGATCCGGAGTTGGGCCAGGACGCCATCAAGAGAGAGCGGGATTGGTTTCGATCTGGAGCCGCAATCACATCGCACGCTCGCAGGCTCGCATCTCTGCCTGGTTACACTCTGACCGAGGGGGTTGCCGGGGCTCTTTCATTCGATCGCGAGTAGGACGGCCGTTTATAGAGCTCGTCGACGACATTCAGTTTGTTTCGCATATTTGTCAAAACGCGCTGTGAGACTTCGAAAGCGCCACAGCAAACCGGGAAGCGCCCATAGCCGACGGCCCGGCCAAGCTCATCGAGCTCCGCCCCGGCACGCTCATAGATCCGGCTCATGTGGGGCTCATAGTTTGAGATCAGCGTTTCGATGCCGTTGTCCAACGCTATCTCGCACAGCGCCAGCAGCAGGAGGCAAAACGCCCGATCGGGACTCAACCCCGCCATATCGCGAGCGATCGCTTCCACATCGATGCACATGCGTGTTCCTTCCCAGATTGACGGTGCAACCAGATCGCAAGAGCCAGGAAAGGTGTCCCTGAACACGTCGTATAGCAGTGTCGGCCCGGTGGTTGGCATCAAGCGAACCGAACCGTAGAGCTGCGTTTGGTGCGTATCGCACCAAATAAGATACGCAGGTTTCAAGTCGTCGTAGATATCCCTCTCATAGGGGCCACAAGTGGCTACCTCCCATCCCAGCTGGTCGGCGAAAACCCGCTTTCTGAGGCGGAACGATTGATCGAGAAGGTCTTCGTATTTTCGATACTGATTTGCCTGGACAAGAATGTACAACTGCATCTCCAACGGTTGTTTTCCGTAGGATGCACAACTGTTCGATAGGCCCGTATTCCCTCAGATCAGCACCCTCATCTTGGGGTATTGCCAAATGCTCTCAAATCAGAATCCCATTACACGTGTTGTAATGTTATACCATAGCGCATAACAAGTATTATGGAACTAAGCTATTGTAATCACAGTGAAAAGCTACTGTTGTGCAAAACCCGGTACGAACATAATTACGGACAAATTATTCTTGAAAACAACTTATGCGACAACACGAGTTTTAGCGCGAGGGCCACCCATTATGTTATCTGGCGGCGGATGATGCGGATACTTAAATACGGCAGTCTTGTCTTTGCCCTCTTGCTTATTGGTCTAGTCGGCTATGGAGCGAAGGGATACTTTGATGCACTATCGGATGCCACGACGTTGCGGGCTCGTGCTGACGAAGTGATCGCTCAGGGCCGCGGCGGCGGTTCCTTAGGCGCAGCTTATCGAGCTATTTTGATCGCGGTTGAAGACCCGAATTATTCAACCCATTCTGGGGTAGATTTCTCTACTCCAGGCGCTGGTTTGACAACAATCACTCAATCGGCAGCCAAGCGGCTCGCCTTTGAGCAGTTTCATCCTGGCCCCGGCAAGATAAGGCAGACGGGCTACGCACTTGGGATGGAGCGCCGTCTTTCCAAGGAGCAGATTCTTGCCCTCTGGCTGGAAACGCTGGAAATGGGCAAGGGACCTGATGGCTGGATAGTAGGCTTCCATTCGGCAAGCTCAGCGATCTATGGGCGGTCTCCAGCCGAATTGACCGAAGCGGAGTTTATCCGGCTCGCGGCCGTGCTGATAGCGCCGGCTTCATATGATCTCGCTCGAAGCGACGCCAAGCTCGAGGAACGCGCCGGCCGAATCCAGCGTCTGGCAGCCGGGGCGTGTACGCCTGCGGGCTTTTCGGATGTTTGGCTCGAAGGGTGCCGATAGCGTATCCCATGCGACAGGATTTTGAGAGAAAGAAAGATGGAGGAAGCGCGTGGCCTCGATAACGTCAGGCAATGCAGAGCAATATGGCGATAGCCGCAAGCTTGCGGCTCGCGCCCGGTTGAACAGCGAGTACACGATCGCCGAAACCGGCTGGTTTCCTTGGATAGCAGGGCAGCTTCCTCTCAAGCCCGGCGACAGCATCCTTGATATCGGGTGTGGTCCTGGTTGGTTTTGGGAGGCAGCCGCAAGCGGCCTGCCGCAAAACCTGCACCTTACGCTTTCCGATCTTTCTTCGGGCATGGTTCAGGAAGCCGTTGAGCATTGCCGGCCCCTGCAATTTGCATCGGTCACAGGGCAGCAAGCCGACGCGGCCGCGTTGCCCTTTGAAGACGGGTCCTTTGACACCGTCATCGCCATGCACATGCTCTATCATCTGCCTGACCCGTCGAAGGCGGTTGCGGAGATGCATCGGGTTCTGAGGCCGGGCGGTTGTCTGGCGGTGACGACGAACGGCGCCGGCAACATGCGCGAGATGTATGGGCTGACAACGGTGTTCGGCAGTCCGCCAGTCGATCCGGCCGGCGCTGCGTTCGGATATGACGCGGCCGAACGGATCATGCAGGCTCAGTTCGGCAATGTGACCATGAAGCAGCATCCAGCCTGTCTGCGCGTGACCGATCCGGAAGACGTATTCCTGGCCCTGACGTCCTACCCTCCCGGCGATGCTGCCGACGACGCGCAGCTTGTCGCATTCCGGGATGCGATCACCAAAGCGTTTCAGGTGGGCAACGGTGTTCTTGAGGTTGGAAAGGAAAGCGGCTTATTCGTAAGTCATAAGCGAAATGCAGAGTGACTAACTCTCGTGCCGGTCGATGCCCAGCGCTCCGCGATCGCCGATTTTGCTACCGGATGGCTGACGCGGGCCCTGCAGAAAACGTCCTAACCGGCTCCACGCCCAAGCGGCCGAGCGTCAGACCTGTTGGGCATCCTTGTGCGAGGAGCCGAGCTCGACAGGAAGATCGGCCTTCATGTCGCTCGGCACGACATAAAGCTCCATGTTTTCGCGCGACAGTTCCCAGTGCTTGAAAACAAGGTCGACGACGGCGGGCTCGTCATGGGCCTTGATCGCGTCGATGAAGCCGTCATGGTGCTCGACAGCCAGTTGAAGGCGCTGCCGCATGTCGTCGTTGCGCGGATGAAAAAACGTGTGGCCGATGCGGGCGTGATCGATGAGGAGCCGCCCCAGGCTGGGCTGCAGATAAACATTGCCTGACATCTCACCCATGATCTCGTGAAACCGGTTGTTCTCGAGGACCATTTCAAGCGTATCCAGCTTCTCGCTGGCGATCCGAAATCTTTCCTGCGTATCGCTCAGTTCCGACAACTGCTTAGGCTTGAAATTCTGGACTGCCAAGCGCCCGATCGCCGCATAGATCATTGGCGCGACAAGAAAAAAATGTCGCAGCGTCGAATGGTTCAACGGGATGACGCGCGCGCTTCTGTTCTCCCGCATGTCAATGTAACCTTCGCCTGCCAGGCGACGCAGGGTGTCCCGTACAGGCGTACGCGAGAGACCATATTTCTCGCTGAGGCTGACCTCATCCACATCCTCGTCGGGGTCGAGTTCCATCGTCAGGATCTGACGCTTGAGATCGTCGTAGAGTTCGCTCTTGCCGCTCTTCATTCAAGTCATTCCCCAAGGCCGAAGTATTCCACGCGTGATTGGCTTAATGCCGACCATAGCCGTTGGCAATCGCGATATTCAATCGCGGCGAGCGTGATAACCCTCCTACCTCTCATTGTTTGCCAATTGTATATCGTAGGTGTACTCGTTGTGTACTTTCATAATACAATTTTGTTGACTCACTAGAATACTCATGCAAGCTTGTCCTCAAAAGCCGACAGCGCGATGCGCGGGCCAGGTCACATCGGGGATTCGGGATGAAGGGCGGCAAGAGCGAACTCTACGACGATCTCAAGCGTCAGATCCTGACGATGGAACTCGATCCCGACGAAGACCTGGATGAAGCATCGCTGAGCGAAAAATACGGCCTGTCACGGACCCCGGTGCGGGAGGTTTTCCGTCGCCTGGAAGGTGAAGGCTACGTGGATATCCGCACCAACAGGGGTGCTCGGGTCATCCCGATGAACCACTCGACCCTGCGCCACTTCTTCCTGGTCGCGCCGATGGTCTATGCGGCGATCGGACGGCTGGCGGTTCGGAACTTTAAGGTGAAGCAGCTCTCGGAGCTGCAGACCACGCAGGAACAGTTTCGTGCCGCGAGCTTCTCGCATGATGCGCTTTCGATGACGCTCGCCAACAACCGGTTTCACGAGATCATGGGTGAGATGTCGGGCAACGAATACCTGCAGCCTAGCCTCGGACGGCTGCTGATCGATCATGCGCGCATCGGCCATACATTCTTCCGCCCCCGCAACGCGGACATGCAGGAGCGGCTGCAAAAATCGGTCGGCCACCATGACGGCTTCATCGCGGCGATCGCCGCCCGCGACGAGGACGCTGTCGTCGACCTCGTGTTCGAACACTGGGAACTGTCGCGCGAGAACATGGAAATGTTCATCGCACCCCAAGCACTCAAGGCGGACGCACTGGTCGAAACGCCGACGCAATCGATGGAGTCATCATCATGAAATTCGAAGGCATCTACACCCCGGCGATCACGCCGCTCAGCCCCGACGGGCAGATTGACCGCGAGGGGTTTGCGGCTGTGTTGGAGTCGCTGATCGAGGCCAAGGTGCATGGCATCATCGTCGGCGGCTCGACCGGCGAATATTATGCTCAGAGCGCCCAGGAACGCTTCGAACTCGCTGCTTACGCCAGGGATGTGATCGGCACGCGTCTCGCTCTCGTCATCGGCACCGGTGCGACACGGACCGAAGATTCCGTCGAATATGCCAAGGCTGCGAAGGAAATCGGTGCTGACGCAATCCTCGTCTCGTCGCCGCCCTATGCGCTGCCGACGGAAAAGGAGAACGCGGTCCATGCGCTGACGATCGACCGCGCCGCCAACCTGCCGATCATGCTCTACAATTATCCGGCCCGCATGGGGATCACCATGCGCGAGGACTATTTCTCCCGCGTGGGCCGGTCCAAGAACGTCGTGGCGATCAAGGAGAGCTCCGGCGAAATGGCCAACGTCCATCTCCTGGCGCGCAAGTTCCCCCATATCGGCTTGTCCTGTGGGTGGGACGACCAGGCGCTGGAATTTTTTGCCTGGGGTGCCAGAAGCTGGGTCTGCGCCGGTTCCAACTTCCTGCCGCGCGAACATGTCGCCCTCTATGAGGCCTGTGTTCTCGAAAGGAACTTCGACAAGGGCCGGGCCATCATGACGGCGATGCTGCCGCTGATGGACTTTCTCGAATGCGGCAAGTTCGTCCAGTCGATTAAGCATGGATGCGAGATCATCGGCCTGAAGACAGGTTCGGTGCGCGCGCCGCTGCGCCCGCTCAATTCCGAAGAAAAAAGAACCCTTGAAACCGTTGTCGCGACTTTGAAGCGCACGGTTGCCCAGATCACGTCGGGAGCCAACAATGCATGAACCCTTGAGCGCGGCCGAATACAAGGCGATCGCCACCAATCTTCACCTGCCGACCAACGCCTTCATCGATGGCGCATTCCGTCCGGCAAAGTCCGGCAAGACGTTCACGACGACGAACCCTGCAACCGGCGAAACGCTGACCGAGATCGCGGCCTGCGACGCTGGTGATGTCGACGACGCGGTTGCAAACGCGAAAAGGGCGTTCGATGACGGTCGCTGGCGTTTGCTGCCTCCCGGCGACCGGAAGGTCGCTCTCCTCAAACTCGCAAAGCTCTTGGAGGAAAACCGCCACGAGCTGGCCGTCATGGAAAGCATCGACAGCGGCAAGCCGGTGCGCGAATGCCAGACGGTCGATGTGCCGGACACGATCCACACGATCCGCTTCCATGCCGAGCTTATCGACAAGCTCTACGACAACACCAACCCGGTCGGGCCGAATGCCCTTGCCATGGTGGTGCGCGAGCCGATCGGCGTGGTCGGCTGCGTGCTGCCCTGGAACTTCCCGCTGCTGATGCTCGCCTGGAAGATCGGCCCGGCACTCGCCTCGGGTTGCTCTGTCATCGTCAAGCCGGCGCAGGAAACCACGCTCACCACTCTTCGCGTCGCGGAACTGGCTCTCGAGGCCGGTATCCCCGCGGGCGTCTTTAATGTCGTCACCGGCAGCGGCAAGGATGTCGGCGAGCCGATCGGGCTGCACATGGATGTCGACATGGTCGCGTTCACCGGCTCGACACCAACCGGACGTCGCTTCCTGCGTTATGCCGCCGATTCCAACCTCAAAAAGGTCGTCCTGGAATGCGGTGGCAAGAACCCGGCCGTCGTCCTTGATGATGCCGAAGACCTCGACCTCGTGGCCGAGCAGGTCGTCAACGGCGCGTTCTGGAACATGGGCGAGAATTGTTCGGCCACGTCGCGGCTGATCGTCGACAGCAAGATCAAGGACGCGCTGCTCGAACGGATCGGCGCCTATCTGCGCGAATGGAAGACCGGCGACCCGCTGGATCCGGAAAACCGCATCGGCGCTCTGGTCAGCAAGGCGCATTTCGACAAGGTCAAATCCTTCCTCGACGACGTGAAGACGGAGAAGCTGACGCTCACCTATGGCGGCACGACGCTGAGTGGCGTCTTCATCGAACCCACCGTCGTCGGTGGCGTCACACCGGCAAGCCGCCTTTTCCAGGAAGAAATCTTCGGACCGATCCTGTCGGTGACCACTTTTGAAACGCTGGCGGAAGCGGTGAAGCTCGCCAACGACACTAATTATGGCCTCACCGCCTCGGTCTATACCGGCAGCCTGCGCAAGGCGATCAAGCTGTCGCGGGAAATCCGGGCCGGCCTGGTGACTGTCAACTGCTTTGGCGAGGGCGACGCTTCGACACCGTTCGGCGGCTACAAGGAATCGGGTTTCGGCGGTCGCGACAAGTCGATCTTCGCCCACGACAATTACTGCGAACTGAAGACGATCTGGATCGATATCTCCGAGCGCTCCGTGGACGAGACAATCCGATGATCACGAAGTCCGTCAAGCGCTTGCCTTTTGAAAATGGCGTGTCGGGCTGGGAGGCGATCAGCAAGCGACCGCTCCCGGTCCGGAGCCTCGAAGGCAACGTGACCGCGGACTGGCTGGTGATCGGCGCGGGCTTTGCGGGACTGTCCGCGGCCCGCCGGCTGAAAGAGCGTCGTCCGCAGGACAAGGTCGTCATTCTGGAGGCGAGTGAACTGGGGAAAGGCACGTCGGGACGAAACTCGGGCTTCATGATCGATGTCCCGCACAACCTCACCTCCAGCGAATATTCAAGCGGCAGTGCTGATGCCACGCAGATGGAGATGGCGCAGAACCGCTCCGCGATCGCCTTTGCGACGCAAGCCGCCTGTGAATACGGGATGTCCCGCGAGACGTTCGATCCCGCCGGCAAGATCAATGCCGCCGCGACCGCGCGCGGCATGAAACTGAACATGACATTCGGGCAGTCGTTGAAGGGTGCGGGCGAGAAGTATGTGTTTCTCGACGCTCGCGTGATGCGCGACATCACCGGGTCGGACTATTATCTGGGCGGGCTCTACACGCCCGGCGCGGTTCTCATCCAGCCGGCCGACTATATCCGAAGCTTCGCCGCCGGCCTGTCGGAGAACGTCGATGTATACGAGCGCAGCCCCGTAACATCGTTGAAGCGCGAGGGCGGAACCTGGACCGCCACTTCATTGCGCGGAACGGTCACGGCGCCCAGGGTCATCCTCGCGGTCAACGGCCATATCCAGGATTTCGGTCACTTCGGCGGCAGGCTGATGCACATCTTCGCCTACGCTTCGATGACGGCCCCGTTTGATGCTGCTGGCCGAGGCGAGGAAAGATCAGGCCGCGACAAGTGGGCGCTTCTTCCCGCCGACGCGATGGGCGCGACGGTGCGCAAGATCACGACCGGCGGACAGTCGCGAATCGTGATCCGGACAAAATACACCTACGAGACAACGGTGGATGTCAGTGAACGGCGCATGACGAAGATGGCGGGCGAGCATCGCCGCTCCTTCGACGCCCGGTTTCCACGCCTTGCCGGTTTGCCGTTCGAATACAGCTGGGCCGGCCGGCTCTGCCTCAGCCGCAACCACGTCCCGGCTTTTGGTGAGATCGAAGAGGGCCTCTATTCGGCCTGCTGCGAAAATGGCCTTGGCACGGTCAAGAGTACGCTCGCCGGCATGATGGCGGCTGACCTCGCGACCGGCTCGGCCTCCCGACAGCTTGATGAATACATGGATCATGCCCAGCCCTTGCGGCTGCCGCCGGAGCCGTTCGCATGGCTCGGCATCAATTCCGTGATCCGGTTGCAGGAATTGCGTGCAGGCCGCGAGGGATGATCCCCCGCCGCGCAATGTGGAGACTGAGCCAAGTGCTGGGCTTCAACGATAATGGGAACGAAAACTAGGAGCGAAAAATGAAGACTCTATGGAAAGCAATCTGCGCAGCGGCGATGGTCGGGATAACCGTGATGTCGGCGCATGCCGAAGAAAAGACCATCACCATCGGCACGATGTCGTGGGAAGACCTCACACCGATCACAGGCATTACGAAGAAGGTGCTCGAAGATTCCGGCTACACCGTGAAGGTCGTGCCGTTCTCCGAATGGGGCATTGCCTACGCCGCTCTCAGCAAGGGCGACGTCCAGATCCTCGCCTCGCAGACGGACTATGTCGCGCAGGATTACTGGGACAAGAACAAGAAGCGTCTCGAAAAGATTTCCCCGGTCTCGCACGGCCTGTTCCAGGGCGTCGCGGTTCCGAAATACGTCACCATCGATTCCATGGACCAGCTGAACGACAACGCCGACAAGTTCGGCGGCAAGATCGTCGGTATCGAGCCGGGATCGGGCCTGATGCGCGACACCAGCAGCTCCGTGAAGGCATACGATCTCAAGCTGCAGCTCGTCGAAGGCAGCACCGCCGCGATGACCGCCGCGCTGAAGTCCGCCACAGATCGCAAGGAATGGATTGCCGTGACGATCTGGGAGCCGTCCTGGATGATGCAGAAATACGACGTCAAGTTCCTGGCAGATCCGAAGGGTGTCTTCCCGCCGCCGCAGAGCTACTACTGGATCGGTCAGAAGGGTTTCTCGGCCGAAAATCCTCACGCCCGTGAGGTCATCGCCAGCGTGTACGTCCCGCTTGCCGATATCACCGCAATCAACAGCGCGGTCAACGACGGCAAGACGATGGACGAGGCGATCAGGGACTGGACCGACAGTCACGCCGATCTTCTGAAGCGCTGGGAAAACATCAAGCCCGAATAACGCAAATGCCGGGCCTTTCGCACTCGCGGTGGCCCGGCTCCAATTCCACGAATGAGAATGCCGGCATCAAACCGGCTCGCGGGGAACGCTATGACCACGTCAATGAATAATGCCAGCGATATCCTGATCGACTGCCAGTCGGTCTGGAAGATATTCGGAGCCAGGGCCAAGGCGGCCGTCGAGGCGGTGAAGACAAAAGGCTTGTCCAAGAAACAGATTCTGACGGACTATGATTGCGTCGTCGGCGTCTCGGATGCCAGTCTTCAGGTCCGCCGTGGCGAGATCTTCTGTATCATGGGACTGTCGGGCAGCGGCAAGTCCACGCTGATCCGGCTGCTCAACAGGCTGATCGAACCCAGCCTTGGGAAGATCCTCGTCAAGGGCAAGGACATCTCCGCCCTGAATGCCGCCGAACTCCGCGACATTCGAGCCCGCAACATCGGCATGGTCTTCCAGAGCGTCGCCCTGCTTCCGCACCGTACCGTTTTGGAGAATGCCGCCTTCGGCCTTGAGGTCCGCGGCGTCGGCAAGGAAGAACGATACAAGACCGCCCGCGCTGCACTGGACAAGGTCGGCCTTTCCGACTGGACGGCGCGCTATCCATCCGAATTGTCGGGCGGCATGCAGCAGCGCGTCGGCCTTGCCCGTGCCTTAGCCGCCGATCCCGAGATCATCCTGATGGATGAACCGTTCAGCGCGCTCGACCCTCTGATCCGACGCCAGCTTCAGGACGAATTCCGCCAACTGACCAAGTCGCTTGGAAAATCGGCGGTGTTCATCACCCACGACCTTGAGGAAGCCATCCGCATCGGCGACCGCATCGCCATCATGAAGGACGGGGTCATCGTCCAGGTCGGCAATGCCGAGGAGATCGTGACCAAGCCTGCGGACGACTACGTCGCCGAATTCGTTGCCGGCATTTCCCGGATCCATCTCGTCAAGGCGCACTCCGTCATGATGCCGGTTGCCGAATACACGCGCAGCCACCCGAATGTCGACACCGGCTCGCTGCTGCGCACCACGCCCGAAGCTGATATCGGCGCCCTGATCGAGTTGACCATGCAATCGAGCCGCGACGCCGTCGCTGTCGTCGAGGGTGGCAAGGTGGTTGGCATCGTCACGACGCGCGGCCTGCTCTGTGGCGTCGCCGGCCGTCCCGCCACCGTGCCCGTAGCGGCATAGATCGGTGATGGTCATGGACACGTCCGTTATCACTGACAGCTTCGACGAGAAGATTGACGACGCGCTGAACTGGATCAGCGACAATGCCTCGTGGCTGTTCGACAGCATCCGGGCCGTTCTGGAGGGCACTTATGACGGCGTCCTCTGGCTCGTGCAGCTTCCACCCTTCTATGTGATTGCCCTCGTCGCGGCGGCACTGGGATGGCGGTTGATCAACGTGCCGGCCGGGCTTCTGGCAGGCGTCGCCCTGCTCGGATGCGCGGTGATGGGGCTGTGGGCCGAGACCATGAGCACACTGGCCCTGGTGATCACGGCCACGTTCATGGCGCTGGTCATCGGTATTCCGCTCGGCGTCGTGGCCGGCTTCGTCAAATCCTTCGACAGGTTCGTCGAACCGATCCTCGATCTCATCCAGACCCTTCCGCCCTACATCTACCTCCTGCCTGCGATCGCGTTGATGGGATACGGACCGGCCACGGCTCTCCTCGCCACCGTCATCGTTGCCATGCCTCCGGTGATCCGCCTGACATCGCTCGGCATCCGCAGGACCCCGCGCGAGTTCCTCGAACTCGGTCAGGCGAGCGGCCTGACGCCGTGGCAGATGTTTTCCAAGATCAGGCTGCCCTTCGCGATCCCGAGCGTCATGGCGGGGATCAACCAGAGCCTGATGATGGCGTTCGGCATGGTCGTTATTGCCGGCATCGTCGGTTCCGGCGGCTTGGGCGAAACAATCTACAGCGCGGTCAGAACACTCGACATCGCCACATCGATCAACGCCGCCATCGCCATCGTCATCCTCACAATGGTGATCGACCGACTGACCCAGAGTGCTGCGCGCCGCGCCAATGGAGGCAAGTGATGGACCTTGACCTTGTTCGCTTCTCCCCCGGCGCGTACCTCGCCCCGGTTGTCGATTGGCTGAACGCCAATTTCCATCCCTTCTTTGATATGGTGACGAAGGTGATCGAAGCCGTGCTGGGCGGCCTTGAAGCGACCCTGCTTTACCTGCCCTTTTACGCGGTCATCCTCATTGCCGTGGCCTTTGCTGCCGTCGTTGTGAATGTTCGCGTCGCGGTGACCAGTGCGATCGCGCTGACCTTCTGCTTTCTTGCGGGCCTGTGGGAAGCATCAATGCAGACGCTGGCGCTGGTAACGGTGTCCGTCTGCATCTCGGTGCTGATCGCCTTTCCGCTCGGCATCCTGGCCTCCCGCTATCGCATGTTCGCGGCGGCCATCCGTCCCGTGCTCGACATCATGCAGACGGTCCCGCCGTGGGTCTATCTCATCCCCGCCGTGATGATCTTCACCCTCGGGAGGGTGCCTGCCATCATCGCCACGATCGTTTACGGCGTGCCGCCGATGCTGCGATTGACGACGCTCGCCTTCAGCCAGGTTCCGAAGGACCTGCTGGAACTCGGACAGGCTATGGGCGCCTCGCCCCGCGCCGTCCTGTTCAAGATCGAAATCCCCGCAGCGACGCCAACACTTCTCGTGGGGCTCAATCAGTGCATTCTCCTATCACTCGCCATCGTCGTTCTCGCAGGTCTTGTCGGTGCTGGCGGGCTAGGAGCCGAGGTCACACGCGGACTGACACGAATGGAAATGGGATTGGGCTTGCGAGCCGGACTTGCCATCGTGGCGGTCGCGATCTTCCTCGACAGGTTGTCACGCGGCGCGCTGCAGGGCCGTCGGTTTCCTGTGGTTGGCAACTGAGAGGACTATAAAGGATCCATCATGCGGCGCAGTTTCTTCTGTATCGATAGCCATACATGCGGCAATCCCGTTCGTCTCGTCGCCGGCGGCGGACCGCTTCTCCCGCATCTTCCGATCGCCGAGCGCCGGGACCTGTTCGTCCGAGACCATGACTGGGTCCGGCAGGCTCTCATGTTCGAGCCGCGCGGCCATGACATCATGTCGGGCGCGATCATCTACCCAGCCTACCGCGAGGATTGCGACTTTGCGGTGATTTTCATCGAGGTTAGCGGATGTCTGCCGATGTGTGGCGCCGGCACGATCGGGCTGGTCACGGCCGCCATCGAAGAAGGACTTGTTACGCCACGAGTGCCCGGACAGCTCTCGATAGAGACGCCTGCGGGAAAAGTTGACATCCAGTACGACAAGCAGGACGAGTTCGTGGAATCGGTCCGTATGTTCAACGTCGCGAGTTACCTCCATGAAGCGGATCTGGAGGTTCATGTGCCGGGTCTTGGCAGGCTTGTCGTCGATATCTCCTATGGTGGAAACTATTACGCAGTGGTCGAGCCGCAGGAGAATTGGAAAGGGCTCGATGGCATGTCGGCAAGCGACGTCGTCGACCTCAGCGGCCAGCTTCGCGACGCCCTCGCACCGATCTGCGATCCGGTCCATCCCGAAGACGAGAGAATTAGCGGCGTCCATCACGCGCTGTGGTGCGACAGTCCGACGAACGACGGCGCTGATGGGCGCGGGGCGGTGTTTTACGGAGACAAAGCCATCGACCGCTCCCCAGGCGGAACCGGCACGTCGGCGCGAATGGCCCAGCTTCACGGCAAGGGCCGCTTGAATGTCGGTGAATCCTTCCGCCAGGAAAGCCTGATCGGCACGGTCTTCGAAGGACGTATCGAGGAAGAGACTGACGTCGGTCCCTTCCATGGGATCAAGCCGAGCGTCGAGGGCTGGGCACGCATCATCGGTCACAATACGATCTTCGTAGACGATCGGGATCCTTTGGCGCACGGTTTCCAGATCAAATGAAGGCAGCACGCGGTGGAGCTGACATGAAATCGTTGGAGCCAGGTGCGCCTGGCGAGCGGCTGAAGATCGGCTTTGTGCTCGCAAAATCATTCACGCTCTCCGCGTTCGCCCTTTTTGTCGATACGCTGCGGCTGGCGAGTGACGAATTTGACAGGTCGGGCCGTGTGCTTGCCGATTGGGAGGTCCTCGGCAGCACGCGGCATCTGATAACGTCAAGTTGCGGCGTTAAGGTCGCACCAACATCGGACTTCGTCGACCCCAGCCGGTTCCAGTATATCGTCGTGGTCGGCGGCCTGCTCAACAACGGCTCCCCCGTCGATCAGGAAACGATCGACTTCCTGAAGAAGGCATCGACAAGGAACGTCAAGCTGATCGGTGTCTGCACCGGCTCCTTCATCCTTGCTGAAATCGGCTTGATGAAGGAACACCGGACATGCGTCAGTTGGTTGCATTACAATGCGTTTCGCGAGCGCTTCCCCGACCATCAAGTCCGGTCTGATCGGATCTTCAACCTCGACCGGACAAGGGGGTCCTGCGCCGGCGGCAGCAGCGCAGCCGACATGGCGGCCTTGATCGTCCGGCGTCACATCAGCAAGGAAGCCGAGCGCAATGCGCTCGAGGTTCTCCACATTGAAAAGGCCCGAACCTCCCTTGCCATCCAGACCCGCAGGCCGCTCTCCATCGAGTGCGAGGATCCAAGGGTCAGGGCGGTGCTGATCATGATGGAACAGCATATCGAGGGGCGGCTGCCGATCGAGGAACTCGCCGCATCGGTCGGGCTCTCGAGGCGACAACTCGAGCGCCTGTTCATGGGCGAAACCAAAAGCTCCCCTGCCCTCGTCTACCGGCGAGTACGGATGGAGCGCGCCAAGCAACTGTTGACCAAGACAAAGGCGTCCATGCTCGAGGTCGCTCTCGAGGTCGGCTTCGAGAGCGCGTCCCATTTTTCGCGCGCCTTCTCTCAGACATTCGGAAAAAGCCCCACGAAACTACGCGCCACAGATTCGACCCCATCAAGCGTGTGATAACGCGTGGTGGTGTTTGCCTGTGGGGGGCAGAGACGGCAATCAGGATATCGAACGCGGCAAGACGCTCGTCATCGTCAACCAGGCGACGAGTGCGACGGACAGCCAGGGCATGGTGACGACCTTCTTCGAGCTCAACGGCCAGCCGCGCCGTATCAAGGGTGCGCCGATGCCGGGTGTCATCAGCCGCGTCTTCGTCTCGCCCGGCCAGGCCGTGAATGCCGGCGACGTGCTCGTCTCGATCGAGGCGATGAAGATGGAAACGGCGCTGCGTGCTGAAAAGGACAGCCCGATTTCCGAGGTGCTGGTACGGGCCGGCGGCCAGATCGGCGCCAAGGAACTGCTCTTGGTGTACGGCGCTTGAACGTCAAATGTCGACTGACGGGCGTTGGGCTTCGTTGAACTCCTGCCTAGTGAAAATTCCGACTTTTCACCTTCAGCGTATCGATATGAAGATCCGGCGTGAACATGTCCCGCGGGACAACCGGCTTCGGCCGTTCCCGTGAATCCGGCCCACCGCCCCCATGGGCAAACTCATCGCCTCGTCCCGTTGGCAGCTTGAACTCGACATCCCGATGGGCCAGGCCAACAAGGTCCCCCGACAGATCGAACAGCTGCTGTGCGACGAGGTGCACGACCTCCCCTTCTCGCTGGATTCGCCCATTGATTGCCATCATCGAGGACCCCAGCACCACTCGCCGGCGCTTCTCAAACAGCGTTGGCCAGACCACGATGTTGGCGGGGCCCGTTTCGTCCTCGATGGTGATGAACATGACGCCCTTCGCCGATCCTGGCTTTTGCCGGACCAGCACCAGGCCCGCCGTGTAAACCCACCGGCCGTCCCGCGCATTCATCGCCTCCGCGCAGGTTATGATGTTTCGTGCCGAAAGGTCATTGCGCAGAAAGGCGACAGGGTGCTGTCTCAGCGTCAATCCGGTATGGCTGTAGTCCTCGATGACGTTATGCCCGTCCGTCATTTGTCGCAGGGCAACCTCCGGCTCCTGCTGCTCTGCAATTGCCACCATCTCGCGTTCGGCCGCGGCGGCAAACAGCGGTAAGGGCTCGTCGCGCAACGCCTTGATCGCCCAGAGCGCATCGCGCCGTTGGAGCTTGAGGGAGGGCAGAAAGGCATCGGCCTCTGCCAACTGGACAAGCGCTTCCGTCGGCACGCTGGAACGGCGCCACATGTCATCGACCGACACGAACGGGCTGTTCATACGCGCCGTTACGATCCGCGCCGCATCTGCGACGGCCAGTCCCTTCACCTGCCGAAACCCCAGCCGCACAGCGTGTCGATCGGTATGACCGATCTTTTCCAGCGTGCAGTCCCATCGGGAGCGGTTGACGCACACAGGTCGCACCTCAACGCCGTGTTTGATCGCGTCACCGACGATCTGGGCGGGCGCATAAAAGCCCATCGGCTGACTGTTGAGCAGTGCTGCGCAAAACACGTCCGGATAGTGGCACTTGATGTAGTTCGAGGCATAGGCAATCAGCGCAAAAGATGCTGCATGGCTTTCCGGAAAGCCGTAGGAGCCAAAACCTTCGAGCTGGGAAAAGGTCTTTTCGGCAAACTCGGGTGAGTAGCCGTTTTTCACCATGCCGGATACGAGTTTCTCCTTGAAGCGAGAAACGCCGCCGGTGAACTTGAAGGTCGCCATCGACTTGCGCAACTGGTCGGCCTCCCCACCGGTAAAACCGGCGCAGACCATGGCGACACGCATGGCGCTCTCCTGAAACAACGGCACACCCAGGGTCTTGCCAAGCACGGCCTCAAGCTCGGGTGTGGGATATTCAACCGGCTCCTTGCCTTCACGGCGGCGAAGGTAGGGATGCACCATGTCACCCTGGATAGGACCGGGCCGGACGATCGCCACTTGCACGACGAGATCATAGAAGGTGCGGGGTTTCAGGCGCGGCAGCATCGCCATCTGGGCACGGCTCTCGATCTGGAAGGTGCCGAGCGTGTCAGCCTTGCGGATCATGGCGTAGGTCGCGGCATCTTCCTGCTCGATCTTCGACAGATCGAGATCATCGCCCTTGTGTTCGCGAATAAGATCGAAGGCCTTTGCCATGCAGGTGAGCATGCCGAGCGCAAGGACGTCCACCTTCATGAATTTCAGCGCCTCGACGTCATCCTTGTCCCACTCGATGATCTGCCGGTCTTTCATCGTCGCCGGCTCGATCGGCACGAGATCGTCCAGCCGGTCATGGGTAAGGACAAAGCCGCCGGGATGCTGGCCAAGATGGCGCGGCGCTCCCATCAGTTGCTGCGCCAGTTTCAGGGTTAGCGCCAGACGGCGGTCGTCGGGGTTGAGATTGAGTTCCCGGATGTTTCGGTCGGGCACTTCCTCCGACCATGACCACATGCCTGATGACAGCGCCTTGATCACATCTTCAGGCAGGCCGAGCGCCTTGCCGACATCGCGGATCGCACCCTTGGCCCGGTAGCGGGTGACGGTGGCGCAGAGTGCTGCCTTGTCTTTCGTGTAGGTCTTGTAGATCCACTGAATGACCTCCTCGCGCCGTTCATGCTCGAAGTCGACATCGATGTCTGGCGGTTCGTCGCGCTCCTTGCTAACGAAACGCTCGAAGAGGAGGTCGTTGGTCGATGGATCGATCGAGGTAATGCCGAGAATATAGCAGACGGCGCTGTTGGCCGCCGATCCCCTGCCCTGGCAGAGAATGCCCTGGCTCCGGGCAAAGCGCACGATCGAAAACACCGTCAGGAAGTAAGGCGCGTATTTCATGGTGCGAATGAGATCGAGCTCGTGCCGTACGGTTTTGAGGACGTCCGGCGGCAGGCCTTCGGGGTAGCGATCGGGAGCGCATTCCCAGACATAATGCTCGAGTGAGGCTTGGGCATCCTTACCCGGCACAATTGCTTCCTCCGGGTATTGGTAGGTGAGCTCCTCGAGGCTAAACGTGCAGCGCCTGACGATCTCCATGCTTCGTGCCACGGCCTCCGGATAACGTGGAAACAGACGCTGCATCTCCTCCGGCGGCTTCAGATACCGGTCGGCATGCCTCTCGCGCTCGAAGCCGACGTCATCGATCGTGGTGTTGTGCCTGATGCAGGTGACGATGTCCTGCAACTGCCGCCGGCCCGGTTCATGAAACAGCACGTCATTGGTGACGACGGTTTTGACCCTGAACCGTGCCGCCATGTTGGAAATCTCGTGTAGCCGCATCTGGTCGTTCTGTCGGCGGCGCAGGCAGAGCGACACGTAGGCGCGGTCACCAAACAGCTGCGCCATCTTACGAAACTGTGCGGCGCAGGTGGCGTCCGGCAGATCCGGCACCAGAATGCCGATCATCCCTCCCGAATAGGCGATGACATCGTCCCAGTGGAGGATGCAGTTGTCCTTGCCGCCGCGCGACTTGCCGAGCGTGATCAGCCGCGTCAGGCGCGAATAGGCGGCGCGATTCGTCGGATAGACCAGCACCGACATGCCGTCCTGCAGATCGATACGACAGCCGACGACAAGCCGCATACCTGTCGCGCGGGATGCTTCAAGGGCGCGGACGATGCCTGCGAGCGAATTGCGATCGACGACGCCTATCGCCTCGAGCCCCAGGATTTTGGCAGTCTCGAACAACTCCTGTGCGGACGAAGCACCGCGCAGAAAAGAGAAGTGCGTCGTGACCTGTAGCTCGGCGTAACTCATGCGAAGATCCCATGGCAGAACCAGCGGTGGGACCCGGTATCCGGATCAACACCGTCGCCGGAGCGGAACACCCATAGGCGCTCGCCCGCCTCGTCCTCGATGACGAAGTAGTCGCGCACGGCGTCCATTTCGGCGTCGCGCTGCCACCACTCCCCGAAAATGCGTTCCGGGCCATCGGCACGTTTCACCTTCCGGCGTTTGCCACGCCAGACGATGGAGACCGGCGGCCGGTCCGGCATCAGCGCGATCGCCTCGATCAGCTCAGGACGCGGCAAAAGCCGGACTGGCCGGCGCCAATGGCTGACCCAGGCAACGGCGATTGGCTCAGCGACGGGGCTGATCCGCTGGACCGAGCGTTCCGGCACATCGGAAGCGACCGGTGCGACGCGATAAACCCTCTGCCCCCGGTTTCCGTAGATATCGATGAGCGGCGTGACATCCGTGACCTCATCCTCGACCAGAGCAGAGGCTTTCTGCGCCTCCTCCAGAGGCTCGGCGATGACGGCGACCAGGATCAGCTTTTCAATCCCGAAGCCCGGCTCGATCTTTTCCGTCCGGTCCCGAAACAGTTTTGTCAGCCAGGCGACATCGCGGGCGGGCCTGGCGGTTCCGGCGCGGATTGCCTGTCTTGTGCCATCGAGCTTCTCGACGATCAGGTCGGCACGGCGCACGCCAAGCCCGCGCTTCTGGAGTTCATCGACGAGCTGGACGACGAGACGCCCGACATATTTGTCGATGGTTTCGGCGGCACCGATCGGTTCGGCAAAGGCTTTGCAGACTTCAACCAGCTCAGGGGTACGGATTGGCTCGATCGGCTCGGCGACACGACAGAGCATCTGGTCGAGACGGCGGCCAACCTCCGGGCCGAAGCGCAATGTCAGCGGCGCACGCGGGGTACTGGTAAGCTCACCGATCGTCTGGAAGCCGAGAATGCGAAGATCGTTGACGATCTTGGCATGCAGGCGCAGGAGCGAGATCGGCAGCTTCTCGACGGCACGGACGGTCTCGCCGGGTGGAACGACGATTGTCTCGCGATTGATGGCGCGAGCGCAGGCATGGGCCGCACCCCAGCTGTCGGCGACCGCCACACGGGCAGTCAGACTCTTTGCCAGGAACCGGTTGGCGATGCCAGTCACCATCGGCAGCTCTCCGCCCTGGAGATGGTCGGCGCCCTCTGTATCCATGACGATGCCGTCGATCCCGTCGACGGCGACGATGGGCGAATAGATTGTGAGCGCCCATAGCGTGATGCGTTCGAGTGCGGCTCGGTTGGCTTCGGGATCTGCGTCAACGAGCATAAGACCCCTGAATAGCGACTGCGCCTTTGCGGCCGCCATGCCGACGTGCACGCCCGCCTTTCTGGCAGATGCATCAGCAGCCGATACCCATCGCTTTGATCCGCTTCTGGCGATCACGGCGATTGGCTGTTCAGGCGGAATAGACGGATCGGCTCGACGAATGCGATCCGTCGGCAGATCCGGAAGATAGATCGAGACGACCCTTGTCATCGCACGCCCTCACGAGAAACTCAGCACACTCACCCGCTTTCACGCGCATCAATTCCAGCAACCATTGAGCCCTGCCCACCCCCGGCACTGGCAGCTTTTCCGAGGGCATCACGCTCACCCGCCATCTGGTGGTCGAGGCTGTAGGTTGCCCAAAATCATTCGCCTCGGTCTGTCGCCGCCATCGCCTCACCGCAAGCGCCATGGTCCCGGTTCGCTCGGCCGCCAGCTGCAGGCGGCGGGAACTGACCATCGGCAGGCGGACAAGCTCGCCGACAACGGCGCCCAGACCGCCGAAGGACAGGCCCTCCTCCATGTTTGCCAGAACATCCTCTTCCCGATCGGATTCGACGAAGATGACGCGGTCGGGATGGAGGCCAACCTGGGCAAGAGCCGGAAAGAACAGATCCGGCCGCGTCAGGCACCAGATGACGGGGCCTTTGGTGCGCGCGGCAATGCCGGCGACACAAAGGGCTGCAGCCGCACCATCGACGGTGCCCGAGCCGCCGCCTGCAAACTCATGCAGCGCTCCATAGGCGAGACCACCACCAGGCAGGGCCGCATCGATTTCGGGAACGCCAAAGGACAGCGTTCCTGCCCGCTTCGCGGATCCGCCCTCGATCGACGCGATGCGGTCGCGTAAATCGCAGATCACCCTTTGGCGGGCAGCAGTCATTCTTCACGGCTCCCTTCAAGGTCGTGTTCAAAGGATCGACATCATGTCGTACGGGCTATTTGTTCATTGTTTGTTCTTATCTCGCAAAAGAGTCAAGCACCACGAGGTTGAGGAATATTATCCCAGTATTAGCAAAGTCGAAGATTCGATGAGAATTCAAGGGGATATAAGGAAACAAGAATTTTTGCGGAACTTCTGTCTCGTCGGGCTCGATAGTGAATAGCGGGGATAGATGTGCGACGTCACACTATTCTTAAGGTTTTTGTGCTGGACTGTCGGCATGACGAAGCCACCGAGATCAAAGCCGCTCCTTGGTGATACCGAAGCCCCGCTGCGGTCAAAGCCGCGTCGGAAGCGTAATCCCGCACAGCCACAGCTCCTGTTCGATCCGATGCCTGATCGCGTCGAACCGGCGCTCGCCCAACTGAAGGCGCATCCTCCAAAAGGCGAGCAATGGAGCTGGGAACTGAAATGGGATGGCTATCGCCTGGCTGTTCACATCGAGCCGAAAGGGGTCCGCATCCTCACGCGTGGTGGCCATGACTGGACGCATCGTTTTCCGGCGATCGCAGAGGCTGCCCGAGCACTTGGGCCGGCGACGATGATCATCGATGGCGAGGCCGTGGTGCTCGATGAAGAAGGGCGACCGGATTTCGGGCTGCTGCAGAAGTCGTTGGGTGCATCTGGCAAAACGGCTGGCAATCGCGCCTCTGACGCCGTCCTCCACGCCTTCGATCTCATGTACCTCGACGGGCACGATCTGCGCAATGTCGAATACCGATCGCGCCGGCATCTTCTCGAGGACACGCTCAACGGCAAGGATGGCGCCATCCGCCTATCGGAAACACTCGACGCCGAACCCGATATTCTGCTGCAACATGTCTGCAGCCTTGGCCTCGAAGGCATTGTCGGCAAGCACCTCGATCAACCCTACCGTTCCGGTCGGACCGGCGACTGGGTCAAGATCAAGTGCGTCCAGAGCGAAGCCTTCATGGTTGTTGGTTATGAGCTGTCGGCGGCGTCGCCTGCAGGCTTCAGTTCGCTGGTGCTTGCTGCCTATCGCGGTGACGAGCTCGTTCATGTCGGGAATGTCGGCACAGGCTTCAGGCAAGCCGAGATGATCAGACTGCGTAGGACGCTCGACAAGCTTCGCTGGAAACTGAAGCAGCCGCCGGTGCCCTATTCCGGAAAAGCAAACATTGTCTGGGTCGAGCCGACGCTGATCGCCGAGATCGAGTTTCGGGCCTGGACGGCGGATGGCAAACTAAGACACGCTTCTTATAAGGGCTTGCGGGAACGGCAGGACAACGCCGACGTTTACAAACTCGACTAGCGAGCAGGCGGTACACACCGGGACAAACTGCATCCGGTTCAAGCGGAGGGCTTTCCAGCATGTGCAACCTTTATCGGATGGAAGACAAGGACTGGGTCTCGAAATGGGCCCAGGATGCCGAAAGCCTGATCAACCTGATGCCAGCCTATCAGATGAACCCCGACCAGATGGGGCCGATCGTCCGCAACACGGCGGAAGGCAAGAAGCAGCTTGTGCATGCGCGATGGGGATTGCCCTCCCCTCGCTTCGCCTTGGAAAAAGCGGCCAAAGCAAAGGCCGAAAAGCTCGCGGCCAAGGGCAAGCCCTTTAATCTCGAGGAACTGATTCACACGGAGGCGGACCGCGGCACGACGAACGTGCGCAAGCTCAATTTCCCACACTGGACACGATGGTTCGGTGTCGAACATCGATGCCTCGTCCCGGTCACAAGCTTCGCCGAACCGGATCCCGCGAGCAAAGAGGAAGGTGGCAATGTGCCGAATGCCTGGTTCGCGCGCGACGAGGCGGAATCGCTGATGTTCTTCGCCGGTATCCACGTGCCGCAATGGAAAAGCGTCCGGAAGGTCAAGGATGGCCTGACCACCGACGACCTCTATGGTTTTCTGACCACGGATCCTAACGATCTTGTCAAGCCGATCCATGAGAAGGCTATGCCGGTCCTCCTGCTGGCAAAGGAAGAGACCGACATCTGGATGCGGGCGCCATGGGAAGAGGCCAAGGGACTGGCCCGTCCGTTACCGAATAATGCGCTGATCATCTCGTCCCGCGAACCGTACGGATCCTCCATCGTGTCCAAATCCGGAGAGCCGGTGGAACAGGGCAGTCTGCTTTGACGCCTGAAAACACAGTGTCAACGGCGGAGTAAAAACCGGCCATGGGGCGGAGCAAAAGTCGGCCACTATGGCGCCGGCCTGAGACGGCCGGGAGGGCGTAGCCCGAGCGGGGGTCTTAGGCCGGCGCGGCGATTTTTTGAGGGGAGTTTTAGCAGGCCTTTCGGGCGCGACTTTGAGCGAGACGATAGCTTTCGCCGTTCATCTCGAGGATGTTGACGTGGTGGGTGATGCGATCGAGCAGTGCGCCGGTGAGACGTTCGGACCCCAGTGTTTCCGTCCATTCGTCGAAAGGCAGATTGCTGGTGATCAGGGTGGCACCACGCTCGTAGCGTTGCGAGATCAGCTCGAACAGCAATTCCGCCCCGGTCTTTGATAGTGGCACAAATCCCAGCTCATCGATGATCAGCAGCTTGTAGGCGGCCATCTGCTTCTGGAACCGGAGCAGACGCCGCTCGTCACGCGCCTCCATCATCTCGCTGACCAGGGCCGCCGCCGTGGTGAAGCCGACGGACAGGCCCTTCTGGCAGGCGGCCAGGCCGAGACCGAGTGCGACATGCGTCTTTCCCGTGCCGCTCGGGCCCAGCGCAATGACGTTCTCGCGGCGCTCGATCCATTCGCAACGGGAAAGCTCTAGCACCTGCATCTTGTTCAGCTTGGGGATGGCTGTGAAGTCGAAGCTGTCGAGGCTTTTGACGACCGGGAACTTGGCCGCCTTGATCCGACGTTCGACCTTGCGGCGGTCCCGCTCGATCATCTCCCGTTCAGCAAGCCGGAACAGGTAGCCGACATGATCGACGCCTTCGGTGGCGCATAGCCGGGCCAGCTTCTGGTGCTCGCGCTGGAAGGTCGGCAGCTTGAGGGTTTTGAGATAGTGGCCAAGCAGGATCTCTGGCGCGTCGCTGCTCATGCCGCTTCTCCCGCATCAGATGACAGGAGGCGCATATACGCCTTTGCTGACGTCTTCTCGACAGTCGCCGTCGGCAGGTAGGGATAGATCGCCAGATCCAACCGCGGCGGCCGGCGCTCGACCCGGCACAGGATCAGATGCTTGACCGCATCGAAGCCGATCGCGCCGAGCTGTATCGCCTGCTTCACCGCTGCATGTAGATCGGCAAGGTCGAAGCTTTCCAGCAGGCGCAGAACCTGCACGTATTCTCGCCGCCCATGTTTGGCCATGCGGCCTTCCATCAGCCGGCGCAGCGTCGCGAACTCGTCTGGCAGATCCCAGCCCTGCAATGGAGCCGCCTGATCCAGAGAATTGATCTTCCGCTCGATCAGCGGCAGGTAATGGACGGGATCGAAGACGACGTCTTCCCGTTCCCAGCATCGCGGATGACGCGCGATGATCTCGCCGCGGCAGCCGATCACCACCTGATCGACATAGCCCCGGACCCAGACGTCCTGATGGCCGTAGGCGACCGGTACGGAATAGTCGTTCGTCTTGTAGCGCACCAGCGACTGGGCTGTCACAACAGCGCTGGCCTGGTCGCAGGCATCAAACGGCGACGCCGGCAAGGGACGCATGGCCGCAAGATCGCGCTGCAGCCGTTCGCCAATCGTCTCGCTCTCGCCCCGCAGCTTGTCGCGCTGGCGTTTGCGGCACTGCTCTTCCAGAAAAGCATTGAACGCATCCCATGTCGCAAACCGCGGGATCGGCACCATGAAGTTGCGTCGGGCATATCCGACAAGACCCTCGACATTCCCCTTGTCGTTGCCCTTTCCCGGCCGCCCATAGCGATCCCGGATCAGGTAGTGGGACAGGAAGCCGCTGAACAGCGCTGCCCGCTTGCGTGTGCCGTCGGGCAGGATCTTTGCGACAAGGCAACGGTCGTTGTCATAGACGATCGACTGCGGCACGGCCCCGAAGAACGCAAAGGCGTGGACATGACCATCCACCCAGGCTTCGGCCACTGCCGCCGGATAGGCACGCACATAACATCCGTCGCTATGAGGAAGATCCAGCACAAAGAAGCGAGCTTTCTGCTCGACGCCGCCGATCACCACCGTCGCCTCGCCGAAATCGGCCTGCGCATGGCCCGGTGGATGCGACAGCGGCACAAACACCTCCTGGCGGCGTTGATCCCGCTCGCGCATATAATCCTTGATGATCGTGTAGCCGCCGGTGAAGCCGCACTCGTCACGAAGCCGGTCGAACACCCGTTTGGCAGTATGCCGCTGCTTGCGCGGCATCACCATGTCAGCTTCCAGCCACTGCTCGATCGTCGAAACGAATGCATCCAGCTTCGGACGCCGGATCGGCGAACGTCGCTGATAGCCGGGCGGTGTCGAATACGACAGCATCTTGGCCACGCTGTCGCGCGATACGTTGAAATGCTTTGCTGCCTGACGCTGCGTCATCCCTTCGGAAACAGCCAGGCGAACCCTCAAATAAAGTTCCACGGTGTAGATCCCCTGTCCCTCCTGCGATCATTGCAGAAAGGAAATAGGTGGCCGGATTTTACTCCGCCCGCGGACGGACTATTCCGCCGCTACCGTGGCCGACTTTTCCACCGCCGCTCTCACCTGGGTCGCGGTCTCATCAGCGACCGGGTGAATCAGCTCCTGGAATCGGAGATCATCGTTGACGGGGAAGCTGGCGTCTCGAGAGGCGGGCGGGCAGCGCGCGAACTTCGATTGAATGCTGGTGCGGGCGCGATCTTGGTTGGATTTGCAAACCTCACACACTTCCACGTGGGTGTGGCCGACCTCGCGGGACAGCTCTTGTCCACCCGCAGCCGTCCCAGCGATTTTTCCGCCGGCCCGCGCGACGCCTTCGCATTCGCGCAGTCGAGCTGGGAATCGATGCTCGCCGAACTCGAAATCGGGCGGGAAAAGGTATGGGGCGTCGGCGTAGGGCTGCCTGCGCACAGCAACCTTGAGACCGCCACCTTGATTGACTCGCCATCTCTCCCGACGAGCTGGATCGGCTATCCGGTGCGAGAGAGGCTGGCCTCGATATTCGACGCACCGGTGTGGCTGGACACGAGCGACAACATGTTGGCCTTGGCCGAGATGAGGACCGGGGTAGCGAAGGGCCAGCGCGACTTCATTTATCTGAATGCGGATCTCGCCATCGGATGCGGTGTTGTCAGCGACTCCAGGGTGATGCGCGGCGCGCAAGGCGCTGCGGGAAACATTGGTCACATTACGGTGGGTGGCGATGAACTTTGCAGATGCGGGCGACGCGGTTGCTTGGAAGCGGTAGCGGGTGGGGAGGCACTGCTCAGAGCGGCGGGCTCCGCGGGCAGAAGTGGCGAGAGTGCGTATTTCGCGCGGCTCCAGGAAGAGGGGACGCCCCTGCAGGTGGGTCACCTCGCAGAAGGCGTCAGATATGGTGACGAAACCTCGCAGCGCCTTGTTGCAATGTCAGGCATGACGATCGGAAGAGCTCTCGGCGCGACCATCAACGTTTTGAACCCCGCGGTCATCGTAGCCGGTGGTGCGCTGCCCCAGCTGGGCGATCTGTTTCTCGCCTCAATGCGCCAATCGATCTATGGCCACGCGCTTCCATTCGTAACCCGCGATCTCGGAATTGTTGTTGTCCAACAGACCGAGGGCTCGGGCCTCGTAGGGGCTGCACAGATGGTAATCGATCAGATCTTCTTGCCGCGTTGTCTTGCGAAATGGATTTCGGTTGGCCAGCCGACCTCAGCCGTTCACCGCTTAGGAGAGGCGTCCAATTAAAAAACCTCAATCCAAACAGAGTGAGTGGCTGCCAGCCGACCGCTTGAGTCACGCCTGGCCTGATGCTCATCGAAGTCAGTGGTTTCACCCGGCAGGAAGAGGGTTGATACGATGGTTCCGTCGGTGTCTTGAGTCCATCACTGCCGGGCGATCTGCCCGGCGAGCCGGAACGGAGTAGCGACCGCCGCGCCCGCCGCGTCGAAAACGAAAGCGCCAACGTTCCCACCGTTGCGTGCTCGCGCTTCGGCCTTTTCAAGTTCGCCGCCAAAGCGGGCGAGTGTTGCATACCGGTCGTGACCTAGGCCGTCGCTTGCCTCGACGGACGAGATATCGATGACCGAAACGTTCGCCTTTATTGCCGCATCCCTTATTTGCGGATCGGCTATGTCTACGAGACCAACACGGGGTCGTTCACCGCCCACCAGGCTCGACACGGATAACGCGCGGTCAGTCTTCGAAACAAGAAGTGTAATTGGGTTCTTCAGTCGACCTATGTCGAGGAGTTGTGCCCGGAACACATCGACGTCGATGTCCGGGGCCGCCAGGACAATTTGCAGCTTTCCGAGAACATCATCACGGCCTTCGAGCTTGAGCTGTCTTACCGCTTCCATAGACAGGAAGCCGCCCATGCTGTGACCGAACAGGATGATGCGCTTGACCTTCGGTGCTTTGGCAAGAACCGTCAGAACGCGCTCGAGCTCTGTCCTTGAATAAAGTGCCGCATCCCGGTCGGTGACGTATCCGGTCACGCTTGCTGCGGATGGCCAAGAGAACAGGATCGGGCTGATAGTACTGGCATCAGCAGCCATTTGTGCCGCCCTGAACAAGGCTTCCTGATACCGGTAGTTATATCCGTGAACGAAAAGAGCGACGGAGCCATCGGAGGTCGCCGCACGACCTGCGGCCTCAACCCACGACGCTTCGGTCAGTTGATCCCGTCCGGTGACCAAAAAATCCCGTCGTGTGTCCGGAGTACTGGACGGGTACCTGATGGCCGCGACCGTCCGTTCGCGCGGCACCGAGAAGTCGTAGCGTTCGTATGTCAGGTTCCCTGCCCAGTTGCTGCCGAAGCCACCGTCCTTTTCGACCTTGTTCCGGTTGGTGACGGCGAGGAGACTGACTTTCTGGCCCATATTCTGGCCTATCGAGACGGGCTCGAGGACCGTTGCTGACGGCCGCGATGCACATCCCGACAAAGAAGCAATCAAAGCTAAAAACACAAGCCTGCCGGATGACCGACTGAGAATGACAAAAAGCGATACGGGCATGAATGGATCCAACCGGTTGAGTTTTTTACGGGGCGCTTTCAACGCGCCAGTTTATACAAGGGTCACGCCGAGACGGTTGACACGTCTGCATCCTGGGCAGGTATCCGGAACCAGGCGATGTAGAGAGCCGGGAGGAACAGGAGCGTCAGGACCGTGCCCACAACGATCCCTCCCATCATGGCGTAAGCCATTGGTCCCCAGAATACCTCCCGCGAGATCGGTATGAGCGCGAGAGTGGCGGCCGCCGCCGTCAAAAGTATCGGGCGCATCCGGTGTTCGGTCGCTTCGAAGACGGCCTGCCACGGCGCGACGCCCTCGCTCCTCAGATGCTCGATCTGCACAACAAGAATAACCGAGTTTCGGATGAGGATGCCAATCAAGGCAAGCACGCCGAGGATCGCGACGAAGCCCATAGGCGCATTGCTAAGCAAGAGCGCCGCGACCACCCCGATCACGGCGGTCGGCGCGACGGCGAACACCAGGAAGAGACGGCTGAAGCTTTGAAGCTGGATCATAAGGATTGTCACCATTGTAAACAGCATCAGCGGCGCAACGGCGATGATGGGAGCCTGCGAGTCCGCGCTCGATTCCACCGAACCGCCGATCTCGACCTTGTAACCCACTGGAAGGGCGTCGGTGAACTTCTGCACGTCAGGTTTAAGCTGTTCGACAATGGTTGCCGGTTGTGTCGGTCCGACGACGGCGGCCTTTATGGTGACCGTCGGGATGCGGTCTCTTCGCGCGATCTTCGGTTGTTCGAGTTCGTAGCGGAATTTCGCAACGGCGGACAGCGGCACAGATTTGCCGTCCGCCCCCGGAAGCTGGAGATTGCGCAGCGTCTCGATCGATCCACGCTCGGCGTCTTCGGCCCGGCCGATGGCATCGATCAGATAGATGTCGTCGCGGATCTGGGTGATGGAAGTCCCTTGGACGACACTGTTCAGCACGTTCGCGATATCCTCGGACGACACGCCGAGCTGACGCGCTTTGTCCTGAAGAACGTCCACCTTCACGACACGCGTCGGCTCGTTCCAGTCATAGGTCATGTTAGACAGTAGCGGCTGGCGGTTGATCACCGCGCCGAATTTCAGCGCAAGATCGCGAACCCCTGGATGTCGGGGCCACTGAGGCGGTACTGCACTGGCTTGCCGACGGGCGGACCAATGTCCAGCAGTTTGACGAAGGCATCGGTCCCCGGGAACGTCTTCGCAAGATAGGCCTGAAGATCCTTACGCAACCTGTCGCGCGAGTCGAGATCCTTGGCGACGATAACGATCTGTCCGAACCAGACAGCCGGCGTCTGCACGTCGTAGGAGAGGATGAAGCGTGGCGCACCTTCGCCGACATGGGTCGACCAATGGTCGATGTCGGTATTGCCTGTGAGCTTCTCGCGCTCAAACTTCGCCATCTGCCGGTCGGTCTCGGCAATCGTGCTGTTTTGGGGCATGCTCCAGTCCACAATGAGTTCTAAGCGGTCGGAAGCCGAAAGAACTGCTGCTGTACAAGGCCGAGACCGCCAAGCGACAGTGCGAAGACAACCACTGTGGCGATGATCGTGATCCAACGCCAGCGCATGGCAATGCCCAGGAGCCAGGCAAACCGCGCGCCAACGCGGCCCTTCTGATCATGGTGAGATTTCATGGTTTTCGGCAGGATTGTCACGCCCAGCAGGGGGGTGAATAACACTGCCACCACCCAGGAAGCGACAAGCGAAACGGCAATCACGACAAACAGGGTGAAGGTAAACTCGCC